>NZ_CP101125.1:1810326-2111630 GCF_024296925.1 Pseudomonas nunensis
GGCCAGGTGCATGCGGACGCCGCGAGTTACTTGCTGCGTCAGGGCGCGATGATCGACCAGGCTGCGGCGCCGTTCAGCAGCGGCACGGACCTCAAGGTCGGCCAATACCGTTTGTGGAGCGCCGCGCTGGCGGGCTATCTCGGCACTGACGGCTCGTCCCATGTCGCCAGCAGCAACGAACACAGCCAAGGCTTGATGATCGGCCTGACCCAGCGCTTCTCCGACCAACTCAGCGCCCATGGCGGATTCGGCTACAGCCGTGGCAACGTTGGCGGGGCGGGTGGCGAGGCCGACACCGACCTGACGTTTTTCTCCGTGGGTGCCCGCTACGCGCCGGGCGGTCTGGAGCGCGGGTTGTTTGTCGATGCCGACCTCAACGCCGGTTGGCTCGACTACGACAGCAAGCGCGACCTCGGCGGCGGACTCGGTTCGGCCAAGGGCGACAGTCATGGCAATCTCTCCGGCACCAGCCTGGCGCTGGGCTACCGTTTGCCGCTCAGCGTGATGACCCTCGAACCGAGCCTCGGGGTGCGCGTCAGCCATCTGGATTTGTTGGGTTTCACAGAGAAGGGCAGCGAACTGGCTCTCGACGTCGATAGTATCCAGGCTACCCGCCGCAGTGCGGTGGCGAATCTCAAGGCCTCGTTCGCGCCGATTGGAATGGGCGCGTGGAATCTAGTGCCGGGTGTCGAAGTGGGTTACGAGCATGTGCTGGGCGATCACACGGTCGACAGCGAAGGCCATCTGCTGGGCCTGGACATCGAACAGCGCGCCGCCTTCGACAACCGCGATCAGTTCACGGGCGGCGTCAACCTCATGGCCAATCTCGGTGCGCTGAGCGTGGGGGCTGAAGTTGGCGCCAGTGGTGGCGGCGACAGCCATGGTTTCAGCGGCGGTCTCAAGGCCAGCTACCTATTCTGATGAGCCCAGCAAACACCACCCCCCTGTAGGAGCGAGGCTTGCCCGCGAAGAGGCCGGCACATTCAAAATGGATGTCGGCTGACACACTGCTTTCGCGAGCAAGCCCGCTCCCACATTGGATCTGCAGCGGACGCAGTATTTGTGACCAACCCCAATCCCCTGTGGGAGCGGGCTTGCTCGCGAAGGCGGACTGCCAGCCAACATCGATGTTGACTGATACGACGCCATCGCGAGCAAGCCCGCTCCCACAATGGTTTTGTGGTGTGGCTTGGATTTTGTTAGCGATCCAATCAGCGCCGGCGGCTTTTCACTTCCGCCGGGCTGATGCCGTAGGCGTGCGGGAAGTACTGGCAGAACCTGCCGACATTGCTGAATCCATACCTCAAAGCCACATCAGTCACCGACATTGAGGCACCGCCCGCCAACGCATCGTAGGCCCGCTCCAAACGCACCTGCCGCTGATAGTCCACAATCGACATCCCCACAAACCGCCGAAACCCATCCTGCAACGCACGCTGGCTGACGTTGCTCAGCCGCGCCAGATCCGTGCCGCTGATGAGATTATCGGGATGCTCCTGAATGTACTCGACCGCCAGCCTCACATGCCGTGGCGCGATCTGCGGGGCAGGGCGGCGAAGGGCTTGGGTGAAGTTGTGCGGCCAGGCTTCCAGCACCGCATCCACCAACATTTCCCGCAGGCGCGAAGGCATCAGCGTGCCGGCGTTGATCAGCAGGTCGAACTCGGTCCCGGTCGCCAGGTCGATCAACGCCTTGATGCCCTGGAAGGCCGCAGCATTCAAATCCACTTCTGGCTCGAAAACCAACTTGCTCAAGATCGGCTTGCCCAGCAGCGTCGACAGCCGCTCGGTAAGCAGCCCTCGCTTGATCGAAATCCCATGCTGCGCATGATTGTCGATGAAACGCATCGAACGCACATCGGCCTTGTCGATGGCCAGCCCGACATGCGCAACACCCACGGACTCGACCGCGTGATTGAAGACGATCTTGCCGGCGGTAGGAATGACGAAGGTGATTTCATCCACGGGATCGGGAAACGCCACCATGAAATCGCCCCGATAGTGCATGCGCCGAAAGCTCACGCCTTCGTGCCGACCGTAGACCCCGCCAATGATGATGTGCCCCGGTGGAGGCGGAGTATCGGCATAGCGGTTGCCGAACATTTTCGAAAACAGCGCGCCAAAGTCATCGCAGCGCATGTCGTCGGATCTGAGGATGATTTGCTGGCGGGTCGGGGTTGAGAACACCTTCAGGGGCACCTTGTGTCGGGCAACGGATAGGGCGGATCGCGCGAGGAAAATAGCAGGTGGGCGTGACGAGTTTGTGACGCCCCCCGGTTTCTACCCTGCGCTCAGCAACCCGGCGCCCAACGCGACCAACACCGTATTGAGACAGACCAGCAAGAAGCCAAACCGAACCAGTTCGCTGTCTTCCGTGGCCGTGGTTTTAGCCAGCCCCAGGATCAGCATGACGATCGACAGCGAGCCTAGCGCCGCATGTCCGGCCGAACTGTTCTGCACCGCTGCCAGCAATAATCGAGAGGTCTCGGGGAGCATCGCGATGGCCGGCATGAAGATCGCGTTGCCGCCCACATTCGACCCGGTCATGTAGCCTGACAGCGCGCCGAGCAGGCTGACCAGCGACGTCGCGGCGGAGGGCGAAAGGCCCGTCAGCAATTGCATCAAACCTGCGAGGAAACCGGCCTTCACCATCATCTGCGACATCGCGAGAAAGAAGAAAATGGTCAGCAGTGGCCGCTTCGCCCGCGCTGCCAACGCAGCCGGGACGCTGATGCCGGGCTCTGCCTGATGGTGTGCATTGCGCGTGTGAAACCCCAACCCGATCAGCACCAGAATCAGCGCGATTCCAGGCGAGGCGAGTGGTTTCCAGCTGACCTGGGCGCCTTGAACGATCCAGAGATCCGGCCAAGCGGTGATCGTCCACAGCGTTTTCAACGCAACAATGCAGACAATCAACACCAGATACGGCCACGCCTGACGCGGCCATTGCACGGAACCGCGTTCGCTGCGCCGCCGCCACTGCCCGACAGACAGCACCGCAACTGCCGTCACCAGGCCCGCCGCAACCCCGGCCATTTCCGGCCCCAGCCACCGACTTGCACTGTAGAGCACCGCCACAAACAGCAGCCAGAAAACGCCGAGCCCGCGCCATTCCCGCGCCTCACGAACGCCGGCCAGATACAGCGCTATCGCACTGAGGGCCAGAAAAACCGGTGCGCTGATCAGTGCCGAGGTCGATGCCAGCGCAGCGGTGTCCAGATGAGCCAGCGAGGCACCAATCACCGAGGCCAGCCCCAGCGTTCCCCACGGCATGATCGCCATGCCGGTCAGCGCAATTCGCAGCGCGACCCGACGCTCGAAGAGACTGAGCAGCAGGGGCACCGTGGCGATCAATGACACACCGAAACCAGTCATCGCTTCCAGCAACGGCGCCAGCCCGAGGACGATAAACACCAGTTGATCACCGCGACTCAGGCCCAGCGAGCGCACCCACTGACTCAGCGCCAGATTGACGCCCAGGCGTTCGATGAAAATCACGAAGGCCAGACCCGGTACGATCACGAAAGCCGTACTGGCGAACAGCACCGCCGTATCTTGCGCGGCCGCCACCATGCTGCCCGGATGCCACGCATCGGCAGCGCCGGCGAACCAGAGCAGCATAACGAGGAGAGTGCCGGCGATAGCGGCGTGAACGGGCGGCCGGCGCAACACCACGAGCATGGCTGTGACCAACAAGACCGGGGAAAGATGAAACAAAGCGACCATGCCAATAATATCCTATGAATTCCCGACTCAGGCTGCGTGTGCAGACTGTGGGCAAGATAATATTTCGCATAACTGGATAAAGGGCCTCGGTTTTCTGGTAATTTTCGAGAAAATTTCTCGCGGCCTACCATGATCAAAAACGACGCAGCATCAGACTCGCTGGACAAATTCGACCGCGCCATCCTCGACCTCGTCCAGCGCGACAACACCACGCCGCTGCGCCTGATGGCCGAGCAGGTCAATCTCTCCACGGCTGCCGTTCAGCGCCGCATCAAGCGAATGGAGGAGCGGGGCGTCATCACCGGTAATGTCGCCATCGTCGATCCCACCGCCGTCGGCCGGCCGATCACGATCATCGTGGAAGTCATGGCCGAGCGCACCAGCATCGAGGCGCTGGAGGCGATGAAGGCACACTTCGCGGTGCCCGAAGTTCAGCAGTGCTACTACGTCACCGGCGAAGTGGATTTCGTCCTGGTGCTGACAGTCGCCAGCATGCAGGAATACCAAGCGTTGGCGCGGCGACTGTTCGCTGAAAACGCCAATGTGACCTGGTTCAAGACCATCGTGGCGCTGGACCGGGTGAAAGTCGGGCTAGCGGTGCCGAGCTAAACCAGCGTCGAAGTTTGACGTTCAGGAAGGGGCCCGACGCTGGCGTGCGCCTTGTCCACCAGCCATTGCAGCCATCCGGCGTCCTGCTGATTGACCACGGCGTAGCGATCGGGAGGGAAGAAGGTCCAGTGATGGGCGATCTCGACAAGGCGCTTGAGCTCATCGGCAGACAGCCAATAAAGCGTGTTCACCAAGGGCAGCGGCGCACCGCTGAAACGCCGACCGAGCGAGAGGTTGGTGCCGGGAGCGAAGGCGATCGCCAATTCCTGGCTGGGTTGCAGGTGCTTGTCCGGCGCGGGCATTTCCCCCTCCCGTCCGTAGCTGAAGTTGCCCGGAAATTGTTCCTTTAACACCAGCCAGTGGCCGGCAGTTGTCCTGGCCACAACCCATTGCGAAACGCCGCTGTCTTGCACGCCTTCAAGCTTGCCGTTTTTCCACAGCATGAGGGTGTTGCAGTCCGGGTCGTAATCGGAGGACCACAGGTTGATGCCGGATTCCAGGGTATGGCGCTCAAGCTCGACCAGCTCTTGATCCGGCATGGACTGCCAGTAGCGTTTGGTCGGGTCGCGTATATCGCGCAGATTGTTGCGTAACACCCAGGCCGCCATGAACAGCAGCGTCGCCAGCGCAAGCCAGCCGAAAGACGCGCCGATGATCTGGTCGATATCCAGGCGTGGGGCAAATAACGATTGATAGAGCAACAGTCCCAACAGAAACGCGAGACCCGGCAAAACCGGGCCAAAGCACAACGGCGGCAACAACACTGCGATCCAGCTGAAGCGATGCCCGCAAGCGTACTCCCGCGCCCAGGCTTGTTCCTGGGCGAGCATCGGCGCCTGTTCCCGAGGGGCAATGCCGGGATCGGGCGTCTGAAAGCGAATGTACCGCGCGTAGGAATCGTCGCTCATGGATCAGCTTTCAGAGGAACTGATGGCGTCCTGATCGGCTTCTGCCTCCAGCTTCAACCGGTCGGCCTTGCTGATGTACTTATCCTTTTTTTGCGGTGCCAGTTTGGCACTGGCCTTCTTGGCTTTAGCCTTGAACAGCTGCTGTAATTTTTTTTGACGATTCATCTCTTTATACCGGGCTTGAAAACGCTCGAATGATAGCCGAAATAGGGGCGGATTTATTTAATGGGGCCTTTGCCAGTACTCTGAGGTCGCAGAGGTCATTTGCTGATAATCAAATGGAAGGCCACGGATGAGCACGTTTGTACGATCCCTTACTCTAGAGATTCACAATGCGAGTGATACTGAGATTGTGGTCAGCGGCTGCCTGTTGACGGGGGGAGAGTGGGCGACAGCGCCGATTCCCGGCGCGCCAATCTTCGCTACCCAAGCCTACGGCAACGGTGCATCCGATGCCCAATCGCTGCTTGGCGGTCAGATTGCGCTGATGCTCGCCGATGGCGGCAGCGTCACCTCTGCATGGACCTGGCCGTCGCGCTCTTCGGTTTCTGTCAGTGTGAGCACGGCTGCGACGAATCTCGCCGTTATCCACCAGATTTCAAACACCCAAACCAATAACCCCACGATACGGCTAGTGATCGCTAATGCGAGCACCATCGCCAAGATCGTGTAACTACGCCAATCAAAATGTGGGAGCGGGCTTGCTCGCGAAAGCGGTGTGTCAGGCGACAGTGTCATTGACTGTGCCGACGCCTTCGCGAGCAAGCTTTGCTCCTACGGGGGATCTGTGTCGGCCATAAATTTTGCGAACGACACCCATCAAATGTAGGAGCGAGGCTTGCCCGCGAAGAACGATAACGCGGTGTGTCAGGCCCGACGCCTTCGCGAGCAAGCTTCGCTCCTACAAAGGCTTGTGGTTATCCAGTACGCGATTGGCCGCCGCCTCTCCCATCAGGAGCGACCGATGCAACACCAACAACGTATGGCGTCGCGGGCCTTCCTCCAGCTCGACGAGATCGTTGACTATCTTGCAGGCGGTTGAAAGCGACTCATAGACCTCAACCAGCAACGCTTCGTCATCCACCGCTGCGTCGATGGTGAAAATGGTGCCGGGTCTGCGGGGCGGTATCTGCGCTTTCGTCGCCCCGGGGTTGAGGTAGATCTTGAGCGCGCGGTCGGCCGCCACTTTCATTTTCTTGGGGTCAAGATCAAAAGAGGCGTCGTAGGGTACTGGATCAATATTCGGGGGGTTGGGTGTTGGTTTGAACATAGATGAAACTCCCATTTTCGAAATTAAGATTGAGGAGCCATCACCTTCGCTACCAAACGAGGGGGTGGCGGCCATACGTGGGTTGGTAGACCGGTCGAAAACGGGAAACCCGGCGCTCACAAGGAGCCCCACGCATGACCACCATATAAAGCGGAGTCCCCAAAAGAGACTACATAAGGTGCCGCCATGCGAATGTTTTCAAGCGGGCTACCAAACCCGATCACTGTTTTGCAGTGACCCGGAAACGATATAGCCCACCCCATAGCCGCACAAGCCGGCCGATTCTGGCGTACGCGTAGGCAACGGCGCAAGGCGATGTAGCCGTTTATGACGTAACACCGAGTGTCTTTAAACACGCATCGATAAACATGTTTATGTGGATCAAACGCTCCCCGCCGAATAGCTGAACCAAGCGCTGATTAATCAAGACGGGATTGTTAACGGCACTTCTTCCCTGACGAGCATCCACCACTGTAGCGAGTTGGCATGTGCGTCTTGGCGGTTTTGAATAACTGACTCTGCCTGTCGGTTCAACCGGTCGATGCGGCATAGACAATGGGGCGGTTTGATCTAGCCTTGAATAAGATCACGCTGGAGAAAAACTCCATGTCCCTCGCGCTCAGAAATCTGTTTGTCTTTGCCTTTGGAGGCTTTGTTTGCATAGCTGCATTCGGTCAAGGAGAAGCAGAAACCCATCACCCACCGGCAATACTCCCACTGGAATCTGAGGCGCTGCCAACACTCACTGCCTATCCACCGCTTGCCGAGCCGCTCGCCCGCGGGGTTGTCATCATCCAGTATCGAACAGAGCACGCCAGGATCATGCCGGTATTCGGCAAAGCGGCTGGTAACGTCTCACCACGTCTCGGCCACCTCCATGTGACTGTCGATGACTGGAAAGGTACATGGGCGCATACCAGTGAAGACCCGATCATTCTGGTTGGGCTGACGCCCGGAACTCACAAAGTTCTTCTAGAAGTCGCCGACCCGACTCACAAAATCCTCACCAGTACGACAGTGAGTTTTACAGTGCCCGAGAAGCAACCACCGAACGCCGAATAGTTGAACCAAGCGCTGATGAATAAAGTCGGGATGGTTAACGGCACTTCTTCCCTGACGAGAATCAACCATGCGCTACTACACCCTGAAATACCTGTTCGACGGCGAGCCCCGCACCCACGTGTTCGATCTCAAACAGCCTCAACTGCCCATTCACGAGGCGGCGATGCACCTGCTGCAGCTGCATTTCGGGGATGGCGAGAATAGCCTGATCATGCCCAGCGCAGACGCAACGCCGGCGGAAGTTTTAGAACAGGCCGAGCGGGTAGGGCTGACGCGGATTGTGGTGGTTGATTAATAGATCTGATGGCAGGTGCAGAGACCTGGCTTGCACCTTGTCAGCCAACATTGTGGCGCTCCACGCTCCCATTCACGAAACGATCTATCGCGACTCTTAAGGTGTGCGGCTTTGCGAACGCTTGACGCTATCGTTGACCGTTCGTTACTGGCTGATTGCTGTCGTTCACTTCTGACTGTTTTCGGCCAAAAGCAGCCGGTCGAGTAGGCTCCAGAAAAGCGGGTTGCGCGACTTTGCCATTCGCCAGCTTGGGCTCGCCTGGGCACTGCCAGACTGGCTGACGTATGCCCATCGGCCCGAGGACTGCGCAGGGGTGGCGAACATGCCTATAACTGTTCGCAGGTCCATTTGCCACGACAGCTCGAGATTTGAACCGTTAACTGGTTGGAATCCTTCATATAAGCCCCTTTCTCTAACGCCTGATTCATAAAGATAACGACAAGCGTGCCGATACTCCAAAAGTACTTCAGGTCACTGCACACTGTTTTTGGCGATGAGCAAGGAACACAAAATGATGTCTACTCGTCAGAGCGTACTCAAAGCATCAGACGTGACCCTTTGCGGTTTGGTGTGCCTGGCTGGGGTGGCCGTCACGTTTTTGGTGCTGATTCTGTTCTTAGGGGCAGAGCAGCGTACCGTTAGCGTTGCTTTTCAACTTGAGGTCGACGAAAGATTCAGTCGCCTGCAACGACGCTTTAATACTCAGGTCTTGAAATTAGACGTTGTGAGGCGTTTCTTTATCAACGCCGACGATGTCACTGAAAAGGAGTTTCTGGGATTCGTTACGCCTCTAGTTGGAGAGGACGAAGCCTATAGCTGGGTACCAAAGATTTTAGAGAAGGATTTACAAGCGTTTCGCGCCAAGGCGCTTCTCAATGGCACCAGTGATTTTTCATATCATGAAATTAATCCCGTCACCGGCGAAAGAGTCCCCCTCGCCAGCCGGCCGGAACACTGGATATTGCTCTACTTATTGAAGCGCGATGACGTAAAGATCATACCCGGCATGGATGTTATGGCTCGCCCGGGTCGCCAAGCCTTGATGAGCAAGGCACGAGAAACACGTCAAATAGTTGTGTCGGAACCGTTGAAAATGACCAATGGGCAGTCGGGGGTTTTCTTTGTTGCTCCTGTATTCCACGAGTCCCCTGAGGTTCCATTGAACAATGATAATTTGCAGGGGTTCGTTGTCTCCAGCGTACGCTTGGCTTCTTTGATGGAACAAGGCATTCCATTACCAAGTCTGCAACGACTGAACGTGACGCTTTCATTGATCGGCCCGCAGCATCAAGCGGAAAATGTTTATCAGAGCTTGGCTCCAGCTGCCCCTTCAGCGCTGCATACGCAGCGGCTGCTGAAAGTAGCCGACCAAAATTACTTGATCCAGTTTAGACCCAGCTCAACATTTCTGGTCGCCAACAGCTACGCACTGTCCATCAGCCTGATTATCGTGTTCGGAGCAGGGTTGACGCTGCTGCTGACCTTGATGGTGTACTTGCTGATTACGCAGCGCGCCCGCGCGCTCTCGCTGGTTGATGAACGCACGCAAGACTTGCGTTTGTTGAACATTACCGATCACCTGACCGGAGTCTATAACCGTCGATACTTCGAAGAGTTGATGGAGCGCCTGCTCATTGAGGCTAACGTGCAATACCGCCCTCTGTCGCTGATCATGTTTGATGTCGATCACTTCAAACACATCAACGACCGCTGGGGCCATCAGTGTGGTGATAACGTTCTGAAGTCGTTGTGCACACGAATACGTTCGGCAACACGCAAAACCGATCTGTTGTGCAGAACAGGCGGTGAAGAGTTTGCATTGATCTGCCCGGATAGCGAACTGAACGATACAAGGCTGCTGGCAGAAAAGCTTCGAGCTCTAATAAGCACCGTACCATTTGATGATGTTGGAAAGGCTACCTGTAGCTTCGGCGTTGCAACGTGGATTCCATCAGAATCGTTTGACGCCTTCATTCGGCGTGCCGATACCGCGATGTACAGCGCTAAATCAAGTGGTAGAGATCAAGTCCAACTTGCAGATAGGTAGAAGATCGGCTACCCGGATGTGTAGTGGTCTAATGAAACCGGACACCCATTTAGGCGAAAATGCTCGCCAGATAGACGAGTCTGGTCCCTGGCGGGATCGGCATCGAGTTAATCTAATACCTCGCCAGCACGATTTTCAGCAGCGGAAACGGATTTGGCGGACATTCAACGGCGCAGGCTTCAAGGTCAGCTTGCCGCAATCAGCCACTGAAGGACATCCCTCACCAGAAGTGTCTCGTGATAGTTCGATCTCACAATGTAACCCCGGTGAGGCCGGTCTACTGAAGGCCCGAGAGCGATCAATTTGCCCGCCTTGATCTGCTCTTCGATCAGCCCAGCCCAGCCCAAGGCGATACCTTGACCCTCCTGTGCAGCGGTCAGCAGCAACGGATAGTTATTGAAGCAAAAAACTGGCGCTTCCTCTGGCGGAGTGATCTTCGCGTGCAGGCACCAGTGATGCCAATCCAGCCACCGGGAGTCATCGCTGTCCTTATGAAGCAGCGGTAGATCCTCGATACTGCTTATTTTCGTACCTTCCATTAGCCCCAGTTTTTCAGCCAGATCTGGACTGCACACTGGGAATACCGTCTCGGGGATCAGTAGCTTTTCAAATCGGAAGTCACCGTCGAGGGATCCAAACTGAATGGCGATATCGGCATCTTGAAGCATCGGATCATCGTCAAGGTTTACTGGGCGAATCTTGAATTGGATCTGGGGGAACTGGCTCTGGAGCGCAGGCAATTTCGGCATAAGCCAGAAATAGCAGAATCCAAAATTCGCAGCGATCGAGATGGTAGGTTTCTGCTTGTTGAAATGGCGACGCATGCGCTTGACCGCTGCCTTAATTTCACTCACCGGGGATGCTAGGCCTGAATAAATCTGCTGACCCTCATAGGTGGGTCGCAACAGCTTACCGTTACGTTCGAAGAGTACACACCCAAGCGACTCCTCCAAGGTGCGAATCCGCTGAGAAATCGCCGGTTGAGTAGTGCCCAATTCAACAGCTGCGGCCGTCATCGAACCCAAGCGGATTGTGGCCTCAAAGGCGACCAAAGATTTAAGTGGCGGGAGGTCCTGTTCGCTCGGCTCCATAACGTTTATGCATACCTCTAATAAGGGGATTGCGGGTGTTTATCCCCTGAGCACGTAAGGATACTGAGACCACCTATTTGGAGGTTCTCATGGTACAGGTCACTTTTGAAATCAAGCAACAACCGGCATCCGTGATCGCACAGTTGCCAGGGGAAACCATTGTGCTAGCGCCTCTGTGGTTGCGGGAGCGCTGCCAGGATGCTGTCAGTCTTGATGTCACTACTCAGCAAAGACTGTTTAACCCGCATAACCTTCCTGACGGCATCACTCTGGTTGAAGCAGAGGCCAAAGGCGTAGATCAGGCATGGCTGTCATTCAGTGATGGTTATGCGGGGCTGTATGACCTCACGGAGTTTCGTGCCGACTTCGATCCGTTGGATGGCCTGCCAACGCCCATCAGTTGGAAGAGCAACATTGACACCCAACTCATCTACATCGACTTCAACCGACTGACCGACTTCGATTATCGACTGGAGGCGTTCAGCAAGTTTTTGACCTACGGGGTTGTCGTTATCCAGTACGTGCCCACCGAAGCAGAGTCAGTTCTGGATGTAGGCAAAATCTTCGGCCAGGTGCGCGAAACTAATTTCGGCAAGTACTTCGAGGTCTACTCCCGGCCTAACTCCAATGACCTGGCCTATCGCTCGATTCACCTCGATCCTCATACCGATAACCCCTATCGCGACCCGATGCCTGGCATCCAGCTCTTGCACTGCCTGATCAACGAAACATCGGGAGGCCTCTCTACACTCGTAGACAGTCTCGCGGTCGCAGAGCAGCTCAAGCTGGAAGATCCTGAAGGGTTCGAACTGCTGGCCAACGTGCCGGTACGTTACCGCCACGTCGACAACGACGTGGAGTTGATTGAACGCCGGCCGATCATCATGACTGACGCGCTAGGCCGAATGACAGGTGTCAGCTATAGCCCGCGCCTCGACTATCTACCGCTGCTGAATGAACACGACATGGCCATATTCCACCGTGCACGTCGTCGCATGGGGGAGCTCTTTGTGGATCCGGCATTCGAGCGACGTTTCAAGCTGGAGAAGGGCGAGTTGCAAATGTTCAACAACACCCGTGTCCTCCATGGACGGACGAGCTTTGATACCAATGAAGGTCGCCGCCATCTGCAAGGTTGCTACATGGATATGGACGGCCCCAAAGGCATCTACAAAGCCATGAAAAGAAGCTTGAAAGCTCAATAAGATTCGAAAGCCTGAGGACTGATGATGGAAACCGTAGCCTTTACCCAAATGAAAGACGGCACCAAAGCCGAATATGAAATGCTGACCCAGCTGGAAACTGATTTCGCAAAGGAGCTGCCCGACCGCATTCTCAAATGCTTGCGGGATCTTGAGCACTCTCTGAGCGGTTACAAGGTGAGCAGGCTAGCTCACTCGCTTCAGACCGCGTGTAGGGCTGAGGACGCTGGTGCAGACGAGGAAATGGTGGTTGCAGCGCTGATCCATGACCTGGGTGACGAGATCGCCCCCTACAACCACTCCCAGTATGCAGCATCCATCCTTCGCCCATATGTTCGTCCAGAGGTGACCTGGGTCATCAATTATCACGGCCTCTTCCAGAACTACTACTACGTGCACTTCTTCGGCGGTGATCGTAATGAGCGGGATCTGTACAAGGATCACCCGTACTACGAGAGCTGTGTGCGCTTCTGTGAGGAATGGGACCAATCGTCCTTCGACCCCGATTACCCGACTCGCCCTTTGGAGCACTTCGAGCCTATGCTCCGGAGGATTTTCACTCGGCCAGCATTCGATCAAAAGTACGTTGGTGACCAGACTATGGGCCGCAGCGCGCTCGACCAACCTGTGGCCTAGGCACTTTACTTACGGATCAGATTTGCGTAATAGCGGCAGCGTGCTGCCGCTATTACGTGCATACCTGTGATCAGAACTCAGGAAGGCTACCCAGGTTGTCGCGCTTGGAGCTATTTCGATCAGTGGAAAGGCAGATTTTTCTACGACGTGCACATCTGCACCTTTGATATACCCACCTTCCGTGTTTTCAACCCATGAGTACACTCTCCAGATAGCTCGCCACTATCTCGGCCATCGCTTCTGCTTTGTGTGCTGGTATTGAGGTTCGTGGTGGGTGATCGACCTGTAAGACCTCATCCTGTACAAACCTCATCGATGCCTGCTGAACATGGAGAAGGTCATGAGCGATGATGGATTTGCAGAGCTGGCTGCTCGATCTGCAAAGGTGAGAAACGAAAATCTGCAAATGCTGGAGGGGCTGGGCGGCGGCGATTGACGCGGCACATCTCCTTACCACGTCCCCATCCGCAAAACAGCAGGGCTCACTCTGGCTCCTGAAGACGAAAGCTTCCGACAGGTCCTCAGCTTAATCCAACGGCTCTCGTGAAGTGTCTAAGCGAAAGGTATCCGGGTGGATCCCTCCCTACTGATCCATAAGAAAACCGCATGCTCCTCATAATAGAAACGCGGTTATGCCGTACTGGCGATTGGCCGATAATCGAAGCGGGAAAGGCGCAATTCATAAGTGTCAGCCACGTGCAAATTTGAGTCTGCCATCCAGATACGTCACACAGAGTTAGTACAACTCTAGAGGGGAGTCGGATGAACAAGTTTTACAAAACCGTGATCGCAGTAACCTTGGCATCTCAAAGCGTGTTGGTTATGGCTCAAGAACCCAGCAGTTGCCAAGTCATCAAGACGGCGAACGTGGGATGGCTCGATGGTATATCGACAAACGCATTGACTCAGGTGGTTGCCGAAGGCCTGGGATATAAATTTGACGACAGCATGCTTTCACTGCCAATCGTTCTGAAGTCTCTTAGCGATGGCAAGCTGGATACGTTCATTAACTACTGGTCGCCATCTCAGGATCCTCTGATTACCCCCCTAAAGGACTCTTTGTCCGTTCTCCCGGCCCCTAACCTCACAGGTGCAAAATACACACTCGCAGTTCCAAAATTTCTGGCCGATGAGGGGTTGAAGGATTTCAAGGACATCGAGAAATTTAAAGTTCAGCTCGGAGGCCGCATTTACGGCATCCAGCCTGGTAGCGGCGGAAACACGTTGGTGCAGAAGATCATCAAGGACAACTCGTATGGTTTGAAGGATTTCAAACTGGTCGAGTCTGGTGAAGCAGGCATGATCCAAGAGGTAGGTCGCTCGATTCAACGCAAGAAGCCCATTGTGTTCCTGGCGTGGGCGCCTCACCCAATGAACGTGAACATGGACATCGTGTATCTAACGGGTGGTGATGATTCCTTCGGTCCCGATTTCGGCGCAGCAACGGTCAAAACCATCACATCCAAAGGCTATGCCGAGCGCTGCGGTAACGTTGGCAAGTTGTACAGCAATCTGAAATTCACGGTCGACATGGAGAGCAGCATCATGAACTCCCTCGACAAAAAGGAGCCCGCTTTGAGTGCAGCGAAAAAATGGCTGGCCGCTCATCCTGAGACTCTGGATAGCTGGCTGGCTGGTGTGACTACCGTCGACGGTAAAGACGCGAAAGCAGCAGTATTAGCAAACATCTCCAAGTAAAGAAAAGCCGCTTCAGTGAAGCGGCTTTTTTTATCGAAAATCCGCAGTTGGAGGCTCGCTGAGGGAGCCACATGTAGCCAGTTGCCAGGCGTTTACTCATCGCAACGTGCCTTAACCGGACGCTTACTCATATCCAGCTAGCAAGCCGGGCCAATCGCCGGAACACTCTGACGAACATAATAATTGTCGAATTCACTGCTTTCGATGAATTGGAAGCCATGGCGGGTATAAAAGCGATTCGAAGCGCTTTCTTTGAGTGCACCCACTTTAATACGGAGCGCAGCCGCATCCGCCTCTTTGAAAATCTGAGTGAGAACAGCAGACCCTACACCTGATCCTTGCGCGGTCGGTCTCACATACAAGTGGTCGAGCAAGAGTTCATTGTGGCGATGCTTGACCACTACAAAACCAACCCTCTCTCCAGATACCTCGATATAGCGTGTGTTGCGAGCTTCAAAACCGCTAAGAAACCGCTCGCGCGCGCGCACTGGATCAAATCGCCCAACACGCTCCAGACTTTCGCGCATGGCCTCAATTCGAATGGCTACAAGATTTTCCAAGTCGCTTTGTTGAGCTAGGACCAAAATGATTGGGGAATTTTGATTGGGTGTGACAGGCATATTTGGCGCTCCAACTACCATCCTGGGAGGCCAGTATAGAGAGCCTGATATGTGGTTCCCAGTTTGGCTTCACCGTCGAACTCAGACATCCATCTCAAATATGAATGAAGGGCTGTCTCTGGGACTGTTCGGCGAAAATGTGGTCGCCAGCGGGCTTTTTAATGGGTCGAGAGAAGCTAGCCTGAAACTTTTCCACGTTTTTCCTGGCAGGGCGTCAAGCGCTTAGCCAGAGGTTCCTAAAGCCAGATTGGCACAATAGACACAGCCAGCAGCGCACCCAGCAGCATGTTTAAAAATCGCCATTGTCGTTCGCTCTTCAATTGCCGCGACAGCGCCAACCCGGCTCCGCACCATAGCGCCAGCGAACACATGCAAGACACGCCAAACACCAGGCTCAGCAGCAACGCAAGTGACGCCGGCCCCGGTGTCAGTGAAGCGAATGATGCGGCGGCGCTGAGAGTCATCGCCCAGCCTTTGGGGTTTTGCAAAAGCATCCAGATGCCCGTGAGAAAACTCGCGGGCTTTTCGTTGACCGCGGCGTTACCGGGTTTTCCTCGCTTTGCGATCTGCCAGGCCAGCCACAGCAGATAAAGCGCCCCCACCAGTTTCATCGCCAATTGCAGTGACGGCGCCGCCAGGATCAGGCTGCCCAGACCGCCAGCCGCCGCGACGGCCATCAGCGCCAAGCCAAACGAGATGCCCGCAAGCAATGGAAGTGAGCGCACCCAACCGAAATTTGCTCCGGAGGCTGTCGCCAAGGTGGTTGCGCCGCCCGGGCTGAACGTGGCGACCATAACGAAGAGTAGAAGCGGAAGTATTGAACCTGGCATGGCGAGTGTCCTTAAGTGGTCTCGACTTAATAGCCTGTTGCCAAGTAGCATTAAAGCTAATGTTTGTAATGCTCAATATTAGGAACCCTAATGCTATGCAGACTCTGGATCTGGTATTCCTGCGCAGCTTCGTCGTGGTCGCTGAAAAACGCAGCATGACGGTGGCTGCCCAGCACCTGCATGTGAGCCAAGGAGCGGTCAGTCAACAGATCAAACGGCTGGAGGAAGTGCTGGGCGGCGCGTTGTTTTTACGTGATCGGCGCGGCATTCGCCTCGCGCCACTTGGTGAGCGCTTGTTTACCAAGGCCCAGCAAATGCTCACGCTTAACCAGCAGATTTGGGCGGACGTGAAGGGGAGCACGCTCCAGGGGCGGGTGCGCCTGGGTGTCCCTTACGACCTCGCCGGCGCGTGGATTGCGCCAATCCTCAAGGCGTTCGTCGAGGCAAATGCGCAGGTGGAGCTGTCACTCAAATGTGGTTCGTCGCTCGAGCTGAAAACTGAAGTCGACAAAGGCGCACTGGACCTGGCCATTATTGAGGAAGCGGCCGCGGGTGCTAACGGTGAATGCCTGATGATCGATCGTTTGGTATGGGTCGGCGCCAGCGGTGGAGCGGCCTTCCTGAACACACCATTGGCGGTATCGCTGGTTGCCGAGACTTGTGCATTTCGTGAGCCAGTGATCGCTGCTCTGGAAGGCCAGGATCGACAATGGAAAATGGTCTTTGATAACGGCAACCTTGAGACAACGCGAGCGATGGTCGGCAGCGATCTGGCCGTGTCGGCGTGGTTGAAGTCGGCAGTGCCGCCAGGCCTGGAGATCTTATCTGCCGAGGCGAACTTGCCGGATTTACCGCCGTTTGCGATTTCGCTAGTGAGATCAAAAGGCACTGCGAGTGCGGCGGCTGTGGAGCTGGTGCGGCACATTCATGAGCATCTTGATCAATCCTGATTCGCTGATATCTGCATCTGAGATCAAGGCCGCGCAAGTCACGTTCTCGATATAGACGGGGCGCTCAATCTCCCCCAACTGCTAGCGTTAAACATTCCAACGGTTCAACCTCCCAGGAGAAGCCCCATGAACCCATTCACTGGCGGCTGCCTATGCGGCAATGTTCGAATCGAGGCGACAGGCCAACCCTACCGCGTCGGCTTGTGCCACTGCCTCGACTGCCGCAAACACCATGGCGCGCTGTTTCACGCTTCCGCGATTTTTCCTCAGGACGCGGTGACCATCACTGGAGAAACACAGGACTACGCCGGACGGTTTTTCTGTCCGCGTTGTGGCTCATCAGTTTTCGCTCGCACTGGCGACGAAGTCGAAGTGAACCTGGGCTCTCTCGACACCCCGGATCAACTCAAACCCACTTACGAAAGCTGGATTATCCGGCGCGAATCCTGGTTGCCAGCGTTTCCGCTCGCTAAACACTATGAGCATGATCGTGAGGGAGAGGGGCGGTTGGAGTCGTAGGTCGTGCGAACAGCGCCGAAATTGAACAGAGAAAACCCGCAACTCAATGCGGGTTTTTTCATGTTTGAACGTTTACACGCTGCTCGCCAGTTTCCCACTCGACAACCGACGCTTATAAGCACTGTCCCGATTCGCCAACCAGAAATACAACGGCGACGTCACCAACAACCCCACCAGCCAAGACAGATCCGCACCGTTGATGTGCTCGGAAATCGGCCCAACGTACAGCGGCGTGTTCATGAACGGAATCTGCACCGCGATCCCGATCGCATAGGCCAGCAATGCCTGCGGGTTGTAGCGACCATAGATGCCGCCGTCGACGTGGAAGATCGAGTCGATGTCGTACTGACCTTTGTGAATCGCGTAGAAGTCGATCAGGTTGATCGCGGTCCATGGCACCAGCACCACGAGCAGCACCAGCACCATGTCGACGAAGTGGCCGATGAAGTCTGCCGAGGCGCCGACGGCGGCGAAGCAGCAGGCGCCGAGGACGATGACCGAGAGCACGGCGCGGCTTTTCGCGGTGGGGATCCAGCGGTAGGCGAAGGTTTGCACCAGGGTGATCAGCGACAGCACGGCGCCGTAGAGGTTGAGGGCGTTGTGGCTGATGACGCTGAGCAGGAACAACACCAGCATCAACGGGCCGATGGAGCCGGTGGCGAGTTTGACTGCGTCCATGGTGTCCATGCCGACGGGCGTGGCGAGGACCGCGACGGCGCCGAAGATGAACGACAGGCTGGAGCCGAGCACGGTGCCCAGGTAGGTGGTCCAGAACGTCGATGCGACAGGCACGTCCGCCGGCAGGTAGCGCGAGTAGTCGGAGACGTACGGTGCGAACGCAATTTGCCACAGCGCTGCCAACGACACCGTGGCCAACCAGCCGGAGATGTTGAAGCTGCCACGGGTGAGGAAGTCGGTGGTCTGCACGTGGGTGAAGATGTAGCCGAAGCCCAGCACAATGCCGGCGCCGAGCACCCAGGTGCCGATTCGGTTAAGCACATGGATGAAGCGGTAGCCGATGATGCCGATGATCCCGGAACCGAGGGCGCCGATGACGATGCCCACCGGCACCGGCACGCTGTCGACCACGCCGTGCAGCGACTTGCCGGCGAGGACGATGTTGGAGGCGAAGAAGCCGATGTACATGATGCCGGCGATCAGCACCACCAGCAGCGCGCCGAGGGAACCGAACTGCGCGCGGCTCTGGATCATCTGCGGGATGCCCATTTGCGGGCCTTGCGCCGAGTGCAGCGCCATCAGCACGCCGCCGACCAAGTGCCCGACCAGAATGGCAATGACACCCCACACCAGGTTCAGGTGAAACAGTTGCACGCCGAGGGCGCCGGTAACGATGGGCAACGGCGCGATGTTGCCGCCGAACCAGAGGGTAAACAAATCCCGGACCTTTCCATGGCGATCTTGCGGCGGGACATAACCGATCGTGTGCTTCTCGATCAGCGGAGCGGACGTTGTTGCAGAGGTGACCATGACGAACTCCAAGGCAATGTGAGTACGTGGACGTACTTCGGTGAGCGCCGCGTGGGCGACGCTTTTCTTGTTGGAGTGATCATG
This sequence comes from Pseudomonas nunensis, assembly GCF_024296925.1. Classification (NCBI taxonomy): domain Bacteria; kingdom Pseudomonadati; phylum Pseudomonadota; class Gammaproteobacteria; order Pseudomonadales; family Pseudomonadaceae; genus Pseudomonas; species Pseudomonas nunensis. The sequence continues at coordinate 1,829,361 of NZ_CP101125.1, forward strand.
TGCAAAGCCTCGGCATAGATAAATTAGTAAGTTTGTTGCTTCAAGCCTTAAAAAAAATATGCCCCGGGGTTGGGTGGGTCCGGTATGTTCTGGGTTGATCGCGGGGCGTTCAGATACCCCGCAGACTGGCGCGACCTGATCCCCGTAGGAGCTGTCGAGTGAAACGAGGCTGCGATCTTTTAATCTTGATCTTTAACATCAAAAGATCGCAGCCTCGTTTCACTCGACAGCTCCTACAGGGGAAGTGTGTGGCCATGGTTGATGTGTTTTCTGGAGGTCCGCATGGCCGCTTACAACTTGCGACAGCTGCGTTATTTCGTCACCACCGCCGAATGCGGCAGCGTGGCGGAGGCTTCGCGCAAGCTCTATATCGCCCAGCCGTCGGTGTCGACGGCGATCAAGCACTTGGAAGAAAGCTTCGGCGTGCAGCTGTTTATTCGCCATCACGCCCAGGGTGTTTCGCTGACGCCGAGCGGCTCGCGGTTTTATCGCAAGGCGCTGGAGCTGCTGCGGGTCGCGCACGAATTTGAACAGAACGCATTGGCGGACAATGACGTGGTGGCGGGGCAGATCGATATCGGCTGCTTTGAAACCGTCGCGCCGCTGTACCTGCCGCGTTTGATCGCCGGTTTCAAGGAGCGCTGGCCAGGCGTGGAGATCCGCATCCGCGACGGCGAACAACAGGAATTGGTGCAGGCCCTGACCGCTGGCAGCATCGATCTGGCGATGCTGTTTGAACACGATCTGGACAGCACGATCGAGACCGTTCCGCTGATGCCGCCGCAGCAACCTTACGCCTTGCTGCCGGCGGACCATCGCTTCGCGCAGCAGGCGAAAGTCTCGCTGGACGACCTGGTGCTGGAGCCGATGATTCTGCTCGACGTAGTGCCGAGCCGCACTTACTTCGTCAGCATTTTCGAAGAGCGCGGATTGACCCCGCACATCGTCTTCAGCTCGCCTTCAATCGAGATGGTGCGTGGCATGGTCGGGCGTGGTTTTGGCTTTTCGATTCTGGTGACTAAACCTTTTTCGCCTTACACCTATGACGGGCAACAACTGGTGTGCATTCCGCTCGCGGAAACGGTGACGGGCTCGGGGTTATCGGCGGCGTGGCTCAAAAGGTCGCAACTGACCAAACCGGTGCAGTTGTTCGTGGATTATTGCCAGGAAGAACTGGCCCGACTCTACACCTGAGCGTCGGGCCTACCGCTCAACTGATCGATGCCAGCATCCGTTGCAACAGGGCGTAGCAGCCGTTCAATTGCTCGATGCTGACAAACTCGTCCGGCTTGTGACCCTGGTCCATGCTGCCCGGACCGCACACCACCGTCGGGATCCCCGCTGCGTCAAACAGACCGCCCTCGGTGCCAAACGCCACGGTGCCGAACTCCCGGGAACCGGAAAATGCTGCGATCAATTCAGCGGCTTCGCTGTGGGCATCGGTGGCCAAACCGGGATAGGCCGACAACTGACTGAAGCGGATGTCGCTCTGTTCACTCACGGCGCGCATGCGTGGCAAAACCTGCTGCTCGGCGTAGGTTTTCAGTTCCTGTGCCACATCGCTTGGGTCGAACGAGGGCAGGGCGCGGATTTCAAAGTCGAAACGGCAATCGGCGGGGACGATGTTCAACGCCTTGCCGCCAGCAATCACCCCGGTTTGCACGGTGCTGAACGGCGGATCGAAACGCTCGTCGTGATGCTCCGGTGCTTTCAGCCGCTGGCCAATTCGCCCGAGTTCGCCGATCAGTTCGGCGGCGTATTCAATCGCGTTGACCCCGAGCGGCGCGTACGCCGAATGGCAGGCTTCACCGTGAATGTCGCAACGCATCGCCAGTTTGCCTTTGTGGCCGAGCACCGGTTTGAGTTCGGTCGGTTCGCCAATGATGCACAGCATCGGTTTGACCGGACGTTGCTCCAGCGCTTTGAGCAGCGAGCGCACCCCGAGGCAGCCGACTTCCTCATCGTAGGACAGCGCGATATGCACCGGCCGCCGTAGCGTCGCCTTGACCAGCGACGGCACGAGGGCCAGCACGCAGGCGATGTAGCCTTTCATGTCCGCCGTGCCACGACCGTACAGCTTGCCGTCGCGCTCGGTCAGTTCGAACGGCGCAACGCTCCACGGTTGGCCGTCCACCGGCACCACATCGGTGTGCCCCGACAGCACAATGCCCGGCAGATGGACCGGGCCGATGGTTGCGAACAGATTAGCCTTGCTGCGTTGCTCGTTGTAGACCAGTTCGCACGGCACCTCGAAACCGGCGAGGTAGTCGCGGACAAACTCGATGAGCTGCAGGTTGGATTCGCGGCTGATGGTGTCGAACGCCACCAACGCTTGAAGCAAATCGCGGCTGCTGCTCATCGGTCGTCTCCGGCAACGCCGTAGCCAGGGGCGCGATCGGGTGCCAGGGCGCGGTCGATGTAATCCTGAACCTGTGGGCGATAGGCGACCCATAGATTTTCCAGTTCGCCGATCGGGTCTTCGTCCGCCCAATCCACCCGCAGGTTGATGATCGGCCAGGTCAGTTCGCCGACCACCACCATCGCGGCTGAGTGCACTGGCCCGGCTTCACCTCCCGCCACCATCGCGGCTTGCATGGCGGCCAGCAAACGGTCGGCCAGTTGCCCTTCGCCGTGTTCGAACGCGCGGACCATGGCTTCGATCACCGAACGATCCGTGAGCATGTTGCCGGCGGCCACACACTGCTCGCCGGACACGGCGTTGTGATTGCCGAGGGTTTGCGAACCGCTGAAATGCGCGGTGCGGCCGAGGTGGTCAATCGCGGTGATCTGGCGATATTGGCTGTAGCCGTTGCGGGTCAGCACCTTGTCCAGTGCATCCGAGGGCGAGAGGCCTTGCTCCATGAGCGCGAGGGTTTCCGGGCCGAGGGAGGGCAGGGTGATGTTTTGCGTCGAGACCGCGCCGACACCCGGCAGCAGCCATGGGCAGCGGGCGCCGACGGCGATGCTGGAGGAACTGATGGCGATGCCGAACTGGCCGGTTTCGGGGCATCTTGCGGCGATGGAAAAGGTCATGGGTTTTGCTCCTTGTTCAGCCTTGGCTTATTGGGTGTCTGGGCGGGCGTCTTCGCGAGCAAGCCCGCTCCCACAGGGGGAACGCATTCCAAATGTGGGAGCGGGCTTGCTCGCGAAGGCCGCGCTTCGGTCTACCTGTGCTTACTCAGGAATCACCGCAATCACATCAATCTCCATCAACCACTGCGGTTGCCCCAGCGCCGACACCACCAACCCGGTCGAAATCGGAAACACGCCTTTGAGCCACTTGCCGACTTCCTGATACACCGGCTCGCGGTAGCGCGGGTCGATCAAGTACGTGGTGGTTTTGACGATGTGGCTCAGGTCGCTGCCGGCTTCTTCCAGCAGTTGTTTGACGTTGCGCATCGCTTGCTCGGCTTGTGCACGCGGGTCGCCGAGGCCTATCAGGTTGCCTTCGAAATCAGTACCGACCTGGCCACGAACATACACAGTGTTGCCGGCGCGGACGGCCTGGCACAGGTCGTTGTCCAAGCTCTGGTTCGGGTAGGTTTCCTTGGTGTTGAACATGCGAATACGGGTATGGGTTGGCGTGGACATGTGAAGCTCCTGAACAAGTATTAAGCGCTGACGCTGGTTTTATGGGCGACGGGGGCGGTTTCGGCTGCACGCTGGTCCGCATCGCGGTACTCGAGGTACGAACGCTGGATAGCGATGTGGTCCGCAACGTACTTGGCGTCATGCCACACGCCCCAGATAAACGACGAGCCGCGACGGGACTGCCAGGGCAGGCCGAGGAAATACACACCCGGCTCGCTCGACACACCGCGCTGATGCTGCGGCTTGCCGTTGTCGTCGAAGGCGTTGACCTTCAACCAGCTGTAATCCGTGGCAAAACCGGTGGCCCAGATGATTGAGGTCACGCCGGCCTTGACCAGGTCGAGCTCAAGAATCGGGTTGCTCACACAGTCCGGCTCTGGGAAGGTGTGGCGCGCTTCGGGTTCTTCCGGCAGGTCAAGGCCATTGCGCTCGATATAGGCGTCAGCGGCATCCAGCAGCGCCCGGTAGTTCTCATCGCCACGGGCGAGGTTTTCCGCCAGGTTCGGCTGGAACGACACGGTGCTCCCGTTGAACGATTGAGTCAGGCCGACCAGCGTCATGCCGGCATGGGCCAGGCCACGGAAGTCCACGGTGCGGCCGCCATGGGCACCGCTTACTGCGATGGTCACGTGTTCACGGCCAGGCTTCATCGCCGCTTGATCCCACTCGCCCAGCACCCCCAGCCACCAGCAGAAATCACGGTTGCGATAGGCGCGAGGCGGGCGGTCATGGGCGCCCACTGAGAGATAGACCTTCTTGCCGGCGCCTTGCAATTCATCGGCGATCTGCACCCCCGACGAACCGGCACCCACCACCAGCACCGCGCCTTCGGGCAGTTGCTGCGGATTGCGGTATTCGGCGGAATGGATCTGGGTGAACGGCGCGTCTTTCGGCGCAATCGGCGGGATCACTGGACGCTGGAACGGCCCGGTGGCAGCCACCACGCGGTTGGCCTCGATCACGCCTTCGGAAGTTTCAATGGTGAAGCCCGGGCGACCGACATTGCGCTCGACCTTCAGCACGTCCACGCCGGTACGGATCGGCGCGTTGAATTTCTTGGCGTAGGCTTCGAAATAATCCGCCACCCGCTCTTTAGGGGCAAAGCCGTCGGGGCTCAGATCGTCGAATTCCATACCGGGAAAGCGATCGTGCCAGGCCGGACCATTGGCCACCAACGAGTCCCAACGCCCGGTGCGCCAGCGTTCGGCAATGCGATTGCGCTCCAGCACCAGGTGCGGCACCCCGAGTTTGCTAAGGTGTTCACTCATGGCCACGCCAGCCTGACCGGCGCCGACAATCAAAGTGTCTGTTTTTATTGTTTCAGTGGTCATTTCTCTACCCTTCGAAGTGGGAGTCAGGTCGGTTATGGCCTGCCATCTCTTGGGGTCAAGACTAGGGTTCACCCTGGTATCGGTAAAATATTATTAAGCTGGGAACTGAGCATAAATAACGGATGCAGAGGCTTTGGCCCTGACTGAAAGGGCGCGCAACGGAGAGATTGAGCAATGTACAAACAAGCACTCAGCGACACTTATCGCGCCTACATCGACTGCCTCAACCGCCAGGACTGGCCGACCCTGGGCCAACTGCTCGATGAAAACGTGCACTACAACGGCGAGCGTGTGGGGGTGGCCGGCTACCGGGCGATGCTGGAGCGGGACTTTCGCACGATCCCCGACCTGCGCTTTGTCATCGAACGCCTCATCGCCGACCCACCGCATATCGCCGCGAGGCTGTGCTTTGACTGCACGCCGGTGGGGGAATTGTTTGGCCTGCCGGTGAACGGGCGTCGGGTGGTTTTTACCGAGAACGTATTTTACGAGTTCAAGGACGGCAAGATTTGCGCTGTGTGGTCAGTGATCGATAAGGCAGCGGTCGAAGCGCAGATTATTTGAATGGTGCCAGATACCTCCTGTGGGAGCGGGCTTGCTCGCGAAAGCGGTGTTTCATTCAGCATTGACGTCGGCTGACCCACCGCCTTCGCGAGCAAGCCCGCTCCCACAGGCGCACGCCTCAATTCCCAACGCCGATTTTTCAATTAGCAGCTAGGGTTCTTGTTCGCAGGAAGGCTGTTTTTGATCCATTGACCGGGAAGGAGTTTTTAGCGATGAGCGACGATAACGTCTATCAGCAAGTGCAACTGCAAGTCAGCAATGCCGCGCAAGGCCAGCGAATAGTGGTGCAATTGTTGGCGCAAGGCGCGCCGGTTGCGTGGAGCACAGGTCCTGTTTTTGAAGGCGTTGGCGGCATTAGTATGAATGTCCCCAGCGGCAGTGCTTTTCCGGTCTCTTCCTTTTCGATTAGCCCCAGCGCGGTGACGGTGGATACGTCCTTCTCCCGCGGTGGCGGTGCCGAAGCCTTGTCTTTTAACCTCACGCTGTACCTAGTGGCGCAAGCCGGCATACAAACGTTTGGCCTGCGTTCGGTTTCTGATCCGGGTATCTACGTCGTGGCAGGCATTGGCAACAGCCAGCCGCAAGCGGTCAATCAAACCGTTACCCTTTTCTCCTGGCATCCGTAGTAAATACCCCGGCGTTACACGCGCAAAAACGGACAGATCTCAGAACATGAATCTGTCCGTTTTCGAGGCTCAGGCCTTGCTGGCCGCCAGATAAGCACCCAGTCGGCTGCCCATTTCCGCGCCCAACGCCTGCAAACCACTCAGTGGACGCACCATCACTTCAAACTCGACGATTTTGCCTTGTTCGTCGAAGCGGATCATGTCGATCCCTTTCAACGCTTTTCCGCCGACGTTGGCACTGAATTCCAGCACGACATTCAGCCCATCCGCCGTCGCCAGTTCGCGGTGGTATTCAAAGTTTTCGAAGACGTCGAACACCGTGTTGAGAATCATCGACACCACGGCCGCGCCTGGATAAGGCGTGTGTGCCATGGGCGAGCGGAATATAGCTTGCGGGTCCAGCAATTCGGGCAAGGCTTGCAAGTTGCCGGTGCGGATCATCGCGTGCCACAGGGTCAGGGATTCTGCGGCTTTGGGATGCAGGTTCAATGCTGACATTTTCAACTCCTGTTTTGTTGTTATTGGGCAAGTGTCGAGAGGGTGAATCAAAAGATCATAGCCGTCGGGATCGTGCTGGCATATTCGGATACACTCCCGTGATGCCAAAACATCATCACTCGCCGCTGAACTTCACCCGAATCAGTCACAGCATCGTCACGCGATTGCTGTTATTGGCGCTGTGCATGGTTATTTTTGGCGCGGTGGTGCGGTATTTCGTGCTGACCAACTTTCTGCGCGAAGATTTAAGCGCTGTGGTGGAAGGCCAGCAATTGACCTTGGCCACCTATGTGGCCCGCGATATCGACTACAAACTCGTCCAGCGCCAGCTCATGCTGGATCGTCTCGCCGACACTGTTCCGGTCGATTTGCTGGCCCGACCAGAGCAATTGCAGGCGTGGCTGAAAGGGCATTACGACTACCAAACCCTGTTCACGGCGAATTTATCCATCGTGAACCCGCAGGGTCGTTTGCTCGCCAACTTCCCGGACACGATGAATACCAATTACGCCGAGCGAGATTACTTTCAAGGCGCATTGGCTGGGCGTTCATTGATCGGTCAACCGGAGGTAGACAGGGCGACTCAAGTGCCGATCCTGCCCATGTCCGCGCCCATCAAGAATGCCGCCGGTGAAGTCCAGGCCGTGCTGGTTGGCGTCAGCGTGCTCGGTACGACAGGGCTTTTGGATGCACTGCTGCAAAGTCGCGTGGGGGATGCCTCGGGGGATTTCCTGCTGGTGTTTCCCGACAGTCACTTGTATGTCGAGTCGTCCAGCCGTGACGTGCAACTCAAACCCACGTCGGCTCCCGGCGTCAATGCGCTGCATGACCAAGCGGTGGCGGGGTTTCGCGGCACCGGGCTGACGCTCAATTCCAAAGGTGTCGAGGAAGTCGCCGCGATCGCCTCGGTCCCGAGCGCCAACTGGTTCATCGTCGCGCGCTTGCCGGCCAGCGAAGCGTTTGCCACGGTGTCGCGCACCCAGCATTTCTTGTTGAAAGGCGCAGTGTTGTCGATTTTGTTTTTTGCCACGTTCGCCTCGATCGGTTTGTACTTTGTTTTCCGGCACCTGTTCCGAGCCGCCGAACAGGCTGACCGCATGACCCGCGATGAACTGCCCCACGCGCCCCTGGAAGTGGTGCGCGACGACGAAGTCGGGCATTTGATCTCGGCGTTCAATCGCTTGTTGCTCAAGTTGAATGACAAACAGGACGAACTGAAAAAAATCGCGCACCACGACACCCTCACGGGGCTGACCAACCGGCATCATCTTTCCGGCCAGCTTCGGCAAGTGCTGGCGCAGGCGCGACGCACAGACACTCAAGTCGGCTTGCTGTTTATGGACCTCGACGGTTTCAAACACATCAACGACAGCCTCGGGCACGAGGCCGGTGATGAGGTTTTGCGTCAGGTGGCGCGGCGTTTTTCGTCGGTGGTGCGCGAGAGCGACACCCTGGCGCGCATCGGCGGTGACGAGTTTGTCGTGCTGCTGAGCGACCTTGGGAATCATGCCGAAGAGACACTGAGTACCGTGGCAACCCATTGCATCGAAGCCTTGAACGCGCCGTTTTTCATCTCCGGCACGGTGTGTATCGTCGGTGTTTCGATTGGCATCGCCTTGGGTAACGGACAGAGCTCGGCCGATACGCTGCTGCTGGCCGCCGACCGTGTGATGTACCAGGCCAAGAAAACCGGGCGTGGGCGGTATGTGACGTACAAACTGTAGGCTGTAGCGTTCAGATTCTCATGTGTTCTTGCGATTGTTATTGTGGCGAGGGGGCTTGCCCCCGTTGGACTGCGCAGCAGTCCCCTGCATTTGGGGTCGCTTCGCAACCCAACGGGGGCAAGCCCCCTCGCCACAAAGAGTGGTCCCCAAGCCCGGGACTGGACCGGCTACTACGGCGTTTAACCCAGGAGAACCGAAATGACCCAGACACTCGAACGTGCCATCGCCATCGCCGCTGCCGCCCACGAAGGGCAGGTCGACAAGGGTGGCGCGCCTTACATCCTGCATCCGCTGAAAGTCATGCTGCGGGTGACGACCCTGGAGGAACGCATCGTCGCGGTGCTGCATGACGTGGTGGAAGACACCGGCATCAGCCTCGAAGCCCTGCGTCAGGAAGGCTTCAGCGAAGCGGTGTTGGACGCCATTGCATCGGTGACCAAAGTGCCGGGTGAATCCTATGAAGCGTTCGTCGAACGCGCAGCGCTGAACCCGATTGGGCGGGTGGTCAAGCTGGCGGATCTGGAAGAGAACAGCGACTTGTCGCGGATTGCGCAGCCGTCGTGGGACGACCTTGAGCGCGTGGAGAAGTATCGACGGGCGATTGGGGTGTTGCGCTCGTAACCTGTCAGATCAAGCAATATTCCCAGCCCATTGTGCGCGCCACGACGTTGATTTACCGTCGCCCAGTGGTTGCACTCAAGGCATCCCACACGGCCATGACCTGAGTCACCGACGCGTCCATCACCGCGTGGGGAATCGCGTCTCTGGCCAACGCTGTCAGGCCCATCAGAAAACTGTCAAACATGGCGGCCAGCGCAGACGTGTCGGTCTCGGTTGGCAGTTCGCCTTGAGCAATGCCGCGCTCGATGCAGGCAATGATGCCTGCCCTGTTACGAGCCCTGGCTTCGGCCAGCGGCGCAGAAACCGCCGTCGGTTGTGCCGAGCAAGTGTGCATGACGCCCAGCGTTACCAGGCAGCCCGGTGGATGGCCGGCTTCGCTCTGCATCTTGGCGGAGCGGCGCAAGGTCAACTCGATGGCTTCGCGCGGAGGCAGGAGGGGGTCGAACAGACTTTCGGTCACGCGGCCGTGGGAGTTTTGATAGCGCTCGACGACTTCTTGGAACAACGCCTCTTTTGAGCCGAACGCGGCATAGAAACTCGGTGCGGAGATACCGCCGCCGATGGCTGCCTTGAGCTGACTCAATGAAGTGGATTCATAGCCGTGCTCCCAGAACAAGTGCATCGCCTGTGTGATTGCCACGTCACGGTCGAACGTGCGCGGGCGGCCCATGGTTGCCATTTTCACCTCCGGTAATCGTGACTTAGATACTAGTCGATACAAAAGTCATTGACCATCACCTGTTTGCTCTTTAGATTTATACCACTCGATACATAAGTGCTTAATCAGGAGCAAAACCATGCAGGACAGTCGGCTTGAAAATGAACGGTTACCCCTCGGCGCGCTGCTCGCGCTGGCCATGACAGGCTTTATTTGCATCGTCACCGAGACCTTGCCGGCCGGGTTATTGCCCGAGATAAGCAGTGGTCTGAATGTTTCACCATCACTGGCCGGGCAAATGGTCACCGTCTACGCGTTGGGTTCGTTGCTGGCGGCGATTCCGTTGACCATCGCCACCCAAGGCTGGCGGCGACGCAATGTGTTGCTGCTGACGATTGTTGGTTTCCTCTTGTTCAATTCCGTCACCGCCTGGTCTTCGAGCTACGGGTTGACGCTCATCGCCCGATTCTTCGCCGGGGTCTCTGCCGGGTTGGCGTGGAGCCTGTTGGCCGGTTATGCGCGGCGCATGGTGGCGGTGCACCTTCAAGGGCGCGCCATGGCCGTGGCGATGGTGGGTGCGCCGATTGCGTTGTCGCTGGGCGTGCCGTTGGGCACTTGGTTGGGAAGCCTGGTGGGTTGGCGCACGGCGTTTGGGTTGATGTCGGTGCTGACGGTGGGGCTGATTGTCTGGGTGCTGGCGAAAGTCCCGGATTATCCCGGCCAGGCCAGTTCTGAACGCATGCCGTTGGGTCGGGTGTTTTTCACCCCGGGCGTTCGACCGGTGCTCGCGGTCGTGATGACCTGGATGCTGGCGCACAACATTCTCTACACCTACGTCGCGCCTTTCGTGACGCCTGCCGGACTGGCCAGCGATATTGATCTGGTGCTGCTGGTGTTCGGCATCGCGGCACTCCTGAGTATCTGGATCACCGGTCGCCTGGTGGATCGCTATCTGCGCAATGCCGTGTTGATCAGCCTCGCCGCGTTCGCCGCGACCGCCTTCGTTTTCGGGTTCTTTTCGCAGTCTGTGATCGTCATCTACCTGGGCACCTTTGTCTGGGGCCTGACCTTTGGCGGTGCCGCCACACTGCTGCAAACCGCACTGGCAGATACGGCCGGCGAGGGCGCGGATGTCGCCTTGTCCATGAACGTTGTGGCCTGGAACGGTGCGATTGCCATTGCCGGCCTGTTTGGTGGTGTCTTGTTGGATCAGGTCGGTGTCGTCTCGTTTCCATGGGTGTTGCTGGTGCTGTTGCTGGCGGGATTATGGATTGCGGTGGGCGCACGCAAGCATGGTTTTCCGCAGGGTCAACGCCAAGGTGGCGCTGTGGTGACCGGTCATTGATAAGCGCGAGACGCAGCGCAAAACCCGGCCTGCGTTTGAAGGCCGTGCCGTTTCGGCGGCACTGCTTGCCTCAGTTCTGACCGCGCTGCGCGTATTGCTGCACCAGAGGTCCAAAGTCCTGCGGCGCAGGGAATTGCTCAAAGCTATGTTCTGCGCCGGTCGCAACCCACGGCAGTTTTTCGCTCGTCCAGGTTTCGATAAACGGGGCGTAGCGTTGCGGGTTTTCGAGCAGGCTGGAACGGACGCCAATTACCTGATCATTGCCTTCCGGCCGGGTAAACAACCAACTCAGGCAATGCGGGCAGAAGAAGTGTTGTGTCGGCCCATGCAAGCCACCGATGACGGGGTTGCCTTGTGTGACCACAAAGCTTTCCGCCGGCACCAGAACACTCAAAGAGAAAGCGCTGGACGCCATTTTCTGGCAACCCGTGCAGTGGCAGGCCGTGGTGATGAGCGGCGGGGCGCGCAGCTCAAAAGTAACCTGGCCGCAACGACAACTGCCTTTATCCATGACTGAGTGATTCATCGAACCTCCGGTGCCGTTTCGGATGCCTGCAACGCTTGAGCGAACGCCTGCGGGGTCGGGCTTTGCGGCCAGGTCGCAATACCCTCCGGCAACATCAGCCACGGTTGTTTGTGTTTGATCCAGATATGCGCGACCGGCTGCAGAGAGGGGCTGTGATCCAGTGTCCCGGCGCGCAGCACCAACATGCCCGGCGCCGCGCTGGTGGTGTTGTAGAGTCGGGTATGGCAGACGCTGCACAGCGTGTGAATGGAGTGCTGGCCGTCGGCGTCATAGGCATAGTGCGTCACCGGACCTTCATGGCTGATGGTTTCCGATGGCATTAACGCGTGAAGGGCGAAAGCGCTGCCACTCCAGGTCTGGCAATCCCTGCAATGACACGCATAGACCGCCAGCGGCGCATCGGTTGCGAGGGTGTAGTGCACGGCGGTACAGCGACATTGGCCGGTAAGCGTCATATGAAAAGCTCCTTTCAGCATCAGGGTCGCGGATAAGGCAGGGCGCCCATGGGATATTCTTGGCCAGCATGACGCTGTGCTCCCAGAAAGAAAATCAGCCAAAGCTGCCCAACGGCTCATAGGAAATGTATGAACGCTCCTCAACTACAGTGGGAAACCCAGCGAGCCTTCCTGGCCGTACTGCGTACCGGCAGCCTGTCCGGCGCGGCACGTTTGTTGGGCATCGCGCAGGCGACGGCGCGACGGCGGATCGAAGCGTTGGAGCAAAGTGTCGGCGTCAGCCTGTTCATCCGTTCTCCCGCCGGATTGCTGCCGACGGAAATGGCCAAGGACCTGATCAGCCATGTCGAAGCCATGGCCATGGCGGCGAACGCGTTCAATCGGGCTGCGTCAGCCGATGCGGGGCTGGCAAGCGGCACGGTTCGCCTGACCAGCAGCAAGCTGCTCGGGGTTGAAGTGCTGCCTCCGATGTTGCGCACATTGCGCCAGGCCTGTCCGCAATTGGCCATTGAACTCAGCGTGTCGAACCGTCTGCAAGCGCTGGCACGGCAAGAGGCTGACGTGGCGGTGCGCATCCGTCGGCCGACCGAGGCTTCGGTGGTGGCGCGCAAGGTGGGTGACTTGCGTGTCGGGCTGTACGCCACGCCTGATTTGCTGACGGAGCAGGGCACGCCGGCTACTGCGGCGGAGTTGCATCGCTACCCGCTGATCGGGCCGGATCGCAATCTGGTGGAAATAGAGTTTCTGCGCGAGAGAGGCTTCGACTGCGCGACGGAGCCTGCACTCATTCGCACCGACGACCATCTCGCGCAACTGGCTGCACTGCGCGCAGGGCTGGGAATCGGCGTCTGTTCCAGTCAGTTGGCCCAGCGTTACGGGCTGGTTCGGGTGCTGCCTCGGCAGGTGGATTTCTCAGTCGATGTCTGGATTGCAATGCATCAAGACATGCGCCGGGTTCAACGGATTGCCCTGGTATTTGATGCGCTGGGCGAAAGCCTGAGGGATTTCCTGGAGCAACCGCCCATTCAATACACATCCCGCAAATAGCGCTTCTGCTCACCCATCTGCCGCCAGTAATCCGCAGCGTTTTCCTGACTCAACCCGCCATGCCGCTGTGCAACCTGGCGCAACGCCTGGTCGACATCCTTGGCCATGTGCCCGGCATCGCCGCAGATGTACACCTGAGCACCTTCCTGTAGCCAGCGCCACAGTTCGGCACCCTGTTCGCGAATGTGGTCCTGCACGTAGATTTTCTCGGGTTGGTCCCGGGAAAACGCCAGGCTGAGTTGCGTCAGCAGGCCGTCGTGTTGCATGCCTTGCAGCTCATCGCGGTAGTAGAAATCGGTGGCGGCGTGTTGCTCGCCGAAGAACAGCCAGTTGCGGCCCTGATCGCCCCGGGCGCGACGTTCTTGCAGGAAGGCGCGGAACGGTGCCACGCCGGTGCCGGGGCCGATCATGATCATCGGCAGGTTGCCATCGGCGGGCGCACGGAAGTGTTTCGAAGGCTGGACGAATATCGGGACTTCGCCGTTCTCCAGACGGTCGGCGAGGAAGGTCGAGGACACGCCTTTGCGTTTGCCGTAGCGAACGGCAGCCACGGTGAGGTGGACTTCCTGCGGGTGCGCCTTGGAGCTTGAGGCAATCGAATACAGGCGCGGTTGCAGGCGTTTGAGCGTGCCCAGCAGCTCTTGCGCCGAGCAGTCGATCGGGAACTCCTGCAGCACGTCCGCCAATTGCCGACCCCACAGCCAGTCTTTCAAGTCAGCTTTGCGTTCACTGCCCAGCAGGTGTTTCAACGCCGGGTTGGCACTGCGTTCGGCGATGAAAGCCAGGGTGTCGAGGTTGGGCCGGGCGATTTCCAGGTGCTCGGTCAGCGCCTGGTGCAGCGCGACTTCACCGAGCTTGTCGAGGTTCACAGGCGTGTCAGCACCGAGTCGGGTCAGGTCGAGCAATTCATCGACCAGTTCCGGGCAGTTGCGCGGCATCACGCCCAACGCGTCGCCGGCTTCGTAGCTCAGCCCGGAGTCCGCCAGGTCCAGGGAAAACATGCGGGTTTCCTTGTGGCGACTCTGTTGGTTCAGGTGACGGTTGATCAGCAGGCGTGACGCGTGGGGCTTGGCTTTGCCGGGCGTCTCGATGGGGCCGACGACAATGCTCGGTGTTGCCGGTTTCAGCGTTTGTTGGAATTGGCTCAGCCACGCCTCCGCACGTTCTTCGAATTCCGTGTCGCAATCGACCCGTTCCAGCAACCGGGTCGCGCCCAATTCCTGGAGGCGTTGATCAAGTTGTTTGCCGTGTTTGCAGAACTGGTCGTAGTTGGGATCGCCCAGCGCCAGCACCGCAAATCGCAGCGATTCCAGACGGGTTTCGGCGGTCTTCAGGGTGTGCCAGAAACCTTCGCCATTGTCCGGCGGATCGCCGTCGCCGAAAGTGCTGCTGATCAGGGCCAGTGTGTGGGTGCTCGCCAGTTTGCTTGCCGGGAAATCCGCCATGGCGCTCAGTTCCACAGTGATCCCGCCGTCACGCAACCGTGCTGCAAAACGCTCGGCCAAGGCTTCGGCATTGCCGGTTTGCGAGGCCCATAACAAGGTCACGCTGGGGCCGCTGTCAGGGTTCAGTTGCGGAGTGCTTGATTCGATACGGCTGAACAACCCACCGAGCAAGCCGTCCAGCCATAACCGCGAATCAGCGGCCAGCGGCGCGTTGGCGGGCAGGGTAGGGACACCCACCGCCTGGCGCCCGGCCGGGGACTGCAAGCCGCTGAGAAAACCGGCGAGGTAGGTGCGTTCACTGTCGCTCAGTTGTGGAGAAGGCACGCGACTGATGCCGGCGAGATCGGCGAAGGCCTCGATGCGCGACATGGGCAACTCCTCGGACAAGTGGGGGATTTCATTGGCAACCGGCGTCGGCACGTCGAGAAACGAATGCTCGATCAGTTCGACCCGTTGCAGGACGACGGCGCAGAATTTGAATTCAGGCTGCAGCGAAATCGGGTCGACGGCATCGTTGGTGACCGCGTTGATCGCCAGGTTGGCGCCAAACACGTCGTTCCAGTGAAAGGGCGCAAAACAGTTGCCTTGGCGCACCCGGTCGGTGACCACCGCTGGCAGCACGGCGCGGCCACGCACTGAACGCACTTCGACGTGATCCTTGTCCTTGATCCCGAGGCTGGCGGCATCTTCCGGATGCAGCTCCACAAACGGTCCCGGATTGAGTTTGTTCAGGGTCGCGACCTTGCCGGTCTTGGTCAGGGTGTGCCATTGGTGCTGCAAGCGACCGGTGTTGAGCACAAAAGGAAAGTCCTCGCCCGGCATCTCCGCTGGCGACATATGCGGGCGCGGAAGGAAGATGCCTTTGCCGTGCTCGGTGGCAAACACGATGGTGGGTTGGCGGCCATCGGTGTCGACCTTGAGCGTCTGGCTCACGCCGTTGTTCAGGTAGCGAATCGGATTGCGATCCGCCGCCTCGCCTGTCGCGCAGGGCCATTGCAGCGGTTGGTCCCGCAGCCGCGCATAACTGGCACCGCGAATGTCATAACCAGTCTTCGGGTTCCAGGCCTGTTTGATCTCTTCAAACACTTCCGAAGCGCAGGTGTAGGTGAAAGCCTCGGCAAAGCCCATTTCGCAGGCGACCCGGGCGATGATCTGCCAATCGGCCAGCGTCTCACCGGGCGGCTCCACGGCTTTTTGCATCAGCGTCAGGTTGCGCTCGGAGTTGATCATCACGCCCTCGGCCTCGGCCCACAGCGCGCCGGGCAGAAGGATGTCGGCGTAGCGGTTGGTCTCGGTGTCGAGGAACGCATCCTGGCTGATCACCAGCTCGGCGGCCTGCAAACCTTCGATGACTTTCTGCCGGTTGGGGCCCGAGGCGACCGGATTGGTGCAGATGATCCAGCAGGCCTTGATCTGGCCGGCGCTCATCTGCTCGAACATCGCCACGGTGCCACCGCCGACCTTGCGCGGCAGGCTGTCCTGGGGGAGGCGCCACAGGTCTTCGATGAACAGTCGATCTGCCTCGACCAGCGCCGAGCGCTGACCCGGCAGACCTGGGCCCATGTAACCCATTTCACGACCGCCCATGGCGTTCGGTTGCCCGGTCAGGGAGAACGGTCCGCTGCCCGGCCGGCAAATCGCCCCGGTGGCCAGGTGCAAATTGCACAGGGCGTTGGTGTTCCAGGTGCCGTGGGTGCTTTGGTTGAGGCCCATGGTCCAGCAACTCATCCACTCGGCGGCCTGGCCGATCCATTCGGCGGCTTGGCGAATGTCGGCCTCGGGAATGCCGGTGATTTCGGCGACGCTGGCTGGTGGATAGTCTTCGAGGAACGCCGGCATGACGTCCCAGCCTTCGGTAAATGAAGCGATGAAGTCCGGGTCGGTGTGACCGTTTTTCACCAGCAGATGCAGCAAGCCATTAAGCAACGCGAGGTCGGTGCCGGGTTTGATTTGCAGGAACAGACCCGCCTTGTCCGCCGTGGCGCTGCGCCGTGGGTCGACCACAATCAGCTTCGCCCCGGCCTTGACCCGATCCATCATGCGCAGGAACAGAATCGGGTGACAGTCGGCCATGTTGGCGCCGATCACGAAAAACAGATCCGCGTGATCGAAGTCCTCATAGGAACCCGGAGGCCCGTCAGAACCGAGGGACAGTTTGTAGCCGCTGCCCGCACTGGCCATGCACAGGCGCGAGTTGGACTCGATGTTGTTAGTTCGCACAAAGCCTTTGGCCAATTTGTTGATCAGGTACTGGGCCTCCAGCGACATCTGCCCCGACACATAGAACGCCAATGCATCCGGGTCGTGAGCATCAAGGATGGCGCGCAGTCGGCTGGCGGTTTCGCTGATCGCCTGGTCCATGGCGATTCGCACCGGATCACGATCGCGCTCGTGACGCAGATAAGCGTTTTCCATCCGCCCCGACTCGGCAATCGCCTGGCCGCAAGTGGTGCCCTTGGTGCAGAGTCGGCCGAAATTGGTCGGGTGCGTCTTGTCGCCGGTGACTTTGATAACCCGGTTGTCCGCGACCTGCATGACGATGCCGCAACCCACGCCACAATAAGGACAGACGCTGCGTACGCTGGTGTTTGTCATCCTCGCCCCTTGAACTCGTGCCTGCACTTGCCCGACCCGTAAGCAAAAAAAAGCGCCATGTGACCCTCCGTTAAAAAAACGGGAGTTACACGGCGCCTTTGTCGTAGGTGGGCAATCTGCGTTGACTGCTTTGCTGGTGTTCCTAGCAAGTCACGCGCCAGAAGTATTGTTCAGGCTTGAGCGGCCGATAATCAGCGGGATTCGCGCTCCGGTCCGGCGAACCGCCATGCGTATTCGGTGCACTTTTATATGGCGCCGTGCACCAGTCAGAGGCGCGATATCCGCGTTTTCCATCGCTATAACAACCTCCGAGCGCTGTAGCGACTGGCTTGCACTGGTTGGCACAATCGCTGCAAGCCCTTGTTCAAACCCACCGTCAATACGCAGTGGGTCGCCCCCTCGGTCAACGACGATCGAATGGCCAACAGGTCGTGGGCTACATCGGTGGATCAGGCATAGACGTCTGGTTTCAACACCGCAAAAGAACAGGCAAAGACGCCTGGAACCGCAAGGTTTCAGGCGTTTTTTTTTGCTTTTTGAACCGTGATTGGCCGTGCGAAGGGTGCTTCTTATGAATTCCAATGTTGCCGCGTTGAACAAATTGCAAACGCTGATCGTGATCGGCAATGGCATGGTCGGACATCATTGCGTCGAACAACTGATCGAGCGCGGGGCGCTGGACCACTACCGCCTGCACGTCTTCAGCGAAGAGCCGATGCGTGCCTACGACCGTGTGCATCTGTCCGAGTATTTCACCGGTCGCGATGCCGAGTCGCTGGCACTATCGGATGCGTCGCTGTACCAGACGCCCGGCGTCACCCTGCATCTGGGCGTGCCGGTGCTGGAAATCGACCGCGCTCGTTGCGAGGTGATTACCGCTCAAGGCTGCGTTGCTTACGACCAGTTGATCCTGGCCACTGGCTCCTATCCATTCGTACCGCCGATTGAGGGCGCCGAGGGCGATTCGCGGCTGGTGTATCGCACCCTCGAAGACCTCGACGCGATCCGTGCCGCAGCGGCCAACGCGCGGCGCGGTGTGGTGGTCGGCGGTGGCTTGCTCGGTCTTGAAGCCGCCAATGCGCTGAAAAGCCTGGGGCTGGAAGCGCATGTCGTCGAGTTCGCGCCACGGCTGATGCCGGTGCAACTGGATGACTTCGGTGGCCTGGCGCTGAAGGCGCAGATCGAACGACTGGGCGTCGGTGTGCATTTGTCCCGCGCCACACAATCGATCAGCGCCGGTGCGGATTACCGCTACCGCATGAATTTTGCCAATGAAGAATTCCTTGAAACCGACCTGATCGTGTTCTCCGCCGGTATCCGTGCGCAAGATGCGCTGGCTCGCCAATGCGCACTGGAAATCGGCCCGCGCGGTGGTGTGGTGATCAACGACGAATGCCTGAGCAGCGACCCGAACATCTACGCCATCGGCGAATGCGCTGCGTGGAACGGCAGCCTGTTCGGCCTGGTCGCGCCGGGTTACCAGATGGCCCGTGGGGTGGCCGCACAGGTGTGCAACCAGACCGCCGAACCGTTCCTGGGCGCGGACATGTCGACCAAGCTCAAACTGCTCGGCGTGGACGTCGGTTCCATCGGCGATGCCCACGCCCACACGCCGGGTGCGCGCAGCTATCAGTTCATCGACGAAGCCACCGCCAGCTACCGGCGCCTGGTGGTGGACCCGACCGGCAAGTACGTGTTGGGTGCGGTGCTGGTCGGCGACAACAGCTACTACGACACGCTGCTGCAATACATGCAGAACGCCATCGCGTTGCCAGCGGAGCCGGCTAGCCTGATCCTGCCCTCGTCCGAAGGCGCGCCGACCCTCGGCCCTGGCGCGTTGCCCGAGTCGGCCACGGTGTGCTCGTGCCACAACGTCACCAAAGGCGCGATCTGCTCGGCCATCGACGGTGGCTGCACCGACCTCGGCCTGCTCAAGTCGCAGACCAAGGCCTGCACCGGTTGCGGTGGTTGCGCCGGGTTGCTCAAGCAAGTCTTCGAGCATGAATTGATCGCCCGTGGTGTCAGCGTCGACAAGAGCTTGTGCGAGCACTTCGCCTACACCCGTCAGGAACTGTATGCGCTGGTGCGGGTGGAAGGGGTGATCACTTTCGAAGAGCTGCTGGCCAAACATGGCCGTGGCCACACCGGGTGCGACGTGTGCAAACCGGCGGTGGGCTCGATCCTCGCGTCGTGCTGGAACCAGCCGATCATGGACCCGTCGCTGGTGCCGTTGCAGGACACCAACGACACCTTCATGGCCAACATGCAAAAGAACGGCACGTACTCCGTGGTGCCGCGCATCCCTGGTGGCGAAATCACCGCCGACAAGCTGATCGCGATTGGCGTGGTGGCGAAGAAATACGACCTCTACACCAAAATCACCGGCGGCCAGCGCATCGACCTGTTCGGCGCGCAATTGCATGAATTGCCGGACATCTGGAGCGAGCTGATCGAAGCCGGTTTCGAAACCGGCCACGCCTACGGCAAATCCACGCGCACGGTGAAGTCCTGCGTCGGCAGCACCTGGTGCCGTTACGGCGTGCAGGACAGCGTGAAAATGGCCTTGCTCATCGAGGATCGCTACAAGGGATTGCGCTCGCCACACAAACTCAAATTCGCCGTGTCCGGTTGCACCCGCGAATGCGCCGAAGCGCAGAGCAAAGACGTCGGCGTGATCGCCACCGAGAAGGGCTGGAACCTCTACATCGCCGGCAATGGCGGCATGCGTCCGCGTCACGCTGAGTTGTTTGCGACCGACCTCGACGATGAAACCCTGATCCGCTACATCGACCGCTTCCTGATGTTCTACATCCGCACCGCCGACAAATTGCAGCGCACCTCGGTCTGGCGCGAAAGCCTGGAGGGCGGCCTCGACTTCCTCAAAGACGTGATCATTAGCGACAGCCTTGGCCTCGGTGCAGAGCTTGAGGCGCAGATGCAATTGGTGGTCGATCGCTACGAATGCGAATGGGCCAACGCTCTTAAAGACCCTGAAAAACTCAAGCGCTTCCGCACCTTCGTCAACGATAAACGCCCGGACCCGGACATCCACTTCGTCCAGGAACGCGGCCAACGGCGCCCGATCATGGCCGCCGAACTCAACCTGATTCCGGTCACCGAGGAGATTGCCTGATGAGCCTTTCCAATACCCAACGCATGGCCGCTATGGAAAACACCGGGGCCTGGCAAGCCGTGTGTGCGCAACAGGATCTGGTCGACAACTCCGGCGTGGTCGTGTGGCTCGACGGCGCGCAAGTGGCGCTGTTCTACCTGCCGGATGCCGAGGGCCAGACGTTGTTCGCCATCGACAACCACGACCCGCAATCCGGCGCGAATGTGATCGGTCGGGGGTTGGTGGGCAGCATCAAGGGCGATCTGGTGGTCGCGTCGCCGATCTACAAGCAGCATTTCCGGCTGGAGGATGGTAGCTGTCTGGAGTATCCGCAACAGCGGTTGCGGGTGTGGCCGGTAAGGCTCAATGGCGGGGCGGTGGAAGTGGGAACGCTGACAACCCGCTAGCACGCAAAACCTGTGGGAGCGGGCTTGCTCGCGAAGGCGGTGGGTCAGTCAACATTGATGCAGCTGATACACCGCTTTCGCGAGCAAGCCCGCTCCCACAGGGATTTTTGTCGGTCACATATCTTGCGACCAACACCGAACAAATGTGGGAGCGAGCTTGCTCGCGATGGTGGTCTGACATTCAACATATTTGCTGTCTGCCAGTCCGCTATCGCGAGCAAGCTCGCTCCCACAAGGTGTGTGATTGCCAAGGTCAAGTGTGCTATCAAATCGACCGCTGATTGACGCGCTGGGTCAGCGCTTCAGCCGACTCCTTGCGCTCCGAATAGCGGTCAACCAGATCCGGACGATCGCGAAGCAGCAGGGTGAATTTCACCAGTTCCTCCATCACGTCCACCACCCGGTCGTACAGCGCCGAGGGCTTCATGCGGTTGTCCTCGTCGAACTCCAGAAAAGCCTTCGGCACTGAGGATTGATTGGGGATGGTGAACATGCGCATCCAGCGCCCCAGCACGCGCAGTTGATTGACCACGTTGAACGATTGCGAGCCGCCGCACACCTGCATCACCGCCAAGGTCTTGCCCTGGGTCGGGCGCACCGCGCCGATGGCCAGCGGCACCCAGTCGATCTGCGCCTTGAACACCGCCGACATCGAACCGTGTCGCTCCGGCGAGCACCAGACCTGGCCTTCCGACCATTGCATCAACTCCAGCAGTTCCTGGACTTTCGGATGATCGTTCGGCGCGTCGTCCGGCAGCGGCAAACCTGAGGGGTTGAAAATCCGTGTTTCGGCGCCGAAGTGTTCAAGCAAGCGGGCTGCTTCTTCTACCAGCAATCGACTGAAGGAGCGGGCGCGGGTCGAGCCGTACAACAGCAGGATTCGCGGTTTGTGCTGATCGCCATTTTCACGCTGTGCAATCAATGACGGGTCTAGGTTGGGCAGTGGATGAGTCATGGGCGGCTCCAGTTACAGCGTGCTGATGCGGTCGAGTTCACGCTTCAAGGCATCGCGATCAAGGTCGGCGAAGGGCAGGGCGAGAAAGGCCCGGCAACGGGTTTCGATACGCGCCAGGGTCGCGTGGAAAGCGGCGGATATCGCGGCTTCGTCACCCGACACTTCTGACGGATCTTCCAGCCCCCAATGCGCCTTCAGCGCCGGGCCGAAGTACACGGGGCAGGTTTCACCGGCAGCCTTGTCGCAAACAGTGATGACGACGTCCGGCGGGTTGGCTTCGAAGGCGTCGTTGCCTTTGCTGCTCAAGCCATCGGTGGCGATGCCGGCTGCCTGCAACGTGGTCAGGCTGCGAGGCAGCACCTGGCCCTTGGGAAAACTGCCGGCGCTGACCGCCTCGAAACCCTTTGGGGCCAGGTGATTGAACATTGCTTCGGAGAGGATGCTGCGGCAGCTGTTGGCCGTGCACATGAATAGAACTCGCATGGAAACTCCCTTGGGTCAGGTCAGCAGCAGGCTGCGGTATTGAGTGGGCGGTCGTGCATCTGTTTAAGCCGGGCGCTGTTTTCTTCGAGCCATTCGGCATTGGCGTGCAGGGTGGTTTCAAGAACGGTGCGAACCCAGGCCGGCAGTTCGGGGTTTAGCCGGTAATACACCCATTGACCCTGGCGTCGATCAAGCAACAGACCGCAGGCCCGGAGCTGGGCCAGATGGCGGGAGATTTTTGGCTGACTGTCATCCAGCGCACAGACCAATTCGCAGACGCATAACTCGCCTTCACGGGTGATCAGCAAAGTGGCGCGAGCTCGGGTTTCGTCGGAGAGGCATTTGTAGATGGCTGGAGGGCTGAGCATGGGATGGCCGCAGATATGTGAAGGTCCGAATATACGGATATCCATATGTATTGAGCAACTCCAACCTCACATTTGATGACCGCTGAACACCGAGCGACCAACCCAATCCCCCGTAGGAGCGAGGCTTGCCCGCGAAGAGGCCGCTACATCCAAATTAAATATCGGCTGACACACCGCCTTCGCGAGCAAGCCCGCTCCCACAGGGAATCAGTGTCGGCCACGCATCTTGCGACCAATCCAGAGCAAAGGTGGGAGCGAGCCTGCTCGCGAAGGCGGTGTGTCAGATGACATGATTTTTGGCTGTGCCGAAACCTTCGCGAGCAGGCTCGCTCCCACAGGGGACCTGTGCCGGCCACACATCATGCGACCAACGCCGAACAAATGTGGGAGCGAGCCTGCTCGCGAAAGCGGTGTGTCAGATGACATGATTTTTGGCTGTGCCGAAGCCTTCGCGAGCAGGCTCGCTCCCACAGGGGACCTGTGGCGGCCACAAATCTTGCGACCAACACCAAACCAATGTGGGAGCGGGCTTGCTCGCGAAAGCGGTGTGCCAGATGACATGGTTTTTGGCTGTGACGACGCCTTCGCGAGCAAGCTCGTTCCCACAGGTTATGCGGCGTTCAAATCATTAACCGATCAGCATCAGTGCCTGTTCAGCGCCGTGATGTAGGCGCAAAACATATCCGCCATCCCGTCGGAATACACCGCGATCTCATCGTGACTACGCGGATTTCCCGAGAAAGACTTCCCCACCGAACTGAGGGTCGTGGAGACCAGATCGCAAGCCAGCGCGCGAGTTTCTGCAGAAACCTCCGTCAACGCCTCACTCATGAAATCCTGAAAAATCTGCTGCCCCGCCGCACGAACCTCATGAGCTTCCGGTGCATCACGATAAAGCGGCGCGGCGTCACTCAGCGCCACCCGCATCTGCGCCTCTTCGCACTCGGAACAAATAAACGCATGCACCAGCGCCCGCAACCGCTCAAGCGGCGGCTTGTCCGCATCCTCCAGAATCCCGCGCAGCATTTGCGTGGTCTGCTGCCATTCATCGCTCTGCAACCGGAACAGGATGGCGGCCTTGTTGGGGAAATATTGGTAGACCGAGCCGATGCTGACGCCGGCCTTTTCCGCCACGCGGGCGGTGGTGAAACGCGCCGCGCCTTCCTTGGCCAAAACCTGAGTAGCCGCTTGCAGAATGGCTGCCACCAACTCGGTCGAGCGGGCCTGTCGGGGCTGTTTGCGTGAGGAAATCTGCGAGGTCTGGCGGGTTGTCATAAGGGCTGCGGGCCTCGGGGCTAATGCGAATAGCGAATGTGACGAATTGTTCGCATAATTTTAATGCGACGAATTAGTCGCATCTTAGCCCCGGCGCCGACAGGCGCTCAACCTGTAAACGGGAAGCACCCATGACCACTATCACTTCGGCCCCTATGGCCTCGCTGATTGAACGTCTGTATGCAAAAGCCAATGCCGCCACCAGCCCGGTTTTCAACGACTTTTCCGCCGAGGACCGCGACCGCCTCATGCACAGCAAAACCGACTACCTCGAACTCTACGGACTGCTCAAAGACCTGTGGCTGCCGGTCTCGCGGGACACCGGAAAACTGCTGTACACCCTGGCGCGCAGCTCGAAGGCGCGGGCCATCGTCGAATTCGGCACCTCGTTCGGCCTTTCAACGTTGCACCTCGCCGCCGCGCTGCGGGACAACGGTGGCGGTGTGCTGATCAGCAGCGAATTCGAGCCGTCGAAGATCGCCCTGGCACGCCAACACCTCATCGAGGGCGGGGTCAGCGATCTGGTGGAGATTCGCGAGGGCGATGCACTCGTCACACTCGCAACCGGGCTGCCCGAGGCCATCGACTTGCTGCTGCTCGATGGCGCCAAAGCGCTTTATCGCGACGTCTTGGGTCTGGTAGAAAGTCGCCTCAAACCCGGCGCCCTGGTGATTGCCGACAACTCCGATTACTGCCCGGAATACCTGGCCTACGTGCGCTCGCCGGCAAACGGCTACCTGTCCCTGCCTTTCGGTGAAGACGTTGAACTGTCGATACGGCTGGGTTAACGCCTATCTGTTCAAAACCATCGCCGAGGTCATTGCTTGCAGCCCCGGCGTCACCTTTTGTCGCCTCGCCACCGATCACGCCTTTTAGGGTCTCTACTTGTAACTAGACCCTACAGGTCCACATGGAGCGCGCAATGAACATCGAACCGGCGGCACCCGAAACGAAAGGCGTGACGGTGATGTTGCTGGCAACGATTGACCTCGGTCCCGAGATCGAGGGCATGGCGGGGCGCCAACTCAGAATGCGCAAGGTGACCATCGAGCCCGGAGGCGTCTTCGGGCCGCTGCACAACCACATCGACAGGCCGGGCACCGTCTACATCCTGCAAGGGACCATCACCGACCATCGCAATGGCGTCGCCACGGATTACGGGCCCGGAGTGGGTTGGCCCGAGGATCGGAATACTACCCACTGGCTCGAAAATAGAGGCTCGGAAACGGCGGTGGAGATCTCGGTCGATATCGTCAGGCAAGCCTGAACGCAGGGCTTTCCTGACCATTCGTTCAATCGATAGTCATCATCAAAAAATGCGAGTTCTGTTTTTTCCTCATCGGAGGAGGATAGCGACATACCGATCTCGCATCTGAAGGAATCTGCGCGATGAGAATCTCAACTGTTTTAGCCCTTGTCGCCGTCCTCACCGGCGGTTTCGCTGCCACCGCACCGGCCTACGCCGCCGATCCACAGGCCTGCCATTTCCTGCCGATGGGGGACAGCAGCGCCGAGCTGAAGCATTCCCAATCGGTGGGTGTGCTCTACAGCGAAAACACCGTCAACACCCTCGAATACCTTGAGAACTATCACACCGTCGCGGTGAACGGCGGCAAAAACGCCGCGCTCGATTCGCGCATCAGCAACGCCTTTATCAAAAGCTCCGATCCAAAACTGGCGATCAACTGGCTGATGGGTTCTTTGCAGAAACAATTCGCTTCGGTGACCGTCTACGACAACCTCGATGCCCTGGTCCAAGCCAAGCCGGACGTGGTGGTAATGCTCGACACCTACAACAGGCTGGTGAGCAAGCGTAACAACCAGGTTGAAGCGCGGTTCCTCGCCAAGTTCTACGACTCGAACCTGCAATACATCGGCCAGGCCGAAGGTGCCCGCGCACAGCAGATGCCTTCGGTGTGGGTGCATGGCAAAGCAGCGCCGGAGATTGCGGCGCAAATCGACCAGCAGACCGAGTTGCAAATGAATGCGTTGAAGCAGTTTGATGCGTCGCTCAAAGCGTTGGTGAAATCGGGCAATGGGGCTCAAGTGGCGACTAACTGAAGGGGCGATTATTTGGCCACCCTTAACCAGACCGACACACTCAATCCACGGTGTTTCACCTCATCGGTGAACCCTAAATCGACCCGAGCCCCGGTGCGCTGCGCAATCGCCTGAACAATCGACAGCCCCAATCCGGAGCCAGCCTCGTCCGTCCCCAGGCTGCGATAAAACGGATCAAACACCCGCTCTCGCTCCTCCAGCGCAATCCCCGGCCCCGTGTCCTGGATTCGCAGCAGCGCCATGCCTTGATCCATGCCCACCGAAAGGTCGATCCGGCCACCCTCAGGCGTATAGCGAATCGCGTTATCCACCAGGTTTTTGACCAGGGTCAGCAGGTCCGTTTCGTTGATCAGCACTTGCACGTCTTGCGTGCCTTCGACGCCAATGTCGAGGTGTTTGATCTCGGCCAGCGGCAGCAGATCTTCCAGTACTTGTCGGTAAACGTCATGCGCCGAAACCGGCGATGCCGGCAGGTTTGAGACGGATTGCGCCTTGGCCAGGTTCAGCAATTGATCGATCAGGTTTCTACCGCGCTCAATGCCCCGGCGCAGCGGCACCAGACGTTCATGGGCCAGAGGCGACATGTCGGCGGCAGCCAGGCGTTCGGCTTGCAAGGACAGGGCGGTCAGCGGCGAGCGCAGTTCGTGGGCCGCGTCGGCGACAAAACGGCGCTGGGTTTCCAGAGTGTTCGTCACGCGTGCCAGCAAGCGATTGATCGCCACCACAAAGGGGCGGATCTCGGTCGGCAGATGGCTCTCATCGACAGGATGCAGCTCCTGCTCGGAGCGCTGATCGATTTCCGAAGACAGCGCGGCGATGGGGCGAAACAGCTTGCGTACCAGATCGCCGACCACCAGCAACAGCACCGGAAACAGAATCAGGAAGGGCAGCAGGCTGCGCCAGGCACTCTCGCGGGCGTCCTTGTCCCGGGCACCGGTTTCCTGGGCGACCGCAATACGCTCGCCACGGGCGGTGGTTTTTACCAGTACGCGAAAGGCCTCGCCGCCGACATTTACCGTGACCAAGCCATCGGCCAGTGTCGTGGGGAAGGGCAGCGGAGTCGCGTCATCATCGTTGCCGGAGGCTTTGCTGCCGTCGGCGAGGTACTGAATGATCACCCTCGATTCTTCGTCGTCACCGTCACTGATCTTGCCCACGGGGTATTGCAGCGTCATGTTTTGTCGGTCAAACAGCAAGGCCACCTGGCGCAAGGTGTCGTCCTGCATTTCGTGGGCCTCGTCGAAGGCGGAGACGAAGGCGAAGATACCGGCCAGAATCGCAACAATCAGGATCGCCAGCGACAGGGTGACGGACAGCCTGAGTTGCACCGATTCACTCAAGCGTTTTTTGAAACCATCCATCCCATTCCCCTGACGTTCTTGATGACGTGGTTGCCCAACTTGCGCCGCAGGGCATGGATCAGAAACTCCACCGCGTTACTTTCCACTTCATTGCCCCAGCCATAGAGACGGTCTTCGAGCTCGCTGCGCGAAAGGATCGCCCCTGGCCGGATCAGCAACGCCTGCAGCAAGGCGAATTCGCGGCTGGAGAGTTGCACCCCGGAATGCTCCGCCGTCGAGGCTTCCTTGGAAACAAGGTCCAGGGACACCACGCCGTTGTCGAGCACCGACAGTGCGCTGCCACCCTTGCGCCTCAGAACGGCGCGCATGCGGGCGAGTAACTCGGCCATATCGAAGGGCTTGAGCAGGTAATCGTCCGCGCCGCCATCTAGGCCGCGCAATCGGTCGTCGAGGCTGTCCCGGGCGGTGATGATCAGCAGTGGCACGGGATTGTTGTTGGCGCGGATGTGGGTCAGGACCTCCTGGCCGTCCTTGCCGGGCAGGCCCAGGTCCAGCAGCACCAGATCGTAGTGTTGCGTTTCCAACGCCGCGAGTGCGATAAGGCCGTTTTTCACCCAGTCGGCGGCGTAGCTCGCATCGTTCAGTGCGCCGTGGATCGCATCGCCAATCATCGGGTCGTCTTCGATTAGCAATATCCGCATGTCCCGCTCCGACAAAAGAAAGGCGCGAGGGCATGACCCTCGCGCCTGTATTGAAGCACCTGTGCTTGGTTACTGCTTTGCTTTCAGCGAATCGAACGCCTTCAACAGTTCATCCATCATGGCTTTGCAGTCGCTCTGCTGTGGCGTGTTGGCGCGCAAGGCGTCGAGGGCGCGGTCGATGGCTTTGTCCACCACATGCCAGTCGCTCGCGGCGCGCGGCTTGAGGCCTGCTTCCGCCGAATCCCAGCTCGTTTCCAGGTCCTTGATCCGCGCTTTTGCGGCCGGCAGATCGTTTTTGTCGACGAGGCCGGCAACGTCGGCGGCGATGCTGCGGAACTCGGACAAGTCGCCCAATTCAGACCCTGAGCTTTGAGTCATTTCGACCGCCGAGGTCGTACCGGCCTTGGGCTTGTCGGCCGGTTTCGAGCAGCCGGTGGCGATGCTCAGCAAGAAAATGGCCGAGACGATGCAAACGTGACGAATAAGGTTTTGAACGTGGCGCATGGTGATTCCTTGATGAAGTTATTGAGTGATGGTTTTACGATTGCCGACGCTGATTTGCGCCACGGCGACCAGGATGACGATGACGCATAGGAACAGTGCGCTGGTCCAGGTGGCGCCCATGCCGAGGCCACCATAGGTTTTGGCCTGGGTCAGCAAGTCGCCGAGGGAGGCGCCGAACGGTCGGGTCAGGATGTAGGCGATCCAGAAGGTCAGCACCACATTGCCGCCCAGGCGCCAGGCCAAAAGGGTAGCGGCAATCAACGCGCCGAAAATCATGGCGCCCACGGTGAAGCCCAGGCCCAGTGCTTCGGTGGCCAGATCGCCCGCCGCCGTGCCGAGGGCGAAGGTGCAGAGCACGGTCGCCCAATAGAACAACTCCCGTCGTGGCGTGACGATTTCGCGAATCGACAGGTTGTGTTCCACCCGGTACCAGACCCAAAAGTTGACCGCCAGCAACACCGAAAAAACCGCTGTGCTGGTGTAAAGGCTGACGTCGAGCATGTCGGTCAGGATGTCGGTGATTTGCGTGCCGACGATGCTCACCAGCACTACGGTCAGCCAATAGATCCAAGGGGTGTAGGCCTTGGTGCGCAGTTGGCAGAACAAGGCGATCGCCAGCAGCATGGCCATGCCGAGGCTGGTCCAGCCTGCGCCGAGGCCGGCATCAACGGCCAAAAAATCCGCGCCGGTTTCACCCACGGTCGTGGACATGATCTTGATCACCCAGAATGACAGCGTCACCTCGGGGACCTTGTTGAGCCAGCCGGCCAGTGTCGGATTCATGTGGATTGTCTCTCCTGAGCAAGTGCTTTAAGTGCGTAAGGGAGAGGCTACGGGCCGAAACTTAGCTGGGACTGAGGCGCGGAAAATGAATTGATGAAACCCTCGATTGTGTTTGCGTGGTGCTTTGGCTAATCTCGCACAAACCCGCAAAAACAGGCATTACCATGCAAGACCATTCCATTGCCGAACTGCCTTCCCTGCGCCGACAAAAAATCCTGTTGATCCTCGAACGTGACGGCAAGGTCATGGCGTCTGAGTTGAGCCAGCATTTTGCCGTGTCCGAAGACACCATCCGCCGCGATCTGGCCGAGCTGGACGGCGCCGGCCTGGTGCAACGTGTGCACGGCGGTGCGTTGCCGCGTCCCAAGGACACCGGCAAGGATTTCTTCACCCGGGTCAGCGAAACCGATGAGGTGAAAACCCACTTGGCACAACTCGCGGCAGGGTACGTGAAGGATGGCCAGATCGTGATTTTCGACTCAGGCTCGACGACGTTGCAGGTCGCCCGTTCGCTGCCCTCCGACATCAGCATTACCGCTGTCACCGCCTCGCCGATCATCGCGATTGCGTTGGCCGAGTTCAAAGGCATCAAGGTGATTTTGGCCGGTGGTCAGCTTAATCCGGCGACGATGTGCGCCAGCGGGCAAGAAACGTTGCGCCTGCTTCAGGGAATCAAGGCGGATCTGCTGTTCACCGGGGTTTGCGCGATTCACCCTGAGGTTGGCATCAGCTCTCTGCATTTCGACGAGGTGCCGGTGAAACAGGCGATGCTCGACAGCGCCGCGCATGTGGTGGCCGTGAGCATGGCGGACAAGCTGGGCGCGGTGGAGCCGTTTGTCGTGGCGCCTTGCCGACGCATCCAGACGCTGATCACCGAACGGCATCTGGCCTCGGGCAATGTCGAGGATTACCAGCGATTGGGCATCGAAGTGGTGCAGGTCGACGCGGCGGTTTAGCGCTGACGCAGCAGGTCGATTTGCTCGGCCGGTATCAGCGTCCTCAAGGTTTTGTACAAGGCGCGGGTTTCCAGCAGGTTCCACACCCGCAGCATGGTTTCCAGCGCATCCAGCGGTTTGCTGATGAAGTCCTTGGCTCCTAGTGCCAAGGCGCGCAGGCGCGTATCGCGAGTGGCGTCGGCGGTGAGCACGAGGATCGGCAGGTATTCGCCGCTCGGGATACGCCGGTTGAGTTGTTCCAGCACGGCAAAGCCGTCGAACTCCGGCATGTGCAGGTCGAGAATCACCAGGTCCGGCTCGAAGCTGTTGAACAGGTCCAGGGTGCGCAGCGGCTGGGTGCTGCTCAGGACATTGGTCAGCCCTTCGCGCACCAGCAATTGCTCTACCAAGTCGAGATTGGGACGTTGGTCGTCGATGATCAGAATACGCAGGTCGGTGTTCACGCGGGCTCCGGGAAGTACTGGTCGAGGTGGGCGAGGAACGAAGGGATGTGAATCGGTTTGGTCAGCACCGCTGTCGCACCCGCGTCGCACAAGGCCAGACGGGTGAGGTCGCTGGCGTCGGCAGTGATCATCAGCACCGGGGTGGTCCGGGTGATCGCGGACTGGCGCAGGCGCTGCAACACGTTCAGCCCGTCGATGTCCGGCAGCGAAACGTCCAGCAGAATCAGTTGCGGAGCATGTTGCGCGGCCAGGTCCAGCCCCAGTTGTCCTTGCATGCTCGACAGCAGTTTTATCCCGGGTCGGCGTTGCAGCAAGGTTTCGATCAGCGCCAGGCTGGAGAGGTTGTCTTCGATGCACAGCACCTTGCCCTGGACCTGAGGGCCGGGGAGCAGCGGCCGGTTATCGATGGGCGCAACCACGGCCCCGACGGTTTCCTGCAACTGCACAAATGGCAGCTCCAGGGTAAATCGCGAGCCGGCGCCGGGTTGGCTTTGCACGGTCAGGCTGCCGCTCATCATTTCCAGCAGGCTCTTGCTCAGCGCCAGGCCAAGGCCACTGCCTTCCACGTTCGGGTCGGCTTCCAGGCGCTCGAACGGCTTGAACAATTGACCCAGGCGATCAGCCGCAATGCCCTTGCCGGTGTCGCAAACCGTCACGGCGATGCGCTGTTGATCAACCTCGATCTCAATGCTCACCTGACCCTCGGGCCGGTTGTACTTGATCGCGTTAGACAACAAGTTCAACAACACTTGGGTCAGGCGCTGTCGATCAGCGACGATCCCGCTGTCGGCGGCCAGCGTCGGCAAAGGCGCCAGGAGGATGCCGGCATCGGTGGCCATCGGCGAGACCAGCGTCAGGGCTTCTTGCAGGGCGATCGCCAAGGGCACCGATTCGATGTTCAGCGGCAGGCGTCCGGCTTCGATCTTGGCGATGTCCAGCACTTCGTTGATCAGGGTCAGCAGGTGCTGGCCCGCGCGCAGGATGTGCCCGATCTGCGCCTTTTGCCCGGCGGGGGAATCCATGTCCAAGAGTTGCGCAAAGCCCAGGATCGAGTTCAGCGGCGTGCGCAGTTCGTGGCTCATGCGTGACAGGAATTCGCTTTTGGCCCGGCTGGCGCGTTCGGCTTCTTCGCGAGCCGTGCGCAAGGCAATCTCGGCGGCGCGGCGGTCAGTGATGTCGCGAGTGATCTTGGAGAACCCGCGCAGGGCGCCCGTGCTGTCGTACTGCGCGGTGATCACCACGCTGGCCCAGAAGCGACTGCCATCCTGGCGACAGCGCCAGGCCTCTTCCATGTAATGCCCGTCGCGGGTGGCCTCACGCAGCGCCATGTCGGGGTGTTGCGGGCATTCTTCCGGCAGGTAGAACACCGAGAAATGCTGACCGAGGATTTCCTGCTCGGTGTAACCCTTGATCCGCTCGGCGCCGGCATTCCAACTGGTGACATAGCCCGCCTTATCGAGGGCGAAAATCCCGTAGTCCTTCACGCCATCGATGATCAGTCGCAAACGCTCTTCATTTTCGCGCAGTGCCCGCTCGCGTTCAGCCAACAGCATTCCGGCTTCTACCAAGCGGGTGCCCAGCTGACCAATCTCATCGTTTTCTGGCGGCTGCGGCAGCAAGGGTTGGCCGATGGCCAGGCGTTGCGCATTGCCCTGGACTTTCTGCACCCTGGCGACGATGCCTTTGGACAAAAACAACACGGCGACAATTGCACCAAACAGCCCGCAGATGGCGGCCAGCCAGGTGGACAGCAATAAACGTTGGCGAGTCTCGGCCGCAGCCGCCGTGCGCTCGGCCAGCAAAGAGTCCTCCAGGGTGAGCATGGTGCGGATGTGCTCGCGCAACTGGTCGAGAATGTACTTGTTGTTAATCAGGATCGTGGTGATTGCTTCGGGGGTTTCATGGCGTTCGCTGAGCATGTCCTCCAGACCGTCGACCTTGCTGTTGATCAGCGGCGTGATGGCGATGAGTTGTGCGCGCACCCGCTCATCGCGCACGTTTCGGTCGAGCCGGCGCAGCGCCGATTCAATCAACGGCTTGGCGTTCAGGTAGCCCGGCAGGAAGTCCTCACGGCGTGTCAGCAAGTAACCGCGTACGCTGGCGGCCGCCTCGGCAAGCAGGGTGTGCACGGTCTGGATGTCGCCTTGCACCAGCAATACCCGGCGCACGTCTTCTTCGGCGCGCGCGGTCTGGCGTTCGGTGATGTAAATCAGCACCAGCGACAGCAACAGCACCACCAACGGCAGGGAAATCACCACCAGGGCCTTGCCCCGTAGCGGCAGGTCGGCCCAGCGTCTGGCGTAAAACACCTTCATGGTTGAGTGACCAGGCCGAGTGCAATGCCACGGACCGCAGCCTGGGTTCGATCCGCCGCGCCGAGTTTGCCGATGACCCGTTCAACGTGGGCCTTGGCCGTACCGGTGGTGATGCCCAGTTGCTCACCGATTGCACGGTTGCTGCAACCGTTGGCTACCAGGCTGAGTACCTGGCGTTCACGTGGCGTCAGGTTTTCAGTCGTCGCGGCACCGCTGGCACTGCGCGTGGTCATGCGCCTAAGCAGGCGGGCGCTAACCGCACCATTGAGGACTTCCTCGCCAGCGGCGACCCTTTGCAGCGCGTCGATCACTTCATAACGGCTGGCATCTTTGAGCAGGTAACCGACGGCACCGGCATTCATCGCCGCTTCCAGGTGATCGGGGCTGTCGTCCATGGTGAAAATCACCACTTTCAAGGCCGGCAGACTTTGTTGAAGCAGGCGTGCCGCGCCCAGACCGTTGAGCACCGGCATGCGAATGTCGAGGATAACAATGTCCGGCAGCAGCCGTTCGCACAGCTCGACCGCCTCCTGGCCATCGCGGGCCTGGCCGACCACTTCGAATTGCGGATGACCGGCCAGCAGCGCAACGAAACCGGTGCGCGTGACTTCATGATCGTCCGCCAGTACGAGACGCAGAACGTGGCTCATTGAGGTATTCCATCCAGGTTTGCTGGCACGTTGGCGAGCAGTTGGGTGCCGTGGTCGATTGCACTGGTGCAGGAGAAGCTGCCACTCAGCAGGCTCGCACGTTCCTGCATGGTGGCGAGGCCCAGATGCCGGGCGTCGTCGCTGTCGAGCCGTTGTCCGGTGGCAAAGCCTTTGCCGTTATCGTCCACCCGCAGCACGGCGCGTCCTTCGCGCAGTTCCAGCGCCAGTTGTACCTGGCTGGCCTGCGCGTGTTTGAGGATGTTGTTGATTGCTTCCTGGGCGATCCTGAACAAGCCGATCTCCACCTGACTGGGAAACCGCGCTTCGCAGCGTGCGGTCCAGTGCACGCCGATCCCGGCCTCGCGCAGGCGATCGGCTTCTTTATCGACTGCTTTAAGCAGACCGAAATCGTCGAGCACCGTCGGACGCAAGCCACCGATCAATTGCCGGCCTTCACCTACGCAGTGTTGGGCCAGCGCCAGGATTGCCTGCAAATCGGCGTCGAGTGGGTCCGGCAGAGTCGGGCAGCGGCCGGCAAAACCTTGCAGGCGCTGATGCAAACCGGCGAGGGTCTGGGCCAGGCCATCGTGCAGGTCGTAGGCCACACGTTTGCGTTCGTCTTCTTGCGCGCGGAACAGCCGATTGACCAGGTCGGACAAGGTGCGATCCCGGGACTTGAGCGTTGTCAGCAGGCGATTATTTTCAAGGTGCGCGGCCAGCAGGGTGGCGAGCAGTTGCAGGGATTCCGTGTCTTCATTGTCCGGCGCCCGCAGGCTGACGCTGTTGGCCAGCACCAAGGCGCCAAAGGCATCGCCGTCGCCGCCGCGCAGTGGCACTCGCAACACACTCGGCAGGGCTTCCCCTGGACGGTCTTGCCAGGATGGCGTGCACATGCTGCGGTCGACGACGGCGTCGAGGCTGTCCAGCCGATCACGGTTGCCATGTCGGGCGCTAGCTTTGACGCGCCCGTCGGCGTCCCACTCCAGCAGCAAGCCATGGTCCATTGCGAGAAAGGCGCACGCCCGCGCCAACACACGTTCGCGCATGGCGTGAGGGGCCAGTCGGGTCAACTCTTGTCCGGTATCCACCAACAACCGCAGGCGCGCTGCGCGACTTTCGGATTGTCGATAGTGAGTGCGGATGGCCAAGGCACTACCGGGATCGTGAGGCGGGTTTTGCATGGTTTGCTCCGGCGTTGAGACGGACCCGCGGGCGCAGGGGGAGGTCATTAAACCTTGTTAACAGGGCCGGGCGCTATCTGCCAAATGGCATAGGCAAATGACTCCGAGTGGCCGATGTCGGGCGGCTGGCGAATCGGCAAAGTGGGCTCAACGACCACCCCAGGAGTATCGCAATGAAAATGAAGATCCCGGCCATCGCCCTGTTTTTTGCCCTGAGCGCCCCGTTTGCCCAAGCCGCTGAGACCGCCCCGTACGTTTATCGCACCGTGGCCAAGGCGCCAACCAACGTGAAGGATCGGGAAATTGCCGGCTTGTTTGACCGCTGGAACAGCGCCTTGCAGACCGGCAACGCGCAAACGGTAGTTGACCTTTATGCACCGGGCGCGGTGTTGCAGCCGACGGTGTCCAACCAGGTGCGGACCACGCCGGATCAGATCAAGGACTACTTTGATCACTTCCTGGCGCTCAAGCCGGTAGGTCAGATCAACTACCGCGAAATCCGCCAACTGGGCAGCAACGTGGCCATGGACAGCGGCGTCTACACCTTCACCCTGACCGAGGCGACCGGCAAGACCCGTCAGGTGCAGGCGCGCTACACCTTCGTCTACGAACAGGTCGGCGGCCAGTGGAAGATCCTCAACCATCACTCTTCGGCGATGCCTGAAGCGCAGGTGCAACACGCGGCCAAATGACCGTGCCCCACCGGCGTCCACATCCTTGAGGTGTGGGCGCTTTCGGCCGTTTGTCAGCGCAACAGATGCACCGCCAGCCCAACCAACGCACAGCCGATCAACACCTGGATCACCCCGCGCTTGAAGCGAAACAAGGCTATCGCCGCTGCGATGGCAATCAGCGCTGAAGGCCAGTCGAGGTGAGCGCTGAAGCCGTTGGGCCAGAGCACGTGGTAGCCGAAGAAACACGCGAGGTTGAGGATCACTCCGACCACCGCAGCGGTAATCGCGGTCAGCGGCGCGGTGAATTTCAGTTCGTTGTGCGTCGATTCCACCAGCGGCCCGCCGGCGAGGATGAACAGGAACGAGGGCAGGAAGGTGAACCAGGTCACCAGCATGGCGGCGACGGCTCCGGCGAGAAAGACATGATCGGCGCCGAACACTTGCTGCGCATAACCGCCGACAAATGCGACGAAGGCCACCACCATGATCAGCGGTCCGGGCGTGGTTTCACCGAGCGCCAGGCCATCGATCATCTGCGTCGGCGTCAGCCAGCCATAGTGGCCGACCGCGCCCTGATACACATAGGGCAGCACGGCGTAGGCGCCACCGAAGGTCAGCAATGCGGCTTTGGTGAAGAACCAACTCATCTGCGTCAGCGTGCCGTTCCAGCCGAACAGCAGCGTGAGCAGTCCCATCGGCAACGCCCACAACACGGCACCGATCAACGCCAGACGCAGCAGCTTCACCGCACTGAAACGCGCATGCTCAGGCGTCGGGGTGTCGTCATCGATCAGCGCCGGGCCGTAGGATTTATTCGTTCCGCTGTGGCCGCCGTTGCTGAATTTCTCCGGCGCCCAGCTTCCGACGACATATCCGATAACCGCCGCGCCCAGCACAATCAGCGGAAACGGCACATTGAACGCGAAAATGGCCGTGAACGATGCCGCCGCGATCCCCCACAGCCAGTTGTTCTTCAGCGCCCGTGAGCCGATGCGATGGGCAGCCTGCAGCACAATCGCGGTGACCGCAGGCTTGATCCCATAAAACAACCCGGCCACCACCGGCACGTCGCCAAACGCGATGTACATCCACGACAACCCGATCAGGATGAACAGCGACGGCAACACAAACAGCCCGCCGGCAATCACACCGCCCCAGGTCCGGTGCATCAGCCAGCCAATGTACGTCGCCAGTTGCTGCGCCTCGGGGCCGGGCAGCAACATGCAATAGTTGAGCGCGTGCAGAAAACGCCGCTCCGAAATCCAGCGCCGACGCTCGACCAATTCCTGGTGCATGATCGAAATCTGCCCGGCCGGGCCACCGAAACTGATGAAGCCGAGCTTGAGCCAGAACAGGAAAGCTTCGCGCAGGGAAATGGCTTGGGGTTTGGCGAGAGGGTCACTCAAGAGTTGAGCCTTTTTCAGAGACCGGCGGGTTGCTTACAGTAGCGGGGAAGGGCGGGGTTCGGATAGTCGGCAAAGGGGCAAACCCTGTGGCGAGGGAGCTTGCTCCCGCTGTGGCGCGAAGCGGCCCCCGGCTTACTTCAGTCATATCGTGCAAGTAGGTTTTGCGACTGCTTCGCAGCCGAGCGGGAGCAAGCTCCCTCGCCACAGGGGATGTGTTGCGGGCATAGTTCGTGGGATTCAGCCCTTGTAGCGCAACGCATCCAGTAGCAGCGCAAACGCCGGCGAAGCCTGGCGACGGCTCGGGTAATAGAGGTGAAAACCGGCAAACGGCGCGCACCAATCCTCAAGCACTTGCACCAACCGCCCGGCCGCGAGGTGCGGTGCGACCAGGTCTTCGGGGATGTAGCTCAAGCCGAATCCATCCAGTGCCGCGTTCAGCAGTTGATAAACACCATTGAACGTCACCTGCCCGGACACCCGCACATTCAGGCGTTCCTCGGCTTTTTTAAACTCCCAGACGTACAGGCCGCCATTGGTGGGCAGGCGCAGGTTATTGCATTGATGCTCGGTCAGGTCGCGCGGTGTCTTGGGAATCGAGCGCTCGGCAAAGTAGGTCGGTGAACCCACCACCAACAGGCGCATATCGGGGCCGATGCGGGTGGCGATCATGCCTTGGGCCACGTCCTCGCCCAGGCGCACGCCAGCATCAAAACCCTGGGCGGCGATGTCGACAAAACTGTAATCGCAGCACACCTCGACCGAGATGTCCGGGTACTTCGCCAGGAATGGTTTCAACACCGGCCACAGGATGTGCTCCAGTGCGTGGTCCATCGCGTTGATGCGGATATTGCCGGCCGGTGTGTCGCGCAGGTCGCTCAACGCCGCCAACTCGATCTCGATTTCTTCGAAATGCGGGCCGATGGTGTCCATCAGGCGCTGACCAGCTTCGGTCGGCGAAACGCTGCGGGTGGTGCGGGTCAGCAGACGCAAACCCAATCGCGCTTCCAGGCCACGAATCGTATGGCTCAGCGCGGATTGGGAAACCCCCAGTTTGGCCGCAGCCTTGGTGAAACTGCGCTCTCTGGCAACTGCCAGAAAGGCGAGCAGATCATTGGCGTTTTCGCGCAGCATCCATGAGTCCCCCTCATAAGTCTTTTCGAATTTTAGCGGCTAATCCGGGGAATAAGCAGCTGATAAATTGGGCGCACTTTTCAAGGCTCAGGAGAATCCGATGCTGACTGTAACCCCGAACGGCTCCCAGCCCTCCGTCAAAGGCCCGGCTGATTATTTCACGGGCACCGTGCGGGTTGATGCACCGTTCAAAGGCACCGAGGCGGCGCGGGTCAGTGGCGCCACGGTCACGTTCGAACCGGGCGCGCGCACCGCCTGGCACACGCATCCACTGGGTCAGACGTTGATCGTCACCGCCGGCATGGGCTGGGTGCAGGAGCAGGACAAACCCGTGCAACAGATCAAACCCGGCGACACCGTGTGGATTCCAGCGCATGTCAAACATTGGCATGGCGCCACGGCGACCACCGCCATGACCCATATCGCAATTGCAGAAGTACAGGACGGCAACGTGGTGGAGTGGATGGAGCAAGTCAGCGACGGGCAATATCCCGCCGCTCAGTAACCCTGTCAGATCATCGCTGGCAATTTATCCAGAATCTTGTCCAGCGTGATCGGGTACTCCCGAACCCGTGCGCCGGTCGCGTTGTAAACCGCGTTGGCAATCGCCGCGCTGACGCCACACAAGCCCAATTCCCCGACCCCTTTGGCCTTCATCGGCGATGAATAGGGGTCGGTTTCCTCGAGGAAAATCACCTCTTGATGCGGGATGTCGGCATGCACCGGCACCTCGTATCCGGCGAGGTCATGATTGACGAAATAGCCCTGGCGCTTGTCCACCGCCAGTTCTTCCATCAATGCCGCGCCCACGCCCATGGTCATCGCGCCGATCACCTGGCTGCGCGCCGAGGTCGGGTTGAGGATGCGTCCGGCGGCGCACACGGCCAACATGCGGCGCACGCGGATTTCCCCGGTGGCGCTGTCCACCGCGACTTCGACAAAGTGCGCGCCGAAAGTCGATTGCTGGAACTGCTTGGCCAGGTCACCAAACTCGATCGAGTCCTCGGCGACCAGTTCTCCAGCCTTGGCCGCATCACGTAGCGGCAGGCTTTTATCGCCGGAGCGTACCTGGCCGTCGGTGAACACAGCTTGTTCGGCACTCACGCCCAACTTTTGCGCGACCGCTTCCCGCAGTTTGACGCAGGCCGCGTACACGCCCGCCGTCGAGCAGTTGGCACCGAATTGGCCGCCAGAACCGGACGACACTGGAAAGCTAGAATCCCCCAAGCGCACCACCACGTTGTCCAGCGTCACGCCCATCATTTCCGCTGCGGTCTGGGCGATGATCGTGTAGCTGCCGGTGCCGATATCGGTCATGTCGGTTTCCACCGTCACGATGCCTTTGTCATCGAGCCGGACCCGCGCCCCGGACTTCACCAGGTTGTTATTGCGGAAGGCCACGCCGACGCCGATGCCGATCAGCCAGCGACCGTCCCGTTGCGTGCCGGGCTGCGGGTGACGCTGGTTCCAGCCAAACCGTTCGGCCCCGGTGCGCAGGCATTCGGACAGCTGGCGTTGCGAGTAACGGCGTTCGGGATTGGTCGGGTCGACTTGGGTGTCGTTGAGGATGCGGAACTCAATGGGGTCGAGGTTGAGTTTCTCCGCCATCTCGTCCATGGCGATTTCCAGCGCCATCAACCCCGGGGTTTCACCCGGCGCGCGCATCGCATTGCCCTCCGGCAGATCAAGGGTGGCGAGGCGCATCGAGATCAAGCGGTTGGCCCCGGCATACAACAGTTTGCTCGGTTGTGCGGCTCGTTCGACTTTGCCGCCGGGCAAGTCGCCAGAGCAGCCTTCATGAGCGATGGCGCTGATCTTGCCGTCGCTGGTGGTGCCGATGCGAATTCGTTGAATGGTCGCCGGACGATGCGTGGAGTTGTTGAACATCATCGGCCGGGTCAACGCGACTTTCACCGGTCTGCCGGCCATGCGCGAGCCGAGGGCCGCGAGTACCGCATCGGCCCTGACAAACAGTTTGCCGCCGAAGCCGCCGCCAATGTAAGGCGAGATCAGCCGCAGGTTTTTCCTCGGGATGCCCAGGGTCGTGGCCACGTCGCTGGCGGCCCAGTCGATCATTTGATTGGAGGTCCACACCGTCAGTTGATCGCCGCTCCAGGTGGCCATCGAGGCGAAGGGCTCCATCATCGCGTGAGCCTGGTCGGGGGTGGTGTAGGTCGCGTCCAATTGCACCGGCGCGGCGGCGAATGCACTGGCGAAATCACCGTGGCTGACGTCCGGCATCTCCTTGGGCTCGACGCCTGAATCCCGAAGACTGGCGAGATCAAACGCTCCGTCGGCGCGAGCATAGGTGATGTCGAGCAACTGACCAGCAGACCGCGCCTGTTCGAAGGTTTCCGCCACCACCAGTGCGACGGCCTGGTGGTAGTGCTCGATGTCGGGGCCGGCGAGCAGCTTTGCGGTGTTGTATTTGCCTTTGCCGAGCTTGCCCGCGTTGGCGGCGGTGACAATCGCGATCACCCCCGGCGCTGACTTTGCCGCTTCCAGGTTCATCGAGGTGATGCGGCCCTTGGCGATGGCCGCGCCGACCACAAATCCATAGGCCGGGTTTGTCACGGCGTCGTGGTGTTCGTAGGCGTATGGGGCGCGCCCGGTGGTTTTCAGATGGCCCTCGATACGACTCGTGGGCTTGCCGACCACTTTCATCTGATCGATCGGGTTGGTGCCGGCCGGGGTCTCGAATTTCATGCGTGGTCCCTCGCTTGCGTCAGTACCGAGGCGAGCGTGCGCTCGGCCAGCGTCAGCTTGAATGCGTTTTGATCGGTGGGCGTCGCGTCGGCGAGCAACTGTGCGGTGACGGCTTTCGCGCCTTGGGACATCGCCGATTCGGCGGCCTCGACGCGCCACGGCTTGTGCGCCACGCCGCCCAGGGCAACGCGGCCGGAGCCGTCGTTCTGGATCACCGCCGCCACCGAGATCAGGGCGAAGGCATAGGACGCGCGGTCGCGGACCTTCTGGTAAATGTGCGTGCCGCCGAGGGGCGCCGGCAGCGTGACGGCGGTGATCAACTCGTGCGCGCCCAGGGTGGTTTCGATGTTGGGCGTGTTACCCGGCAGTCGATGCAAATCGGCGATTGGAATCAGGTGGGTGGTGCCGTCGGGGCGCACCGTCTCGACCTGCGCATCGAGGATGCGCATGGCCACCGCCATGTCGCTGGGATGCGTGGCGATGCAGGCATCGCTTACGCCAATGATCCCAAGCGAGCGATTGATCCCGCCAATGGCCGCGCAGCCACTGCCCGGCTGGCGCTTGTTGCAGGCCTGATTGGTGTCGTAGAAATAAGGACAACGGGTGCGTTGCAGCAGGTTGCCGGCGGTGGTCGCGACATTGCGCAACTGGCCGGATGCGCCGGCGAGGAGGGCGCGGGACAGCACGGCGTAATCCTTTCTGATCCGTGGGTCGGCGGCGAGGTCGGTATTGCGTACCAGCGCGCCGATTCTCAGGCCGCCCTGATCCGTGGCCTGGATCTGGTCCAGGGCCAGACCGTTGACGTCGATCAAGTGGGCCGGCGTCTCGATGTCCAGCTTCATCAGATCCAGCAGGTTGGTGCCGCCGGCGATAAACCGCGAACCTTCGATTTGCACCGCCAACGCAGCGGCCTCTGCCGGGGATTTGGCGCGCGAATAGGTAAAAGGTCTCATGCGCTGGCCTCCGCGACATCGGTGATCGCCTCGATGATGTTGGAGTACGCACCGCAGCGGCAGATATTGCCGCTCATGCGCTCTTGCAATTCACGGGCGATCAACTGGGGTGGTTCAGTCAGGCTGGCGCTGACGTGACTGGGAATGCCTTGGCGGATTTCCTCGAGCATGGCCACGGCGGAGCAGATCTGCCCTGGTGTGCAATACCCGCATTGATAACCGTCGTGCTTGATGAACGCGGCTTGCATGGGGTGGAGTTTTTCCGGGTTGCCGAGGCCCTCGATGGTGGTGATCGAGGAGCCTTCGTGCATCACCGCCAACGTCAGGCAGGAGTTGATCCGTCGGCCATCGGCAATCACCGTGCACGCACCGCACTGGCCATGGTCGCAGCCTTTCTTGGTGCCGCTCAGGTGCAAGTGTTCACGCAAGGCATCGAGCAGGGTGGTGAGGGTGTCGAGGTCCATGGCGTGCACTTCGCCGTTGACCTGGATGGACACCTTGGCTTGCACCGGTCGGGCGAGGTTGGCGGCGGATGCCTGGGCGCAGATGAAGGGCGGCAGCGCGATGGCGGTCGCGGTCACGGCGCCGACAATCAGAAAGGTGCGTCGGGAAATCTTCTTCCGGTGAAGGTCATCCATTGGTTCGATTCCTGTGCGGTGTTTTCTTTCGCGCAGCAGAAGCCCTGCGCCCTGGCGATACTCATCAAAGAGTGACCTGCGCGGGGGCGAAACGTTTTTGCGTTATTTGGGTATAGAGTTATGCGTGGGGTTCATGAATCGCTGAGGGGTGGTGTGTCAGTCGCTGTAGAGGGTGTCTGACCTGACGCTATCGCGAGCAAGCTCGCTCCCACAGGGGAGATGTGTCGAGCATATGTCTTGTATTCGACGGGACCGAACTGTGGGAGCGGGCTTGCTCGCGAAGAGGCCGTGTCAGTCGACATCAACTTGTCTGACACACCGCCTTCGCGAGCAAGCCCGCTCCCACAGGGGAAATGTGTCGGGCACAAGTCTTGTGCTCGACGGGGTCAAACTGTGGGAGCGAGCTTGCTCGCGATGACGGTTGTACATTCAGCAGATTTGTTACTGACACACCGCCTTCGCGAGCAAGCCCGCTCCCACAATGAAGGTTTACTGGGTGCCGAACATCGCGGTCCAGTAAATCCCTGCGTCACTCTTCGGGTCCACCGCATATGCCGCGCCGAGTTCGCGGAACTGTGGGTTCATCAGGTTGGCGCAGTGCCCCGGGCTGTTGAGCCAGCCGTCGACGACTTTGCGGGTGGTGTCTTGCCCGGCGGCGATGTTTTCACCGATCTGCTGGGCGATGTAGCCGCCCAGTTCCGCGCGGTCACCCGGCGTACCGCCCGAGCGGTCCTTGTGGTCGAAGTAATTGTTGTTGGCCATGTCCCGACTGTGGGCTTCGGCAGCGGCGCCCAATGTGGCATTCCAGGCCAGCGGCGTGGTGGCGGCAAACGGTTGGCCGCCGCACTGACGCGGTTGGGTGCGGGCGGCGTTGAGCAGTTCCAGAAGTTTTTGCCCTTCGGCCTGCGCATCGCCCAGACGCCCGCTCAACAGCGGACGCGCGAGCACGATGCGCCACTCGCGGCCCTCACGGCTGACCCCGACATCAATGAATTGCGGGTTCAGCACCACCTGACAAAAGCTTTCCTGCACGGCCTGCATCGCCGACTGCGCATCACGCGGGCCGGACAGGGTGATCGCCTGCACATTGACCATCGGATAGCCCGCCCGCGCCATCGCCTGTTGCAGGTCGACGTTCTGGGTGGCGGAAAGCACCAGGCGTGGATCGGTCGCCAGCGGCGGCAACTCCGGCGACGCCTGGCCGCCGCAACGTTGCACCTGACTGCGGTAGGTGTTGATCGACTGAACCAGTTGCGTCTCGTCGGTGGCCAGCGCCGTGGTGGCGAACACCAGGCCCGACGACAACGCCGCAACACGCAAAACGGATGATAGGACGCGCATGAAAATCCCCCTTGAACGGACTGCGCCCATGATGCGCGATTTCGTCCCGTTCGGGGCAATGGCTTTTTGCTG
The DNA here is from genome assembly GCF_024296925.1 of Pseudomonas nunensis. Classification (NCBI taxonomy): domain Bacteria; kingdom Pseudomonadati; phylum Pseudomonadota; class Gammaproteobacteria; order Pseudomonadales; family Pseudomonadaceae; genus Pseudomonas; species Pseudomonas nunensis. The sequence goes on from NZ_CP101125.1 coordinate 1,872,803, forward strand.
TTTGTTCGCGGTTTTATCCAGTGATTTGCGGACTACAATGAAGCGAAGTCGCCTGTCGACGCCCTAGAGAGCCTGCTCATCATGCGCTTCCCGTGGATTGCAACCTGCCTCGTATTAACCCTGTTCGCCGGCCAGGTCATGGCAGACGACCAAGAACAAAAAAAGGAAGTGGCAGTGGACAAGGCTCAAGTCCTGGAAGAGAAAGCCGCCGATAAAGGCAGCACGGCTCCTGCGCCGAAAAAGGCCGAGACCATCACCCAATCCGAAGTCCAGGCGGTTGACCCGGCCGGCACCGCGCCGCTGGACGAAGCCATCACCTGCATGGCCCGCAGCATTTATTGGGAAGCCAAAGGGAAGGACTCTGCCGACATGGAAGCCGTCGCCAACGTGGTGATGAATCGCCTCGGCCACGAGGGCTTTCCGGACACGGTGTGCGGGATCGTCAAGCAGGGCTCGGAAAGGCATGCCTGCCAGTTTTCGTGGTGGTGTGACGGCAAGCCGGACACGGCTCAGGAGGAAGCGCCTTACGCGATCGCCAAGGAAATCGCACGCAAGGCGTTGAACAAACAACTACCGGATCGCACCCACGGCGCGATGTATTTTCATGACCGGACGGTAAAACCGGACTGGGCGCATGAATACATCAAGACCGCCCAGATCGGTCTGTTCACGTTCTACAAACCCCATGACGGCGACGCGAAATAGCGCGGTCAGGCGTGACCCAGTGCGATGGCAAAGGACACTACGATGACGCAGGCAATCGCCAGATTGAAATTCATGAGGAGTTCGTCCGATCTGTTTTAGGTGGTGCCATGGTGAACAGGTCGGAGGGAAATGAAAAATTCGCTTTTGTGATTTGTATGATCGAGAGAAATGATGGGTCGGCAGTTTGAGGGGTTGCGCTGACTGTCAGGCCGCCTTCGCGAGCAGGCTCGCTCCCACAGGGGATTTGCGATCGACACAGAAAAGGTGACAGATTTATTTTGTTATTCAGCATTGATGTTGTCTGTCAGGCCGCCTTCGCGAGCAAGCCCGCTCCCACAAGGGGATTTGTGATCGACACAGATTCCCTGTGGGAGCGGGCTTGCTCGCGAAGGGGCCATCAGCCTCTACTCAAACTCAATATCCTTTCCAATGCCCCGGCACCCACACCCACTCGTTGTGAGACCAACGATACTGCCCGGCCACCCAGTGATAACCCGGCGCCGGCATCACCGGAACCATTTCAACCCTCGGTGGCGGTCGGTGCGGACGTGCAGGCTCGATGACGCAGCCGGACAGGGTGATCGCCATAAGGCCGGCGATCATTGTGGTCTTGAATAGTCGGGACATTAGTTGATTCCTCGATTCATACAAACCGGCGCCCGGATGGCCAGCCGGTAGATCCAGCGTTCAGAACTCAACGCACCCAGCGCCCTTCGATCCAGTACCAGTTCGGCCCGCGTGCCTCCCAGTGCCCTGGCATCCAGCGCCCGCCGTGGTGCATCCGCTGCCAGTGACCGGGCGCCCATACATAACCGCGACCGTCCCAGCGCCAGTGGCCGTTGTCCCAGGCATAACCGGGACGCGCCATCGGCACTTGTTCCATGCGCACGGGCGGCGGCGCCTGGCGGATGATGATCTCGGGCTGAGCAAACACCGGCGTGCTCGCCAGCGCTGCCAGCGCCAGAGGGACGAGCAAGACATGCCGCAACTTGATCAGGGGGCGCACAACGTTCATGACAACTCCTCGAGGCTGGCATCCTGAAAGTGGATGCTGCTGATGAATTGGACGTCGTATCGGGAAAAGATTGGTCCCGGAGAAAATGAAATTTTCTTCAGGTTGGCGGGTGGCCTGTGGCGAGCGAGCCCAGCTCGCGCTGGGCTGCGAAGCGGCCCCTCTGAGAGCGCTGCGCACTCTAACGGGAGCAAGCTCCCTCGCCACAAGAGCCTGATGTGATTCAGGGCATTGAAAGGCGTACAGTGCGAACAGGCTGGCCTGAAAATCCATCAGGCCACTTTTAAGGTCATGACAGATGCACACTCTCGGACTCATCGTTTACCCCGGTTTCCAGGTGTTGGGCTTGGCCATGTGTGCCACCTTCGAGATGGCCAACAGCGTCGCGGACGAGCCGGTCTACAGCATCGCCTTGCTCTCGGAGCAAGGCGGTACGGTGCAGACGTCGGCCGGGTTTGGCGTGGAAACCACGGCGTTCGACCAGCGCACCTTCGACACTTTGCTGGTGATGGGCGACAACCTGATCCGCCCGGTATCACCAGGGATGGTCGCGTTCTTGCGCCATGCCAGCCAGACCACCCGGCGCCTGGGGTCGATCTGCACCGGCGCCACCGCCTTGGCCGAAGCCGGTTTGCTCGATGGTCGGCGCGCGACCACGCACTGGTGCCACGCTCGCGCCTTGCAGCAGGCTTATCCCAAGGTGATCGTCGAAGAGGACCGCATCTTCATCAACGACGGCAATGTCTGGACCGCTGCGGGCATGAGCGCGTGTGTCGATCTGGCGCTGGCCCTGGTGGAAAAGGATCTCGGCGCCGAAATCGCCCGTCGGGTCGCCCGGCAACTGGTGGTCTATCACCGGCGTGCGGGTGGCCAATCGCAGTTTTCCGTGATGCTCGAACTTGAGCCCCGCACCGACCGCATCCAGGCCGCACTGACCTACGCCAAGCACAACCTCAAGTCCGCGCTGTCGGTGGAAGAACTGGCCAGCGCGGCCAATCTCAGCCCGCGCCAGTTCAGTCGGGTGTTCCATGCAGAAACCGGTCAATCACCGGCCAAAGCCGTGGAAAACCTGCGGGTGGAAGCGGCGCGGCTGATGATGGAAACCGGGCGGCATTCCATCGACGTGGTGGCCACCGACACCGGTTTTGGTGATCGCGAACGCATGCGCCGGGCGTTTATTCGCGCGTTTGGGCAACCACCCCAAGTGATCCAGCGAGCCAATCGCGGCTGATGTCCTAAAAGGTGGTGTATTCGGCATTTGAGACAAAATATGATTGCCGTAATCTTGATCTCGTTGAAGCCCATTCCCTCAATGAGATCGCCGCCATGTCCATCGTCAAAGCCGCCGCCGTACAGATCAGCCCGGTCCTTTACAGCCGTGAAGGCACCGTCAATAAAGTCGTGCAGAAGATTCTCGAACTCGGTGAACAAGGCGTGCAGTTCGCCGTGTTCCCGGAAACCATCGTGCCGTACTACCCGTACTTTTCTTTCGTGCAGTCACCGTTTGAAATGGGCGCCGAGCACTACAAGTTACTGGATCAGGCCGTAACGGTGCCTTCCGCTGCAACCGAGGCCATCGGTGCCGCAGCGAAGCAGGCCAACATGGTCGTGTCCATCGGCGTCAACGAACGTGACGGCGGTACGCTGTACAACGCGCAGTTGCTGTTTGACGCTGACGGCACGCTGATCCAGCACCGTCGCAAGATTTCCCCGACTTATCACGAACGCATGGTCTGGGGCATGGGCGACGGCTCGGGCCTGCGCGCCACCGACAGTGCCGTGGGGCGCATCGGCCAACTGGCGTGCTGGGAACATTACAACCCGCTGGCCCGCTATGCGTTGATGGCCGACGGCGAACAGATCCACGCCTCGATGTACCCCGGCTCGTTTGCCGGCCCGTTGTTCACCTCGCAAATGGAAGTCAACATTCGCCAGCACGCCCTCGAATCGGCCTGCTTCGTGGTCAACTCCACGGCGTGGCTCAGCCCGGAACAGCAGGCACAAATCATGGCCGACACCGGTTGCCCGATCGGCCCTATCTCGGGTGGTTGCTTCACCGCGATCATCAGCCCGGATGGCGTGGTGCTGGGTTCGTTGCAGGAAGGCGAGGGGGAAGTAATCGTCGATCTGGATATGTTCCTGATCGACAAGCGCAAACGCATGATGGATTCACGCGGTCACTACAGCCGTCCGGAATTGCTGAGCCTGTTGATCGACCGCACGCCGACCGCGCATGTGCATGAGCGTGGTGTGCAACCTCAACAAGTGGAAGAAGTGTGATTCTGCTGATGCTTTAAATGTGGGAGCGGGCTTGCTCGCGAAGGCGTCAGGTCAGTCGACATAAATGTTGTCTGACACTGCGCTTTCGCGAGCAAGCCCGCTCCCACAAGGGGTTTTGCGTTGGGCTTTAGAGTTCCATGCCCAGGAAGATCAGGGTATTGCCATGGGCTTCAACCGAGGCGCGCTGGTTGTAGCTGTCGCGGTGGGAGCAGTTGAAACCATGCTCGGCTTCCGGGTACACCACGATTTCCACGTTGTCGTTGTTGTCGAAACGCTCGGCGATTTTCTCCACGGCTTCCAGGGGAATGTGGCTGTCCGCTTCACCGAAGTGCATCAGCAACGGCACTTCGATTTCATCGGCGCGGTCGAGTTGGTTCTGGATGCCGCCGCCGTAATAGGCGATGGCCACGTCCACGAAGCCGTTGGCGGCGGTGTTGTACGAGAGCATGCCGCCGAAGCAGTAGCCGATGGACGCAATCCCGCCATCCAGGCCCGGGTGGGCTTTCAGCGCATCGATGGCCAGTTTGATGTCGGCCTGGGCCTTCGTCACGTCGGTGGCGTTCATCAACTCGACGGCTTTTTTCCAGCCGGCCTCGTCGTAGCCCAGTTCGATGCGCGGGCCGCTGCGCCAGAACAGGTCCGGTGCGATAACCAGGTAGCCGTCGGCAGCGTACTGCTCGACGACCGAGCGGATGTGTTCGTTGACGCCGAAGATCTCCTGGATCAACACAATCCCCGGACCCTTCTGGGTATGGGGAATCGCCAGGTAAGCGCCGAATTTACCTTCGGGGCTGTCGATCTCGATCCATTGGGTGGTCACGCTCATGGTGGCTCCTGTCTTCAGTGAGGGTTGAGTTTATTACGGTGCGGTGGCCTGGAAACTGGGCAAGGCCTGCAGACGTTTCCACCACTCGGCGAAACCGTCAACGGCAAATACTTGCCCTGCATCCGGCGTCATGGCGATGTAGGCGCAGCCCGGAGCCAGGTAGAAGTCACCAAAGCTGGGGGCGAGGCCGGCGATATACGGATCATCGCCTTTTATTTTCATCAGTTCACGCAAAACGCGCTTGGAGTTTTCAATGCCTTTGCGTCGTGAGTCTTCATTCTTGCCGCCAATAAAGTCTGGAAACAGGTGATAGCCGAACACCGAGACCAGCGAACCATAGCCATAGGAATCATAAATCCCCATGGCCATGTGCGTGCGAGCACGGTCGTGGGCGTTGTCCGGGGTCAGCGACGGGCCGGGCAGGACTTCATCCAGATAGGCCATGATCGCCGCGGTTTCAATGATCCGGAAACCGTCGTGATCGATCACCGGCACCTTGCCGAATGGGTGGCGTGCCAGGTGTTCCGGCAGGTGCGGCTCGCCCTTGATGACGTTGACCTGCACCTGATCGAAATCCGCGCCTTTTTCCTCCAGTAGCATCTTCACCGTGCGTACATAACTGCTGCCGTCAAAACCATAGAGTGTGAGGCTCATGACGATCGCTCCGTTTTAGAGAGTGTGGGACGTTTTCGAGACACTGACGTTTCAGTGGTTGTGACGACGCCAGAAGAATCGAGCCAGCAAGGCATCCAGACTGAGCTTGCCTGCGCCCGAGAGCAACAGCGGCATAAGGGCGGCGAGGTAGATCAGCGGCAGTTTGAAGTTGCCGTGTCCTTTGTTACTGATGGCGTAGCCTTGCGCGAGTTCACTCAATGTAGACCAATCGGCCGGCCAGTGAACAGCGGCGGTCGCGACCACGGTGACCACGATCAGAATGACTGTCGAGATCCGCGTGCCGAGGCCGACCAGCAAGGCGAGGGCGCAGATCAGCTCGGCCCACATCGACAATTCCCAGTTCAGCGTGGCGGGTACGTGGTTGAACGGAAACGGAAAGGCATCCTGGATATCGGCGAACCAGTTCTCGCCGTTCCATTTCTCCAGGCCCGACTCGAAAAACTCCCAAGCGAGGAAAATGCGCAGGGTCAGCGGCGCGATCCAGTTGCCGGCGCGGTCGAGGTTCAGGTGCAGGCCTTTGACGGCCGAAGAAAGTGAAGTGTTCATGGGCTTGATCTCCGTTGAGGGCTTTGATCGGCTGGGCCAATCGACCGGGTCATTTGATCAAGCGGGTGTATCTGCGGTGTGTCGCGGGGGTGGGGTTTTGAAGCGCTGGTGTGTCTGGGGCGGGGCTGTACACACTCCGATACACAACCTTCCAAGCAGTGAACCTCCCTGTAGGAGCTGCCGAAGGCTGCGATCTTTTGACTTTGCTTTTAAAAACAAGATCAAAAGATCGCAGCCTTCGGCAGCTCCTACAGGGGGCAAATCTCACTCAGGAATACGCAACCCGCTGACTACGCTTGTTCTTCACCGCCCACTTACCCACCAACCGCACCGCAATCGCCGCGCACATCATCCCGAACGGCAGTACATACCAAGCACTCATCGGGATCCGCTTGAAGTTGGAATAGGTAAACACCGCCGCAATCACCCACATGCCGGTCACGTGCAGGGCCTTCCAGGCTTTGGCGCCGATCAGCCGCGTGGTGGTTTTGAACGACGTCAGAGCCATCAGCAAAATGAACAGATAACCCACCGACCCCGGAATATTGCCCACCGTGGTTCGCCCCGGCCAGAACTCGGGATTCAACTGCCCGTAGCTATAGATCAGCACCGCATGCACCAGATGCGAAAAGGCAAACGCCAAACCGATAAACCGGCGCTCGCGCACCAGGGATTTAGTGAACGGCGAGGGCACCAGGACGGCGAAGGCCGACGCCAGGAACGCCGCGAGAAACAGTGCAAACGAAGTCCGGGCCGTGGCGCGGATGGCGCTGCGCGTGGCTTCCACCAGATCGGGATTGAGCACCAGGATCAGGCCGGTCATCAACAGCACCAGCAAGGACAACAGGCCGAACAGCGACCAGCCGTGATAACGAGGAATTGAAGTATTCATGACAACGCTCCGGAACAAGGGCCGACCAGGGTCAGCAGACAACCCAAGTGTTTCAGCGCGGTGTGTTGGCGATATGTCCTGAAAGCCTCTTCATGTATCAGGGCGGGCGCCAGATACATTCCTCTACAAAACTGTGATCCGTCCCGGACCAGCGGCGTCTAGCGACTGTGTCCCCGCAAACCCATGGGGCGAGACTTCGGAACCCGGCATGCAAGCGCTGTTGAACGAGATCCTTGACGCAGTTCGTCCCCTGATCGGCCAGGGTAAGGTGGCTGACTACATTCCCGCCCTCGGCACCGTGCCGGCCAACCAGTTGGGCATCGCCGTGTATGGCAATGACGGCGAGTTGTATTGTGCTGGCGACGCCGAAACGCTGTTCTCGGTACAAAGTATTTCCAAGGTGTTCAGCCTGGTGCAGGCCATCGACCACTCTGGCGAAGCAATCTGGGAACGCTTGGGCCACGAGCCGTCCGGCCAGCCGTTCAACTCGTTGGTGCAACTGGAATTTGAACGCGGCCGCCCGCGCAATCCGTTCATCAACGCCGGGGCGCTGGTGATCTGCGACATCAACCAGTCACGCTTTGCCGCGCCGGCGCTGTCGATGCGCGATTTTGTCCGGCGCCTGTCCGGCAACCCGCAAGTGATGGTGGACGGTAAAGTCGCCGAGTCCGAATACCAGCACCGCGCACGCAACGCCGCCATGGCGTACCTGATGCAATCCTTCGGCAATTTCCACAACGACGTCGAAGCCGTGTTGCGCAGCTATTTCAGCCACTGCGCCCTGCGCATGAGTTGCATCGATCTGGCCCGGGCATTCTGCTTTCTGGCCAACGACGGCTTCTGCAAACACAGCGGCGAACAAATCCTCACCGCCCGCCAGACCCAGCAAGTCAACTCGATTATGGCCACCAGCGGCCTCTACGACGAGGCCGGCAACTTCGCCTACCGCGTCGGCCTGCCGGGCAAGAGCGGCGTCGGCGGCGGGATTGTCGCGGTGGTGCCGGGGCAATTCACGGTGTGCGTCTGGTCGCCGGAATTGAATGCGGCCGGCAACTCGCTGGCGGGGATGGCGGCGCTGGAGTTGTTGAGTCAGCGGATTGGCTGGTCGGTGTTCTAAAGGCGTGCAGGCGAGGCGTTGGTAATGACGGTTCGGGAGAATTGCTATACATTTTTCCGCCCGCCCCTCTGCATGGTGAAACCGCTTCATGTCCCTGATGCTCGAACGTCTCGTCGCTGGCACTCCGATCCCTTTCGCTGGTAACCGCGTCACTGTGGTCAGCCCCGAACTGGCGGCGCGTTTTCAGCCCGGGGACCATTTATTGGTGGAGCAGGTCAGCGGCGAGTTGTTGTTGATTCCGGTGGTGGATCAGCAAGCGGCAGCCGTGGCGATCGAGCGCGCGCAAGCGGCGTTCACTGCGATGTCGGCGGTGTCGGATGAGGCGATCAGCGAGTTCTTCGACGTATTCGCCCAGCGTCTGGAAACCGCCGAAACCTGGGCCTTGATCGAGGCCGCGAACCTTGCCGACATCGAGCGCGCCAAGGCCCGTGGGCGTTCCACCACGCGGTTGCTGGCCGATGAACGCATGCGCCGCGACATGATCGCCGGCCTGCGAGCCTGGCGTGATGCGCCAGCCACTCGCGGCAAAGTGATCAGTTGCGTCGAGCATGACGGCTGGAAAGTCGAGCAAGTGGTGTCGCCGCTGGGCATCGTCGCTTTTGTCTTCGAGGGCCGGCCGAATGTGTTTGCCGACGCCGCTGGCGTTCTGCGCACTGGCAACACCGCCGTGTTGCGGATTGGTAGCGATGCGTTGGGCACCGCGCAAGCCATTGTCGAGCACGCCTTGAATCCGGCGCTGGCCGATGCCGGGTTGCCGAACGGCGCGGTGTCGCTGGTAGAGAGCGTCAATCACGCCGCTGGTTGGGCGATGTTCGCTGATCGGCGTCTGTCGCTGGCCGTGGCCCGGGGTTCGGGTCGTGCAGTCAGTCAATTGGGCAGCATCGCGCAACAGGCCGGCACCGCCGTCAGCCTGCACGGCACCGGCGGTGCCTGGTTGATCGCTGATAAAGACGCCGACGCCACGCGATTTGCCGCCGTGGTGCGCAATTCCCTGGACCGCAAAGTCTGCAACACCTTGAACGTCTGCCTGATCCAGCGCGACCGAGCCGCTGAACTGGTGCCACTGTTTCTCGAGGCCTTGCAACAGGCCGGTACCGCACGGGGCCAGGGCTGCAAATTGCACATTGTCGAAGGCAGCGAATCGTACTTGCCGAGCGAGTGGCAGGGCGCCACGGTCGAGGTCTATCGCGCCGAAGGCTACGTCACCGAAGCCTTGGCCGAACCGCTGGCGCAAGCTCAATTGGGCCGCGAGTGGGAATGGGAAGAAACCCCGGAAGTCAGCCTGAAAATTGTCGACGACCTGGATCAGGCGATCGCGCTGTTCAATCGCTACAGCCCGCAGTTCACCGTGTCGCTGATCAGCGAAGAAGCGCCAGCGCATGAACGTTTCTACAACGCGGTGAATGCGCCTTTTGTCGGCAACGGCATCACCCGTTGGGTCGACGGCCAGTACGCGCTGAACAAGCCGGAACTGGGCCTTTCGAACTGGGAAAGCGGTCGTCTGTTCGCCCGCAGCGCGATTCTGTCGGGCGACGGCGTGTTTACCGTTCGCAGTCGCATGACCCAGGTCGATTTGTCGGTCAAACGCTGAGCCCTTGGGACCGCACTATACTTATCGGGTGTCTGTGTTTGTGTAATGGAGGTTTTCACCATGAAACTTCATTCCTTTGAGCATTACTCCCATGGCCTGGCCATGGCCGCTCGCGACTCGTGGACCACCGCGAGGGTGAAGTCGGCCTTGACCCGGGCCGACCCCAACTTTGGCCTGCACATCCATGTCAAAACCCATGGCGGCGCGGTGGCGCTGAGCGGTATGGTCGATACCCATCGCCAATGTGACCAGGCGATTGAAGTGACCCGGTCGGTCCAGGGTGTCGTCGATGTCGAGGCCAGTGCCTTGCGCACCCATGTGTTCAAGCCCGGTCACTTTGACGACCAATGATCTGGCGATCAGCGAGAAAACTTTCGCGCCCCGGCCACACACAGGATCACCGCAACGGTGACCCCCAGCATCCCCAAGCTGACCTGCTCATGCAGCAGGGTGGCCGCCAGCGCCAGGCCAAAGAACGGTTGCAGCAACTGAAGCTGGCCCACGGCGGCAATCCCGCCCTGGGCCAGTCCGCGATACCAGAACACAAAACCGATCAGCATGCTGAACAGCGACACATACGCCAGGCTCAGCCAGGCTGGCGTGCTGACGGTCGAAAATGAAGCGGGCAACCGATACCAGGTCAGCCCCGCCATTACCGGCAGCGACACCAGCAGCGCCCAGCAAATCACCTGCCAGCCCCCCAGCGTCCGGGACAGTTTCGCGCCTTCGGCATAACCCAGCCCGCACACCACCACCGCCAGCAGCATCAGCAGATCACCGGTGGGCGAGGCGGTAAGTCCCTGTGAAACGGCAAATCCAATCACCAGCAAACTGCCGAGAATCGAGAACAGCCAGAACGCCGGTTTCGGCCGCTCGCCACCGCGCAATACGCCGAACACGGCGGTCGCCAGCGGCAGTAGACCGATGAAGACAATCGAGTGCGCGGACGTCACGTATTGCAAGGCCAATGCGGTCAACAACGGGAACCCGACAACCACGCCCAGCGCGACAACGATCAGCGGTACAAGCTGATGCCGGGCAGGGCGTTTTTCCTTGAACAGCCATAGCAGGCACAGCGCGAGAATCCCGGCGATGGTCGCGCGGGCCACGGTCAGGAACACCGGGTCGAATTCGAGCACCGCCACCCGTGTGGCGGGCAACGAGCCACTGAAAATCACCACGCCGATCAGTCCATTGATCCAGCCACGGGTGCTGTTTTCCAGCGACGGGTTATTCAGCTTCGAGGTACGTTCCATGGCGGGTCTCGTCGGGTCGGGTTGCTTTAATCGCATGCTATGACCGAAGATCAAGACAATCAAAAAATTGTCATGGATACATTTGCCGATGCCGCGCTCCCGGTACAAGTCGTTGGTCGATAGCTTTGCCGCCGATATCCGTTCAGGCCGATTGCCGCCCGGTACGCGTTTGCCGACGCATCGGCAGTTGGCGACCACGGAAGGTCTGGCGCTGGTCACGGCCAGTCGGGTGTATGCCGAGCTGGAAGCCATGGGCCTGGTCAGTGGCGAAACCGGGCGCGGCACTTTTGTCCGCGAGACTTCGCTGCCGCCCAGCCTGGGCGTGCACCAACCCAGTGTGGTCGCGGGGATGCGCGATCTGAATTTCAACTATCCGGCGTTGCCGGGGCAGGCCGATCTGTTGCGCATGGCCTTGCGTCAGTTGGCGTTGTCCGGGGATCTGGAATCCCATTTGCGCTATCAGCCCCACGCCGGACGCCTGCACGAGCGGGCTTCGGTGGCGCGGCATTTGCTGACACGCGGGCTGACCGTCGCGGCGGAACAAGTGGTGATTGTCAGCGGCGCCCAGCACGGTTTGGCGGTGACAATGATGGCGCTGCTGCAACCGGGCGATGTGATCGCTGCCGATGCGTTGACCTATCCGGGGTTCAAGGTGTTGGCCGAGACGCTACACCTTGAAGTGGTGCCGATTCCCGTGACGGAGACCGGGCCTGATCTTCAGGCGCTGGAAAAACTCTGCCGAAGTCGTTCGGTGCGCGCCGTCTACAGCATGCCGACCCTGCATAACCCGTTGGGCTGGGTAATGGCCGCCGATCAGCGCGAGCAACTGGTATCGATTGCGCGAAAACATGATTTGTTGATCATCGAGGACGCGGCCTACGCCTTCCTGGCAGAAGCGCCGCCGCCACCGCTGGCTGAATGGGCGCCGGAAAGGACGGTGTACGTTTCCGGATTATCCAAGAGCATCGCCACTGGATTACGCGTTGGTTTTGTTGCCGCGCCCTTGTCGATGGTGCCGGCGCTGGAGCGCACGATCAGGGCCACCACCTGGAACACCCCCGGCGTGATGACAGCCATCGCCACCGCCTGGCTCGACGATGGCACCGTTACGCTGCTGGAAGCGCAAAAACGCGCGGATGCCCAGGCCCGGCAGGCAGTGGTCGACGAGGTGTTGGCGGGCTTGCACTACGTGCGTCATCCCTCGTCCTACTTTGTCTGGCTGCCCTTGTCGGAAGAGGCCCGGGCGGATCAGATTGCCGTGGCGTTGCTACATGAGCAGGTGTCGGTGTCGACCGCCGAGCCGTTTGCCACCTCGGTCCATGTCCCCCATGCGATCCGGTTGGCGCTGGGCTCGGTGGACATGGACGCGCTGCGCCAGGCGTTGAGGACAGTGAAGCAGGTGGTCGGGGCTTACTTTTAGCTGTCAGGCGACTTGCGCAGCCTTGGCATATACCGCGCAGGTAGTCGGGTGCTCGACCAGTGACACGAAGCTGCGGCTGTCCGCATCCAGCGCATCGATCGAACCGGTCTCGATGTCGTACACCCAGCCGTGCAGGTTCAACTGACCTTTTTCCTGGGCCAGACGCACGCTTGGGTGAGTCTGGATATTCGCCAATTGTGCGATCACGTTCTCGCGCACCATCGAACTGACCTTGGCCGCTTCACTGGCGTGAGGCCGGGATTCGTTGATCACCTTGGCCGACTCGGCGTGTTGCAACCAGCCGCTGACGGCGGGCAGGTGATCCATGCATTTGCACTTGGCCACGGCGGTCATCGCGCCGCAGTCGGAATGGCCGCAGATCACGATGTCGGTGACGCCCAACACGGCGACCGCATATTCGACCGTGGCCGAAACACCACCCGGATGCGGGCTGTAGGATGGCACGATATTGCCGGCGTTACGGATCACAAACAGTTCACCGGGCTCTTGCTGGGTCAGCAATTCCGGCACGACGCGGCTGTCGGAACAGGTGATGAACAACGTGCCGGGGTGCTGGGTGGTGGCCAGGTGTTTGAACAGGTCGGTACGTTGCGGGAAGGCTTCTTTCTGGAACTTCAAAAAACCGTCGATGAGCGCTTTCATGGTTGCTTCCTCATAAGTGATGAACGGTGGCGGCTCAGTTCGAGCAACCGGTACCGAATTCGCTGTACTGCAAAATGTGCGTTACGCCTTTGGAGTCGAGGTAGGTCATCTCCACCGGCGCCGGACCGCAGACATCGGCGACCGGGGTGATATTCACGACCTGAGCAATGTCCAGATCCATGCCGTAGTGGTAGGCAACGGCGCGGTCCTGGGCTTGAGCCTGGGTTGCCAAACCGGCGATCAGCGACAGTGCGAGCAGAATTTTTTGCATGGGGCGTCCTCCAGTCGAAAGTGGTGACCTGTGGAATTTGGGGGGAGGCCCACCGGTTAAGCGGGCCTGTCCTGGTTTAGAAAGGACGCAGTGGCAGGAACTTGCCGTCCAGGGTGATCACGGCGCGGGAGCCGCCTTCCGGGTCTTCGACTTTCTTTATGTCCAGCTTGAAGTTGATCGCGCTGATGATGCCGTCGCCAAATTGCTCATGAACCAGGGCTTTGAGCGTGGTGCCGTAGATCTGGATCATTTCGTGGAAGCGGTAGATGGTCGGGTCGGTCGGCACACCGGCCAGGCTGCCGCGCAGCGGGATGATTTGCAGACGGGCGATGCTGTCGGCGTCCAGTTCCAGCTTGTCGCCAACCACTTTGGCGGCGGCTTCCGGCAGCGGATGCTGGCCGAGCAGGGCGGCGGTGACGTAGGCCAGGCTCAGGCCGGTGCCGTCGCTCAGGTCCTGCCAGGACAGGTTTTTGCGCGCCTTGGCATCGAGAATCGAAGTGGTCAGGGCCAGACTCTGATCGTTGTAAGCGTGGGACTGTTGCATGGTGTGACTCCTTTATCGGGTTGGGTTGTTGCTGTGTGTGGAGCAATCTTCTGCCGATTGATCCATAGCGTCCAAGACCGATATACAATGCCGAGCATAAGCACAGCCTATAGATGGTGTTCCGATGCTGCTCCGACATCTGCGTTACCTGATCGCGGTCGCCGACCACGGCGGCTTCACCCGCGCCGCCGAAGCGCTGCACGTCTCCCAACCGACCCTGTCCCAGCAGATCCGGCAACTGGAGGAAACACTCGGCGTGAGCCTGTTCGACCGCACCTCGCGCACGGTCAAGCCCACCGATGCCGGCGAGGCCTACATCGAGTGCGCCCGTCGGGTATTGGTGGAACTGGAGGCGGGCAAGCGTGCGTTGCACGACGTGAAGGACTTGTCTCGCGGCACCTTGCGCCTGGCCATGACACCGACGTTCATGGCGTATCTGGTGGGGCCGCTGGTGCGTGATTACGTGGCGCGCTTCCCGAACATCCACCTGGAGATTTTCGAGTTGTCCATGGACGACATCGAGGCCGGGCTGGCGGACGACTCACTGGACATCGCTATCGCTTTCACGCCGGTGAGAAACCCTGAGATCGAGTGCATCCCGGCGTTCGTCGAGACGCTCGGGGTGATGGTCGGGCGTGATCATCCGCTGTACGAAAGCCAGGCCACGCTGGCGCCGAGCGAAGTGGCGCAATTGGAGTTCGCATTGCTGGCGCCGGAGTTCATTACCCGGTCGTCCATTGACGAATATTTCCGCCAGCAAGGCATCACGCCCAAAGTGGTGATCGAGGTGAACTCGGTGAGCACGCTGCTGGAGGTAATTCGGCATACGGCGGTCGCGACGATTTTGCCGGAGGCGATTGCGACGCAGGATCGCGCGTTGCGCAAGATTGCGGTGACGGGGGAGGCGCCGCAGCGCGGTGCGGCGTTGTTGCGACGCAAGAATAACTACCACAGCGCGGCGGCGTTGGCGTTTGTGGAGTTGGTGTTGGGCAGCGATTTGTCTTAGTCACCACAAGTCCCATGTGGGAGCGGGCTTGCTCGCGAAGGCGGTGTGTCAGTCGACATAAATGCTGACTGGCACGACGCCTTCGCGAGCAAGCCCGCTCCCACAGGGATCTGGGGTGTCTATTTGTCTTATGTGAAAACCCGGGCATAAAAAAAGGGCCTGCTCCTCATGGGAGCAGGCCCTTTTTTCAATGGTGCTTAGTAGAACCGATCAATCACCCGAACTTCGTTCTGGTTCTGCATCGATGCCCACGCCTGTTTCAGAGTTTGCAGAACATTACCGATGAAGTCCTTGTCAGCGGCGGCTTTCTTGCCGACGTAACCCTGGCCGCGACGGTACATCTTCAGGCGGGCCAGCAGGTTCTGGTTGTTCTTGTCGAACTCTTCTTCGTGAGCATGCGGCGACAGGCAGTCCATGTGCACCTGGCCCGACTTGCTGATCCAGAGGATATGGCTGTCGTGGCTGTCTTTTTGCGCAGCGAACATACGAGCCAGTTCATCGATAGTGGTTTGATTGTTCAGATTCATAGTAAGCCCCTTGACCATTTGGTGATCTTTCAAAGTTGATTCGCTAATACAGGTAGCCCATCGGTTAGTTGATCCCTGGCACCGAAACCAGGACGTCAGCGGTCAGCCGCCAAATTGACGGGGTCTCGCGTCTGCTGCATGTAGTCGTGTTGAATAACTGCTACGCAATAGCGTCACAACGAAGAGAAGCGGCGAAAACCTGGAGGCCACTGCCGACGTTTTCAGGGTCGGCCACAAGCTTCATGAGAACATTTCGCCAGCGCTTCTCGTCTTTGTACTGGACGTTCGGGCCAGGTCAGCTTCTTCAATCTGCCTTGTGGGCAGCGTGTATCCGGGAAAAACAGCTCGGCGGTCAGACGAGCTTGCTCAAACATGTTGCCTGTACTCCCGATCGGGGAGACGTCTGCATCATGCAAGGGCAAATCGACGGCGTCAACGGTTATGTAGTGATTATTTTTAGTCACTACATATTGTCGGACAAAGTGCTTTTGGAATTAGGAAGGGTCGCCCGGAGGGCTGTGGCGGGGGCTTGTGAAGCAATAGGACGTGCACGGATAGCCGTCCACCTCGAGTTGATGCGTTGTGAATTCTCTCAGGGTAAGAACCGGGATCACACGCGCCCAGAACCGCTGTGCAGGCTGGTTCGCATCGATGTGGAAAATTTGCCACTGACCGGGCAATCGGCTCAAGAGGGCAGAGACGACAAACTTCGCGACACCTTGGCCACGAAAGCGTCGGCTGACAAAAAAGTAGCCGATGTTGTACTCGGCGCCGGCAACGTGGATGTCACCGTCGACGGTCACAAATCCGGCCAGTTCGCCATCGACCTTGATCAAGAACGGTCGCGTGGCCGGTTGCTGCCAGTAGCCCGGTTTAGGCTGGATGTTGAATAATCCCTGCTCGCCCAGTTTCAACGGCAACCATTCGCTGAAGTCGTACACGTAGAACTGCATCAGGTTTTCAATGGTTTCCAGCTCATCGCGATGGGCGGCATGCAATTCGATTCGAGACATGGCGGGAGCGCTCTGGTAAGGCCTGATAGTTGTAGCAGCTGCCGAGGCACGAGGCTGCGTTCGGCTGCGAAGCAGTCGTGTAATCAGCCGACGCGGTGCTTGAGGAAGACCACGAGCTCAGGTTTTACGACTGCTTCGCAGCCGAACGCAGCCTCGTGCCTCGGCAGCTGCTACAGAACCGAACGCAGCCTCGTGCCTCGGCAGCTGCTACAGAGCCGGGCGCGGGCTGCTACAGATTCTCAGTGGGGCGCGAAGTCGTACTTGCCGCCCGTTTTCAAAGCGGCGGCGTAGGCCGGACGTGCCTGGAAGCGTTCAACCCAGGCGGCGACATGAGGATAGTCACGCAACTTGCCCTGGGCCCTGGCGATCTCGCCGATAAAGCTCATCTGGATATCGGCGGCGCTGAATTCATCGCCCAGCAGGTAATCGGACTGGCTCAGTGCGGTGTCGAGGTAGCTCAGGTAGTTGGCCACTTCCGAATTGATTCGCGGATGCAGCGGCGCACCGGCTTCACCGAGCTTGCCCACATACAGATTCAACATCAGCGGCAACATCGCCGAGCCTTCGGCGAAGTGCAGCCACTGCACGTATTGATCGTAGGCGGCGGTGGATGGATCAGGTTGCAGGCGACCCTGGCCGTGACGTCGAATCAGGTAGTCGATGATCGCGGCGGACTCGATCAGCTTCTGCGCACCATCCTCGATCACTGGCGACTTGCCCAGGGCATTGATGGCTTTCAATTCCGGTGGCGCGAGATTGGTTTTCGGGTCGCGCTGATAGAGCTTCAGTTCGTAGGGGATGGCCAGTTCTTCCAGCAGCCAGAGAATGCGCTGGGAGCGGGAGTTGTTCAGGTGATGGACGATGATCATGGTCGGGGCCTTTTCAGAAAGTGGGGTGATCGCCGGGCTTGAGCAACACTAGACCATTCGCGGCTTCTCGAAGTGCCCTCAAGGGTTGCTGTCATAGTTCACCTTTCGTGAAATGACCAGCGAGCCGGTGCCGTGTTGATAGCTTGTATAGTTTGCTGGCGAGGAATAGATTCGATCCACAAGGATGCCATCTGGCCATCAACCAAAGGGAAATTGCCGTGACTTGCTCAAATTCGCTTGGTTACAACCTCATTCTTTGATCTCAACAACGTCGATTTTTTGCAGGTGACCGATAATCCTTGTCCCTGTGACGGTGTGAAGTTGCGTATCAATCCAGTGAGGATACAGAATGAGAGTGATGATTCTGGATGATGACCCCTGGATTTCCGACCTTTTAAAACAGCTTGTGTTGAGCATTCGCCCGGTTGCCCAAGTCGATTGCTTTATCGATGTCGCCAGTGCCTTGGACGCTTGGCAGCCAAGCACGTATCAATTGGTGATGGCCGACTGGAATCTACCGGATGCCCCCGGCGTCAACCTGTTGCAGAAAATTCGCGAAAAAGATCAGGACACGCCGCTGATCATGATCACCGGACGCGCTGATCGAGACAGTGTGCTCGCGGTAAAGTCGCTGAGAATCAGCGCCTTTTTCACCAAGCCATTCCAGGTTTCGCGCGTTGTTCAATGCCTGGAAGAGCTCCTTCCCCTAGATGCACCCCCTCGATCGACCACTGTCAGCACTGAAGACCTGATGAGCTATCTCAATGGTTTGTCAGCGGGTGAGTTGGACTTGCCTTTACTGGCCTCGGTCAAAGACAAGCTTCAGCTCGGCTATGGCGGGGCGCCAATGGATTTGCGAGAGCTCGCCAATGATTGGCAGTTTGACCCGGCGCTATGCGCCCATTTGATCGCCGCAGCAAACGGTGCCGCGTATCACGGGCTCGGGCAGCCCTGCACGAATCTGAGCAGTGCGCTGACACGGCTGGGAGGGCTGACCAGCGTGAATCTGGCAATCAGCCAAGCCCTGCGCCAGACCAATACTCATCCTGACGGCATGCTGATGACCCTCATCCAGGTGCATTTGGATGGTGCTGAGCGTTTGGCCGAAAGGGTTGTTCTGTTGGCTCAACAATGCGGTCTGGACCCCGCGCCCCTGCAAAGTGCAGCCCTTTTGCACCGCATGGGCGAACTCTGTGTGCTTTACCAAACTCAGAAATGGGAGAACCAGGGCAATAGCGTGGAAGAAGAAACGCTCACGCACGCTATTCGCGATTTTGCAGCGCCTTTTGCCGTTCGCTTGAAAGCACGCTGGGGACTGCCTATGGTTCTACGTGAGTTGATAGGCGCTATTTATGCGTTGCCTCCCATGCAAGTTCGCCGTGAACAAGTGGTGATGCGCCTTGCCGCCGCCATGAACAACGGTGAACCCGAGGCAGACGTCGAAAGACTTCAACGATTAGCCGGCCTGGCCTGATCCCGACAGGGACTGGCAGGCTGGCCGTTTCGGCGCGGATAAAAGCTGTCCAGGTTCGCTGGTTATTAATTGCAAGGGATTTGCCAGGAGCAACGGAATGCGCGACAAGACGTTTAGCCTCAAACCAGTCCTCCTGATCGTCGATGACCAAGTCATCGACCTGAGAATTCTCAGCACTGCAGTGCAGGATTTAGCTGAAGTTCATATCGCCCAAAGTGGTCAGCAGGCGCTTGAGATTGCTCGTCAATGCCGGCCCGATGTGGTGTTGCTCGACATCGAAATGCCGGGCATGAACGGTTTTGAGGTGTGCCGGGCGTTGAAGTCCGATCCGGAACTGCTGGACGCCGCAGTCATTTTCGTAAGCGCTCACACGCAGACCAACGAGGAGCTTTTCGCTCTGGAGTGCGGTGCAGTGGACTTCATTCAAAAGCCGCTGAATATCCCGGTTGCCAGAGCCCACATCAAGGCTCATATCGCCTTGCGCAATGAGGCCAAGAGGCTCGCCAATCACGATGCGCTGACTGGGCTACCCAACAGAATCCTGCTGCAGGATCGTACTGAACAGGCGTTACAAAAGGCTCGTCGCAACAATGGCCGTGTGGCGATGTTATTGCTTGATCTGGATAACTTCAAAGCGATCAACGATTCGATGGGGCACTCGGTTGGCGACCTGGTGTTGAAAGAAGTGGCATCGCGATTATCGCGGTCCTTGCTAGTCGAGGACACCGTCAGCCGGCAAGGAGGCGACGAATTCATCCTCCTCCTGCCCGAGGTGGTCGGTTTCGATGCCGTCGGCGACTTCGCCGAAAGGGTGCTCGCCACTATCGCCAGTCCCTTTTCAATCCAGGGAAACCGCTACGACCTCAGCGCGAGCATCGGCATCGGTGTATTTCCTGAAGATAGCGACGATATGGAGTCCCTGTACCGGCATGCCGACGCAGCCATGTACCAGGCGAAGCTTGCAGGTCGTAATCGTTATTGTTTTTTCTCTTCGCATATCGAGAGCAGCATGCGTGCCAGGCACCTGCTTGAGCGCCATATGCGCAACGCTTTGGAAGAAGGTGTTTTCGAAGTGTTTTACCAGGCGAAGATTGATGCACGGCACAAACGAATCATTGGGATGGAGGCGTTGATCCGATGGCGCAACCATGACGGCGTTCTGGTCTCGCCTGCCGATTTCATACCACTGGCAGAAGAAACAGGCCTGATTATTCCGATTGGCAAATTCGTTCTGCTGCAGGCCTGCAAGGACACGAGGGTGCTACGTGAACTGGGCCATGACATTTCGATTAGCGTAAACATCTCCGTCGTGCAGTTTCGCGAGGCGGCCTTTCTCGACATGGTGAAAAGCATCCTCGCCGAGTCTGGTTTAGAAGGACAATTTCTCGAACTGGAGATCACCGAAGGGGTGCTGGCAAGAGACATTGATAACGCGCGAGAAACCCTTTTCCTGCTCAAGACCCTCGGGGTTCGCATTTCTATTGACGATTTCGGCACCGGTTATTCGAGCCTGGCTTATCTCAAGCGGTTTCCCATTGATGTTCTGAAAATAGATCAGAGTTTTGTGCGAGATATGCTCACCGACAAAAGCGATTCGGCCATCATTGAAGCGATCATCAAGTTGGGTCAGGCGCTAAGTCTTGAATTGGTGGCCGAAGGCGTAGAAATCCAGGAACAGGCCGATGCGCTTCTGGAGCAAGGCTGTCAGATCATGCAAGGTTATCTGTATTGCCGACCTGTTCCCTTTGCTCAGATATCTTCATTTTTGTCCTCGGGACTCAACGTCAATGTTGCGTAAACGAACTAGGCTGTAGACGCCCCAACAGGGTCAGAACCTTAAAATTGAAGACTTGAAGGTCTTCTGCTACGGGGCAATGCGGGTGAGAAAGCACAAGTTTTTTGCATTGAGCTGGGGAGTGGTTATCACTCTGGCGGTAGGGTTAGGGGTAAGCATTCTGGGCGGCTGGGCCCTTGAGCGCATCAACCAACAACAAGCTCAAGAAGCGATCTCAGCGGCTACCGAAAACGCCGCAGAGTTGGTTTTAACTCGTCTCGATCTTTACCAATATGGATTGCGAGGCGCTCGTGGAGCGGTGTTGACAGCGGGTGAGCATGGCATCAGCCGTCAGGTTTTTGACCAATATAACCAAACGCGCGACCTCGCTGCCGAGTTCCCCGGCGCCAGTGCCTTGGGATTTATCAGGCGAGTACTGGAACGCGATGAAGGCGACTTTCTCAAGCACGCTCGAGCCGACGGCAAAGCAGATTTCTCCATTCGTGAATTCTCACCCCATTCGGGCGAGCGTTTTGTTGTCCAGTATGTCGAGCCGGCTGAGGGTAACCAGCTTGCAATTGGCTTGGACATCGCTTCGGAAACATCGCGGCGCGAGGCGGCACAATCCTCGATACAAAGCGGTGTGGCACGGATCACCGGGCCCATCACGCTCATACAGGCCCAAGGAAAACCGCAGCAGTCTTTCCTGGTGTTGATGCCCATCTTTCGCGGCGGAGTGACTCCGGTGACCGTCGCTGAACGAGAGGCAGCTGCTTTTGGCTGGAGCTATGTTGTGTTGCAGACCGAGGAGGTACTCAGAGGCCTGCGCATAGAAAATGAGACGGTACATTTACGATTAAGGGATATCACGGTTCCAGGGCAAGAGAAGCTGTTTTATGAAAGCAGCGACAACTCGACTAGCCGTGAAACGCTAGTGACTCATCGGCTGGAGCGCGACGTATACGGGAGACGATGGCAAATTGAACTCGGCGCCAACTCGTTGTTCATGCAACGCTTGCATCAGGTTTCACCAACAGTAGTTCTGTTGATGGGTGGTTTGCTCACTCTACTCCTGGCTACTCTGGCTAGTGTCGTGAGTGTCAGCCGTCAACGTCGGCGGCAGATTTTCTCCGAGCAGGCAAGACTGGCTTCCATCGTTGAAAGCTCGGCCGATGGCATTATCGGAAAAACACTCGATGGCATCGTCACCAACTGGAACAAAGGCGCCGAGCACCTTTTTGGGCACACCGCCGAGGAAGCGGTGGGCCAGACACTCGCCGATTTGATTGTTCCGGCAGAACTTGTCACAGAGGAGGCGCATATCCTTGCGCGCATCAGCGCGGGTGAACGTATCGGTAGCTTTGATACCCAGCGCCATCACAAAGACGGGCGACTGATCGATGTCTCCGTCAGCATCTCACCTATTTATGGCGAGGGTGGTCGCGTCGTTGGAGCGTCCAAGACATTAAGGGATATCTCGGCCAAAAAGGGAGCTGAGGCCCGAATTCTCGAACTCAATTCCAACCTTGAGGAGCAGGTCGCGCAACGCACGTCGGAGTTGCGGCATCTCAATCTGTTGTTGGGTACTGTGCTGCGTTCGGCCACGGAGGTCTCGATCATTGCGACGGATCTCGATGGCGTTATCCGTGTTTTCAATAAAGGCTCCGAGCGTTTGTTGGGTTATGACGCCGATGAGTTACTGGGCAAATACACGCCGGCACTGTTCCATGTACCCGAAGAAGTCACGGCTCGTGGCGTAGAACTGAGTGAGGAGTACGCGCAGGCAATCGACGGTTTCCATGTGTTTACCCATAAACCCGAACGCGAAGGCGCGGAAACCCGCGAGTGGACCTACATTCGCAAAGACGGTTCGCGGTTTCCTGTCACGCTGGTGGTCACGTCCATGCGCGATGACGACGGGTTATCGAGCGGCTACCTGGGTATCGCTGTGGACATTACCGAACGTAAAGCGGCAGAAAAGGAATTGGCTGCGAGCCTGAAGACAACGCTGGAACAACGTAGCGAACTGATGGCGGTCCACGATCAGTTGCTGATGGCGGCTGAAGTGGCCGAACTGGGCGTCTGGTCCTGGACCTTGGCGGACAATGCCTTGAAGTGGAATGACCGCATGTTCGAGTACTACGGGCAGCCACTGACGTTGCGCAATACCGGTCTTTGTTATGAGCACTGGTACTCGCGTGTTCACCCCGAGGATGTCGTGGCTGCGGCTGCAAAGCTGAAGGGTGCCGTCGAAGGGACTGATGTGTATGACACTATTTTCCGTGTCGTTCGCCCGGATGGCCAGATCCGCTTCATTCATGCAGGCGCGCAGATCGAACGCGGTCCAAACGGTGCAGCTTTGCGTGTGACGGGTATCAATCGGGACATCACTGTCCAGCGCGAGCTAGAGTCACATCTGCTTAACGCCAAGGAACAGGCCGATGCTGGGAGTGCGGCCAAGTCTGCCTTCCTGGCCAACATGAGTCATGAAATACGCACACCGATGAACGCCGTGTTGGGTATGTTGCAGTTGGTGCAGAACACTGACCTGAATGGTCGCCAACTCGATTATGTGACCAAAGCGCAGACCGCTGCGAAATCACTGCTGGGTTTGCTCAATGACATCCTCGATTACTCCAAGATAGAGGCGGGCAAGCTGCAACTCGATGTGCACCCGTTCGAGCTCGAACCGCTCATGCGTGATCTAGCCGTAGTGCTGGCAGGTAACCAGGTTCAGAAGGAAGTTGAGGTCATGTTTGACCTGGATGCCAACTTACCCAACGACCTGATCGGAGATAGCCTGCGACTGCAACAGGTGTTGATCAACCTGGCGGGTAATGCTCTTAAATTCACCCTGGAAGGCCAGGTCGTGGTCAGCGTTGAACAACTGAAACGCACGGGAAATGCGGTGACTTTGCGCATTGCCGTTTCTGATACCGGCATCGGTATCAGCCCGGAACAACTTCAGCGCATTTTTGAAGGTTTCACTCAGGCCGAGGCTTCAACTTCCCGGCGCTTTGGTGGCACAGGTCTGGGCTTGGTGATCTGCAAGCGGTTGGTCTCCTTGATGGGGGGGGAACTTCAGGTGGAGAGCCAGCAAGGTGTGGGGAGTCGTTTCTGGTTCGATATCGCTCTGGACGTAGCGCCAACGTCACTGCCGAAATCTATCCGCCCGGAAATCGATGTGTCTATACGGATTCTGGTCGTCGACGACAATGCCATGGCGGGTGAATTGCTGTTGCGCACCGTTCATGCATTGGGATGGAAGGCTGATCGCGTCAGTGGTGGCACGCAAGCGGTGGAGTGGGTGAAGAAAGCCCAGGCACTAGGTGAAGCCTACGACGTGGTGCTGATGGACTGGCGGATGTCAGATATGGATGGGCTGAGCGCTGCGCAATTGATCCATCAGCAGGGTAACGGTGCGCCACCTCCGATGGTCATTATGATCACTGCTTACGGCCGCGAAGTATTGGCCGACGCCCACCAGGCGGGAGACGCCCCCTTCGTGGGTTTTCTCACTAAACCTGTCACTCCCAAGCAGCTGGCCGAGGCTGTTCAGCGAGCACTCAACGGCAAAGACCTGTTGCATTCTCCCGTACCTCGGCCGACGGTTGACTGGCCACAGCGTCTGGCCGGGCTGAGGTTATTGGTGGTGGAAGACAACATGCTCAATCGCCAGGTAGCCGATGAGTTACTGACAAGGGAGGGCGCTCAGGTGACACTGGCGGAAGGCGGACTGGAAGGTGTCAGCAAGGTGATGAATGAGCGTGTGCCCTTCGACGTCGTATTAATGGACATCCAGATGCCGGATATTGATGGCTTGGAGGCGACACGGCGCATTCGATCGAACCCACGTTTTGCAACCCTGCCGATTGTGGCGATGACCGCAAATGTCTCCAATAGTGACCGTGAGGTGTGTCTCGCCGCCGGGATGAATGAGCATGTTGGCAAGCCCATCGATCTGGAGCAACTTGTCGCAACGCTGCTCTTTCAAGTGGGCCACGAGGGTAGCCAGGCATCTCCAAACCAGGGGAAGACCCTTGCGCAGGAAGGAGTCATAGATTCTCGTGCATCAATCATTGATCGCTTTGGTGGTGACCTCGATTTGATCCGTATAGTGCTGAGAAACTTCGGCCCGGAGCTGGAAAAGCAGCTAGTGCGGTTGCACGATCAGATCCAGCATCAGGACGCATCGGGGGCCGCTTTTGTGCTCCATTCCATTAAAGGCAGTAGCGGCACCATGGGGGCCAAGGCGCTGTCGCAGTTGGCCGGCAGCCTGGAGCAGACCTTGAAAGATCCAGAGTCTGTAGCGAGCATCTTTGCTGATGTCACCTGGTTTGACGAATTGAGCAGGTTACTGCAACTCAGTCTTGAGCAGATGAATGCCGACTTTGGTCAGAGCCCACGAGCAAAGATCGGTGTTGGCAACGAAATCATGGAGCCGACGCAATGGAAGGAATCCCTTGAAGAGATTTTGCTATTGCTGGAAGCAGGTAATCTTCAAGCCATAGAGTTGACCGACGCGTTGGTGTCAAAAACACCGTCATCCCTGCGACCCCGGTTCGATGAGCTGGTGGCCAGGGTCCAGTCGCTGGACTTTTCGGCTGCGATGCCGATTGGTCGTGACCTGTTGAGATCTGCCTGATGAAACCGTCGATGGAAACCGGGTTGCCGCATTCCCACAACCGTCCAAAATTACTCATAGTCGACGACCAGCCGACTAATATCCGGGTACTGCATGAGCTGTTTCGTGAGGACTTTGATGTATTTATGGCCACTAGCGGTGAACAGGCGATCACCGTATGTCACGTACAACAGCCCGATTTGATTCTGTTGGATGTGGTCATGGAGGGCATGGACGGGTATGAAGTATGCCGTCGACTCAAGGCCGACACGGCGACCCAAGGCATTCCCATCATTTTCATTACCGCGCAGCAACAGGAGTCCGAAGAACTGCTGGGCCTGGAGCTTGGTGCCGTGGACTTCATCAGTAAACCGATCAATCCAGTGATTGTTAAAGCACGGGTACGAACACATCTGACCCTGAAGTTACAGAGCGATCTGCTACGGAGTATGGCGATGATGGACGGCCTTACCGGGGTGGCCAATCGACGCAAATTCGACGAGGACATTTCGGCTGATTGGCGCCTGTGCTTTCGAGAGCAAAAGCCGTTGTCGCTGATCTTGGCGGATGTCGATTTTTTCAAGCGCTACAACGACCGATATGGGCATCAGGCAGGAGATGGCTGCCTCAAGTCCGTTGCCCGAGCGCTATCTGAAACGGTTGGACGCCCCTACGACCTGGTGGCCCGGTATGGCGGCGAAGAGTTTGCCTGCGTCTTGCCCAAGACAGACCTTTCTGGAGCGGTCGAAATTGCACAAAGAATGCAAGAACGGGTTCGAGCATTGGGCATTGAACATTCTGCTTCTGATGTCGATCGTGTGGTGACTATTTCTCTGGGGGTCGCAACATTGACACCCTCTGGTGATCTTGAATACCAGGCTTTGATAGAAGCTGCAGACAAGCAACTCTACGAAGCTAAGAGCGCTGGCCGGGGGAGGGTGTGTTCATCTGCAATGGAGCCCAGTTAACCCCCCCCCGCTTTTTTTGCTGAGTCTTAAAGGCAAGTGTTGAATCAAGCGCTTGCGCCAATCAAAACCGCCTAGTTGTTGCCTGGCTCTGGCTGCCCACAGACTACGCTTTACTCGCCGGTTTGGCGGCGCGTTTAGTGCCGGTCGCGGGCTTGCGCGGGGCGGACTTGCGTTTTTTCTTCCATGGCGTGGCGCCGCGACCGGCCGGGCTCGCCGGTCCGCTGATGGTCATACTCAGGCCGGCACAACGGGCGACTTGCTTGCTCATCCACGCGGCTTGTTTGGTGACGAATTCTTCCAGGCTCATTTCGCCGCTTTGCACCATGTCCAAGGCCTGTTCCCAGATTGCGGTGGTGCCGGGATCGGCGATGGCACGCGGCACGGCATCGATCAGGCTGAACGCGGCCGGCGTCGCAGCCAACGCCTTGCCGTTCTTCACCAGATAACCCCGGTCGAGCAGGCCCTGGATGATCGAGGCGCGGGTCGCTTCGGTGCCGATCCCGGTGGTGTCCTTGAGCTTCTGCTTGAGCAGCGGGTCTTCCACCAGTTTGGCGACGTTCTTCATTGCCTTGATCAGATCGCCTTCGGTGAACGGCTTGGGCGGTTGGGTCCAGAGGTCCTTGAGCTTGACGTCGGCCACCGCGCAATCCCGCCCTTCAGCCAGTGCCGGCAAGGTTTGTGGCGCTGGCGCCTCGCGCCCTTTAGCCGGTGCCAACGCCTCGGGCAGGGCACGCTTCCAGCCGGGCTCGACGATCTGCTTGCCCACGGCGCGCAAGGCTTCACCCGCACAATCGAAGTCGGCCTGGGTGCGGTCGTATTCATGGTTGGGCAGGAACTGCGCCAGATAACGCGCACGGATCAGGGTGTAAACGGCTCGTTGTTTGCCCACCAGCCGCTCAAGGTTTTTCGCCGCTGCGGTGGGGATGATGCCGTGGTGAGCGCTGACCTTGGCATCGTTCCAGGCCCGTGAGCGCCGCTGCGGCTCCAGGTGCTCGTTCAAGGCGTTCAGACTTGGGTCGGCCTGACGTAGCGCTGCGAGAATGCCCGGGGCTTCGCTGTGCTGGCTCAGGGGCAGGTAGCCGCAATCGCTGCGTGGGTAGGTGATGACTTTGTGGGTTTCGTAGAGAGCCTGGGCGATATCGAGGGTTTCCTGGGCGCCGAGCCCGAGTTTCTTCGAGCAGACTTCCTGCAAGGTACCCAGGTCGAACGGCAACGGTGCGATTTCACGCATACGCTCGGTGCGCAGCTTGATCACCCGGGCGCTCGTCGCACTGCTCATTGCCGCCGCCGCTTGTTGCGCGAGGGCTTGATTCAGACAGCGATCTTGATCATCACAAACATCGGATGCGGCGCGCCACTGGGCGGTGAAAGCCGTGCCATCGTGCAGCAGTTGCACGTCGATAGCCCAATAGGCGACGGGGACGAAATCGGCAATGCTGCGATCCCGATCCACCACCAGTCGCAAGGTCGGCGTTTGCACGCGACCTACCGGCAACACCCCTTGGTAACCGGACTGGCGCCCGAGCAGGGTGAACAACCGACTCATGTTCATCCCGATCAGCCAATCGGCACGGGAACGGCCCAGCGCCGAGTGGTAGAGGCTGAACGTCTCGGCTCCCGGCTTGAGCGCTGCCAGAGCCTTGCGGATCGAGGCATCGTCCAGCGCCGACAACCATAGCCGCCGGATCGGTCCGCGATAACGGCAATGCTCCACCAGTTCCCGGGCGATCATCTCGCCCTCACGGTCGGCATCGGTGGCGATCACCAGTTCAGTGGCCTCGCCGAGCAAGCGCTTCACCGCTTTGTATTGGCTGGCGGTGCGCGGCTTGACCGTCATCTTCCATTTTTCGGGAATGATCGGCAGATCTGCCAGCACCCAGCGCTTGTAGCGTGCGTCGTAGGCATCCGGCGGCGCGGTTTCCAGCAGATGGCCGATGCACCAGGTCACCGTGACGTTCGTTCCCAACCAGCAACCGTCGCCCCGGCGCTTGGCGCCGAGCACTGCCGCGATGTCTTTGGCCTGGGAAGGTTTTTCACAGAGGTACAGCTGCATAACCACCATCGTTCAAGTCGGTTTGAAGAAGGTGAACAGAATGCGCAGGGATTTTGATTGGAGCAACCTTTATCTGTATGGATATACAGATAAAAGGTTGCCGATGATGACTGAGGATCAGGCTCGGGCCGCTGCTTTTCCTTCTGCCAGTAGCGTCAGGAGGTGCCGTTCGACCGCTGCTTCGGTGAACGCCCGGCGACTGTTTATAACGGCATCTCGTTTTTGATCCAGTCCAGAATCGACGCATGACGCGGCGTCCAACCCAGTTCCGCCCGTGCGCGTTTGGCGATCACCCGGCTGTTGGTGCCGAAGGTGAAATGCACGTGCATCGGGTCCCAATGCTGCGCCGCTTCCGTCACCGACCAGAACTGTACTGGGCCTAGTTCCATGCGCGCGGCGAGGGCCGGGCCGATGTCGGCGAAGGAGGCTTCACCGTTTTCGACAAAATAGAACGCGCCAGCCGGGGCTTTTTCCAAGGCCAGCACGTATAGCTCGGTCAAATCGTCGATGTGCACGTTGGACCAACTGCTGACGCCTTTGCCGATGATCCGCAGCACGCCGGTTTCCCGGGCACGGGCCATCAGAAATGGCAACTGGAAGCTGTGATCGGTCAGGCCGTGGCCCACGCCGTAGATGTTACTCGGGCAGATCACCACGGTTCGGATGCCTTCGCTGGCGGCTCTCATCAGGCGCAAATCAATGTTGTAGCGTGGCTGTTTCAGCGGGTCGACGATGAACAGCGTGTCTTCGTCGAAGATGTTCGGGGACAGGTAATCGCCTTTGGCGTCATCGCCGATGATGCTGGAACCGCTGGTGTGAATCAGCAGTTTGCCCGTGCCTTGTAGCGCTTCGATGAATGACTCGACAGCGCCGGCATGGTCGCTGTTGGCCGCATCGATCACGGCGTCGGCCTGGCGTGCTTCGGCCATCAGCAGTTCGTGATCATCCAGGCTACCAAGCACCGGCGTGATGCCCCGCGCTTTGAGTTGTTCGGCTTTCTGTGGGTCGCGAACCAGTCCGCGAATCGAGTGCCCGTCGACCATCAGCCGATGAGCAACGCTGCCGCCAACAAAGCCGTTGGCGCCGGTCAGGAAGATATTCATTAAGCGAAAACCCTTTGAAGATGAGCGAGCACCCACCTTAGTCCCGGACAGTTAGCGGAAAAATAGGCCGCAGTTCTGTTTAGAATGGACTCTGGAGTCATCAATGGAGGCGTCATGGAAAGCCTGAATGCTATCGGCGTCTTCGTCGCCGCCGCTGAAGCCCGCAGCTTTGTGGGTGCCGCTCGGGCCTTGGGGATTTCGGCCTCGGCGGTCAGTAAAAGCATCGCGCGGCTGGAGGCTAAATTCGGTGTGCGGCTGTTCCATCGCAGCACCCGCAGCATCACCCTGACGGCGGAAGGCACGCAGTTTGTCGAGCGTTGTCGGCGGGTGCTGGCCGAGCTGGAAGTGGCGGGCGAGGAGCTTTCGCAGAATGTGGCGCTACCCCAGGGCCCGCTGCGCATCAGCTTGCCGATGATCGCCAAGCCCTTCGTGTGCGTTTTCGGCGAGTTTCAATCGCGCTATCCGGATATTCAGCTGGATCTGGAATTCACCGATCGCCTGACCGATGTCATTACTGAAGGTTTCGATGCGGTTGTCCGCAGCGGCGTGCCACGCGATTCCGGGTTATCGGCGCGGCCCCTAGGCACTTACCGCATGCTCACGGTCGGCTCGCCGGCGTACTTTGCCCGCCGTGGTGTGCCGCGCCAGCCTGAAGACTTGCACCAGCACGCCTGTATTCATTTTCGCTTTCCCAAGTCCGGCAAGTTGCAGACGTGGCTGTTCAATCGTGGTGATCAGGCGGTTGAACTGGAGTTGCCGCGCTCAATGATCTGCAATTCGGTGGAAGGGCGGATGGACCTGGCGGTGCAGGGCCTGGGCATCACCTATGCCGCTGACTTCGTGGTGCGCGAGGCCTTGGCGAATGGGCGTTTGGTGGAGGTGCTGGAGGATTTCACCTGGGAGCAGGGGCAGTTCAATCTGCTCTGGCCTTCAGGCCGACAGGTGCCGCCAAAGCTGCGGGTGTTTATCGAGTTTTTTGTGAGCCATATGCCGTTTACCCGCTGACACGGTGGTGCCTGACACTCCGCTATCGCGAGCAAGCTCGCTCCCACAGGGGATTGTGGTCGTACGCAAATCCCCGATTCACCACCGGACAACTTTGGGAGTGAGCCTGCTCGCGAAGACGGAGTGTCAGGCGACATCATTTTTGAATGGGCCGGCCTCTTCGCGAGCAAGCCCGCTCCCACAGGGGAATTGTGTTCGTTCACAAATTTGCGATTCACCACCGGACAACTGTGGGAGCGGGCTTGCTCGCGAAGACGGAGTGTCAGACCCGGCCTCTTCGCGAGCAGGCTCGCTCCCACATGAATCTCAATGCGACGATACGAACACCGAATCCTGCACCGGCGGCGGCAGCGCAAACGAGCCTTTCATCCGCGCCACTTCGTCGGTCGGCGTTCGGCCAAATAGCCGTTTAAACTCGCGACTGAACTGCGAGCCGCTTTCATAACCGACTTCGGAGGCCGCCAGCGCCACGCTGTAGCCGTTGCGCGCCATCAACAGTCGGGCCTGGTGCAGGCGGGTCGATTTCAGGTACTGCATCGGTGAGGTGTGGGTGACGGCTTTGAAGTGCGAGTGGAAGGTCGGCACGCTCATCTTCGCCTCCGAGGCCAGTTGTTCGACGTCGAGCCGTTCGCCAAGGCTGCCGTGGATTTTACGCAAGGCCAGGGAAATCCGCCCGAAGCGACCACGGGCGGTGAGGGCAGCGCGCATCGAGCCGCCCTGAGCGCCGGTGAGGATTCGGTAATAGATTTCCCGCACCAGCGACGGTCCAAGAATGCGGCCATCCAGCGGTGAGTCGAGGGCATCCAGCAGACGCAACACCGATTGGCTCAAACAAGCTTCCATCGGCGAGGCGTACATACCCTTCGGCTCGGCGGTGGGCTGGTCATCGAGTTGCAGCATCAGGTCGGCGGCGAGGTTGAAGTCCAGATGGAAATAGATCGCCAGCAATGGTTCCTCGGCGCTGGCGTCGGTTTCCATGGTGAACGGTACGGGCACGGCGACGGCCAGATAGTGCTGCGCGTCGTAGAGGTAAGTCGCGTCGCCCCAATACCCGCGCTTGCTGCCCTGGCAGACGATGACGATGCCCGGATCGTAGAGCACCGGCGTACGTGCCAGCGGACGGTTGCAACGCAACAAACGGACATCCGACAGTGCCGTCAGGTTGTAACCCTCGTCCGGGGCGAGCTTCGTCAGCAACGTGATCATCCGTTGCTGATCATCGTTTTGATCAACCTTTGCCGCGCTCACATTTATTCCTCGTGCGATATCACTGGCTAGAATGTGAACCGCCGTACGCGGTAAATCAATCAGCTCATAGGATTAGGCAAAACACCCACAGTAATCGGCGTTCAGCCATCAAGGCTGCCTCCCTATCATGGCTACAACTTCACAACCCACGGCGGAACACGACATGTCGGCAAACAAGACCCTCTTCATCACCGGCGTCAGCAGTGGCTTCGGCCAGGCCCTGGCCAACGAAGCCCTCGCCGCAGGCCACCGAGTGATCGGCACCGTGCGCAACGAAACGGCGCGCATCGAATTTGAACAGCACCCCTCGAAAAATGCCTTCGGCCGCTGCCTGGATGTCACCGATTTCAGCGCCATCGACGCCGTCGTCGCCGAGGTCGAAAGCACCCTCGGGCCGGTGGATGTATTGGTCAATAACGCGGGTTACGGCCATGAGGGGATTTTCGAGGAATCAGGGCTGGAAGAGATGCGCCAGCAGTTCGACGTCAACGTGTTCGGTGCGGTGGCCGTGACCAAGGCGTTTGTGCCGTTCTTCCGTCAGCGCCGGGCCGGGCACATCATCAACATCACCTCCATGGGCGGCTTTATCACCATGCCCGGCATCGCCTATTACTGCGGCAGCAAATTTGCCCTGGAAGGCATTTCCGACACCTTGAGCAAAGAACTCAAACCGTTCGGCATCGCGGTCACTGCAGTGGCGCCAGGCTCATTTCGCACCGACTGGGCCGGGCGCTCGATGCGCCGCTCCGAGCGCAGCATCGCCGACTATGACGCCACATTCGACCCGATCCGCACCGCGCGCCAGAACAAAAGCGGCAAGCAATTGGGCGACCCGGTGAAAGCTGCGCGCGCCATGTTGACCCTGATAGCCAGTGACGCGCCGCCCGCACATTTGTTGCTGGGCAGCGATGCCCTGCAACTGGTGCGCGAACGGTTGGCGACGATGACGCAGGAGATTGAAGCGTGGGAGGCGCTGACACGATCCACCGATGGTTGAACCGTAGCGCTATCGAGAAATTGATTAGCGCCACGTTTCAAGCTGTGTCAGTTTCAGCTCGCCTTTATTGGGGCGAGTGACAGGACGATCTCGCCAAGGGATCGCCGTGGTCTGTCGGAAACTGACTACTTTGAACAAGGACGTAAGCAATGTCTCAAGCAAAATCCCGGGCCAGTGACGCCTACTCGACAGTCGACACCTTCAGCCACTTGTACGACCGTGGTGGCAGCGCGCTGGTGAACGGCAAGCCATCGTTCACCGCCGATCAGGCGGCGGACCAAATCCTGCGTAAAGGCGCGTCCTGGCACGACCAGAATGCCGACGGCAAGATCGACCTCAGCTACACCTTCCTCACCTCGAAACCGGCGAACTACGACCCGGCCCTCGGCACGTTCAGCGAATTCAGCGCCCAGCAAAAAGCCCAGGCCGTATTGTCGATGCAATCCTGGTCGGACGTGGCCAACGTCACTTTCAGCGAAGGCGCAGGCGGCGACGGTCACATGACCTTCGGCAACTACAGCAACAACACTGGCGGCGCGGCGTTCGCCTACCTGCCCCAGGGCAGCCAGCACGACGGCCAGTCCTGGTACATGATCAACGACCAATATCAGGTCAATAAAACCCCCGACACCAACAACTACGGGCGTCAGACCCTGACTCACGAAATCGGCCACACCCTGGGCCTGTCGCACCCTGGCGTGTACAACGCCGGCAATGGCAACCCGACCTACAACGACGTGACCTACGCCCAGGACACCCGTGGCTACAGCCTCATGAGCTACTGGAGCGAAAGCAACACGCACCAGAACTTCAGCAAGGACGGCAGCGGCGCCTACGCTTCCGCGCCGTTGCTGGACGATATCGTTGCGGTGCAGAAACTCTACGGCGCCAACCTGGACACCCGCGCCAGCGACACAGTGTATGGCTTCAACTCCAACGCCGAACGGGACTTTTACAGCGCTACTTCGGCGGCGTCGAAAGTGGTGTTTTCGGTGTGGGACGGCGGTGGCAACGACACCCTGGATTTCTCCGGTTTCAACCAGAACCAGAAGATCAACCTCAACGAAGGTTCGTTCTCCGACGTTGGCGGTCTTGTGGGCAACGTCTCCATCGCCCACGGCGTGACCCTGGAAAACGCGGTCGGCGGTTCGGGCAATGACCTCCTGATCGGCAATGCGGTGGCGAACTCTCTGGAAGGCGGGGCCGGTAACGACATCCTCTACGGCGCCGGTGGCGGTGATTCGTTGTGGGGCGGGGCGGGTGCGGACACGTTTGTGTTTGGCGCCGCCAGCGATTCGACCATGACTGCGCCGGACTGGATCATGGATTTCACCAGCGGCCAGGACAAGATTGATTTGTCGGGGATTGCTGAGTTCGCTTCGGGCGCGGCGACGTTGAACTTTGTTGGCGGTTTTACCGGGCATGCGGGGGATGCGATCCTGACGTACTTCGCGCAGACCAATCAGACCAGTTTGATGGTGGATCTGACCGGGCATGGCGCGGTGGATTTTGCGGTAGGGACGGTGGGGCAGGCGGCGGTGACGGATATCGTGGCTTGATCTTTTGATGTTGTGGCGAGGGAGCTTGCTCCCGTTCGGCTGCGAAGCAGTCGTGAATGCGAAATTTGGGTTATACCTGACAGTTCGAGGTCTCAGATTTCGGGGCTGCTTCGCAGCCAGCGGGAGCAAGCTCCCTCGCCACAGGGATACGTTCATCCCATGACTCAGGAGAAATCCATGAAAAGCTCCGGTCCCAGTCCTGTCATCACCATCGCCGAGCAACCCGGTTGCCTGCTGGTGAAGTTCCACGGTATCCAGGTGGCGGCCTCCGCCCGGTCGCTGGTGCTGCTTGAGGCCAACTACCCTCCGGTGTATTACGTCCCGCGCGATGACATCGACGAAAAGTATTTCGCCCGCACCGATCACACCAGTTATTGCCCCTACAAGGGCGATGCCAGTTATTTCAGTTTGCAGATTCCGGGGCATGAAGGCGCTAATGCGGTATGGAGCTATGAGAATCCGAAGGTTTCTGTGGAGCAGATTCGTAACTATGTAGCGTTCTATCCCGATCAGGTGAAGTTCGAGATCATCGAAAACTTTGAGTGATTGTGGCAAGGAGGCTTGCCCTAAGGCCTATTAGTTAAGCCTCGGGCACCACAACCCCTGTGGGAGCGAGCTTGCTCGCGATGACGATCTATCGCTTAGCGCATGTGTCGTCTGCCAGTGCGCTATCGCGAGCAAGCTCGCTCCCACAGGTTCTGTGACTTGACTGACTGGCATCGGGGCAAGCTTCCTCGCCTCAAGGCTTGCTCAATTTAGCGAAGCGCGGCCACTAAGGTCGATTCATCAATCTGCCCAATCGACGTCACCCCGGTCAACGTCATGGCCACGCGCATTTCCTTGGCGAATATATCCAACATGTTTTCCACCCCACGCTGACCATCGGCCGCCAGCGCATAAGCCATTGACCGCCCCAACAGCACGCCTTTCGCCCCCAGCGCCAGCATCCGCACCACATCGAGCCCCGAGCGAATTCCCGAATCCACCAGCACCGTCAGATCATTGCCCACGGCCTGCATGATCGGCGGCAACGCCTTGGTCGTCGACAGCACGCCATCCAGCTGCCGCCCACCGTGGTTCGACACCACGATGCCGTCTGCGCCAAAACTCACCGCATCCTTGGCATCCTGCGGGTCGAGAATGCCTTTGATGATCATCGGGCCTTTCCAGAACTCACGAATCCACTCCAGATCGCTCCAGCTGATCGACGGGTCGAAGTTGTTGGCCAGCCAGCCCATGTAGTCTTCGAGGGTGACGGCTTTGCCCAGGTACTTCGAGATATTGCCCAGATCGTGCGGCCGTCCCATCAAGCCAACGTTGAACGCCCAATCGGGTTTGGTCATTGCCTGAAGCATCCGCCGCGACGAAGCGAACGGGCCGGACATGCCCGAGTGCGCATCCCGGTATCGAGCGCCAGGGGTGGGCATGTCCACGGTAAACACCAGGTTCTTCACCCCGGCGGCCTTCGCGCGCTCCAGGGCGTTTTTCATGAAGCCACGGTCTTTCAGCACATACAGCTGAAACCAGATCGATTGCTGGCTGTGGGCCGTGACCTCCTCGATTGAGCATACCGACACCGTGGACAGGCACAGCGGAATGCCTTTGTTCTCCGCTGCTTTCACCGCCTGCACTTCACCACGCCGGGCGAACATGCCCGTCAAGCCTACCGGCGCCAGAATGATCGGCATCGACAGCGGTTGATCGAAAAGGGTGGTTTCGAGGCTCAGGGTTTCGACGTTTTTCAGAATGCGCTGACGCAGGCTGATGCCGGTCAGGTCGGCACTGTTGGCCCGCAACGTATGCTCGGCATACGCGCCGCCATCAATGTAATCGAACAGAAATCGGGGAAGTTTGCGACGTGCCGCCTCGCGATAGTCGGATGCAGATGAAATGATCATGGTGCCTCGGTCTGTGGAGTGGCGGGGCTGAAGTGTTCATCGAGCTTAACCTGTTGCGATGACCTGTAGCAGCTGCCGAGGTTGCGCTCGGTTCATGTAGCAGCTGCCGAGGCACGAGGCTGCGTTCGGCTCATGTAGCAGCTGTCGAGGTACGAGGCTGCGTTCGGCTGCGAAGCAGTCGTGAAATCAAACACCGCGGTGTTTCAGGAATACCGAGTGCTCGGGTTTTACGACTGCTGCGCAGCCGAACGCAGCCTCGTACCTCGGCAGCTGCTACATGAGCCGAACGCAGCCTCGTGCCTCGGCAGCTGCTACAGATCAGGCATTTGCCGCGCTGTCAGTTTTTATCCAGATCCACGTTCTTCGTTTCGCGCAAACAGATCAACCCCACAATCAGACTCACCCCGGTAATCACCACCGGGTACCACAGCCCATAAAAGATGTCCCCGGTGTACACCACCAACGCAAACGACACCGTCGGCAGGAACCCGCCGAACCAGCCGTTGCCGATGTGGTAGGGCAGGGACATCGAGGTGTATCTGATGCGCGTCGGGAACAGTTCGACCATCAGCGCGGCCAGCGGGCCGTAGCACATGGCGGAAATGATGATCAGCGCCACGATCAGCGCGACGATCATCGGTTTGTTGATCAACTGGGTATCAGCCTGCGACGGATAACCCGCCAAAGTGATCGCGCCGCGCAGGGCCGACTCGTCGTAACCATCGATTTTCACGTCGCCGACACTGACCTGCACAGCCGCGCCTGCCGGGGCTGCGGCGCTGGTGTAAGGCAAGCCCTGCTTGACCAGGAAGGTCTTGACCTTGTCGCACGGGCTATCAAATTTCGCCTTGCCCACCGGGTCGAACTGGAAGGTGCAGGTGGCTGGGTCGGCCAGCACGGTGATCGGCGCCTGTTGGCTGGCCTGATCCACGGCCGGGTTGGCGTAGTGAGCCAGGCTCTTGAAGATCGGGAAGTACAGCGCGGTGGCCAGCAGCAGGCCGATCATCAGCACCGGTTTGCGCCCGACCTTGTCCGACAGCCAGCCGAAAAAGATAAAGAACGGCGCACCGATAATCACGCTGACGATCAGCAAACTATTCGCCAGCGCCGGGTCCATTTTCAGGAACTGGGTGAGGAAGAACAGCACGTAGAACTGCGCGGCGTAGAAGGTCACCGCTTGCCCGGCGTTGATGCTGAACAGGGCGATCAACACGACTTTGAGGTTTTCCCATTTGCCGAAGGAATCGCGCAGTGGCTGCTTGCAGAGCTTGCCTTCCTCTTTCATTTTCACGAAGGCCGGCGACTCGTGCAGGCTCAAGCGAATCCAGGTCGAAATGCCCAGCAGCACGATGGAAAACAGAAACGGAATGCGCCAGCCCCAGACTTCAAACTGGTCGCCGGTGAAGTAGCGGCAACCGAGCACCACCAGCAACGACAACAGCAACCCGAGGGTGGCGGTGGACTGAATCCAGCTGGTGTGGAAACCGCGTTTGCCCATCGGCGCGTGTTCTGCCACGTAGGTCGCGGCGCCGCCGTACTCGCCACCGAGGGCCAGGCCCTGGAGCATGCGCAACACCACGAGAATGATCGGCGCGGCGATGCCGATGCTGGCGTAGGTCGGCAGCAAACCGACACAGAACGTTGCGAGACCCATCAGAACAATGGTCGCGAGGAAGGTGTACTTGCGCCCGATCATGTCCCCCAACCGACCGAACACCAGCGCACCGAACGGCCGCACGATGAAGCCGGCGGCAAATGCCATCAACGCGAAGATAAACGCGGTGGTGTCGTTGACCCCGGCAAAGAACTGCTTGCTGATCACCGCCGCGAGGGCGCCATAGAGGAAAAAGTCATACCACTCGAACACCGTCCCCAGGGACGAGGCGAAGATGACTTTCTTGGTGCCGCTGCTGACGCCCGCGCTGCGCGTGGCTTCCAGGGGCTGAACGTGTTCTGACATATCGGTATCCCTCACAGTGATTGTTTTTGTTGTTCCACTGGTGTTGCGTGTCCGTGAATCAGATGCAATTCCCTTGTGGGAGCGGGCTTGCTCGCGAAAGCGGTGTGTCAGTCAACCTTTCCGTTGACTGACCGGGCGCCTTCGCGAGCAAGCCCGCTCCCACAGGGGTGATGTGTGCCGTAGGGTTGAGCATCAACTGCGCAGCCTTCTCGGCAATCATCAGCGTAGGCGAACACGTGTTGCCCGAGGTAATACGCGGCATGATCGAGGCATCGGCAATGCGCAGCCCCGGAATGCCATGCACGTTAAGCTGCGCATCCACCACCGCGTCCGCATCATTGCCCATCCGGCAAGTGCCCACCGGATGGAAAATCGTCGTGCCAATCCGCGCAGCCGCTTCGTGCAGTTCTTCTTCACTCTGCAAACTGTCACCCGGCAAATACTCCACCGGTTTGAACGCCGCCAATGCCGGCGCAGCAACAATGCGTCGGGTCAGGCGAATGGCATCCGCCGCCACCCGCAAATCCTCGGGATGGCTCAGGTAATTAGGCTGAATCAGCGGGGCTTCCTGTGGATCGGCGCTGCGAATTTCAACTCGCCCACGGCTCTGCGGCCGAAGATCACACACCGACGCCGTGAACGCTGGGAAGGGGTGCAACGGCTCGCCAAAACGCTCCAGCGACAACGGCTGCACATGGTATTCAAGATTCGCCGAAGCCTGCTCCGGCCCGGACCGCGCAAACGCGCCTAACTGACTCGGCGCCATGGACAACGGCCCGCTGCGGTCATACAGATAACGCAATCCCATGCCCATCTTGCCCCACACCGTGCCGGCGATTTGATTGAGTGTGCGAGCGTTTTCCAGTTTGTAGATCAGCCGCAATTGCAGGTGATCCTGCAGGTTGCCGCCAACCCCCGGCAGCTCATGCACTACGCCAATCCCCAGGCGTTGTAGCAGCGGGCGCGGGCCGACCCCGGAGCGTTGCAGGATGCTCGGCGAACCCACCGAGCCGGCGCACAGCACGATTTCCTTGCGTGCCTTGAAAGTTTTCGCCTGACCTTGCCAACGGGTGAGGACCGCCGAAGCGCGACCGTTTTCCAGCAACACACGGTCCACTTCAACTTCAGTCAAAACCGTGAGATTGGCGCGATGACGGATCGGCTTGAGAAACGCCTTGGCCGCGTTCCAGCGAATCCCGGCCTTCTGATTCACCTGAAAGTAACCGCAACCTTCGTTGTTGCCTTGGTTAAAGTCATCGATGCTGGCGATACCGCTTTGTTCGGCGGCGCAGCGAAACGCATCCAGAATCGGCCAGGACAGCCGCTGACGCTCGACACGCCATTCCCCGGCGGCACCGTGAAATTCCGAGTCGCCGGCAAAGTGGTTTTCGCTTTGTTTGAATAGCGGAAATACATCTTTCCAGGACCAGCCCGGATTGCCGTCCGCCGCCCAGCCGTCGTAATCACCGGCCTGGCCGCGCATGTAGATCATGCCGTTGATCGAGGAACAGCCGCCGAGGACTTTGCCTCGTGGGTAGCTCAGCGTTCGGCCTTGCAGACCGGTTTGCGCTTCGGTCTTGAAGCACCAATCGGTGCGCGGGTTACCGATGCAGAACAGGTAACCCACGGGGATATGAATCCACGGATAGTTATCGCGCCCGCCAGCTTCCAGCAAGAGCACTCGGTGTTGCGGGTTGGCCGACAATCGATTGGCCAGCAAACACCCGGCCGGCCCGGCGCCGACCACGATGTAATCGAATTCATCCAGGGAGGTCTGCATCCCTTACCTCGTATTGTTTTTGTTGTTGGGCTTCATCCTAGTTGTTAGCTTTCGTATAAAGAATGTTAGTTTTTGCGCAGCCGCTGTGCGTTTTCAGACAGCTTAGCCCTAAGGAAGCCTGATGTTCGATTGGAATGACCTGCGATTTTTTCTCGAATTGCAACGCAGCGGCCGCTTGCTCACCGCCGCCCGGCGCTTGAACACCACCCACGCCACCGTCGCCCGGCACATCGAGGCCATCGAAAAAAGCCTCGGCACCGCGCTGTTCGTCCAGCACGCCCAAGGCTACCAACTGACCCCGGCCGGCGAGGCGCTGCTCAAACACGCCGAAGCGATGGAAAACGTCGCGCTGCTGGCCCAGGAAGAAATCACCCAATCCACCGCGCCTCTGGGCAAAATCCGCGTCGGCGTCACCGAAGGCCTGGGCATCATGTTCCTCGCCAGCCGCATGAGCGGCCTGTTCGAACGCTATCCCGGCCTGGAAGTGGAACTGGTCGCCGTGCCGCGTTTCGTCAGCATCCTCAACCGCGAAGCCGAAATCAGCATCCACCTCGAACGCCCGGCCGCCGACATGCTGGTCACGCGCAAACTCACCGACTATCGCCTGGCGCTCTACGCCAGCCAGGCCTACCTCGACAAGGCGCCACCGCTCAACAGCCGCGAAGATCTCGGCCGCCACGCGTGGATCGGCTACGTCGATGATTTGCTGTTCAGCCAGGAACTGATGTTCCTCAACAGCTTCTGCCGCAACCCCCAAGTCGTGTTCCACAGCACCAGCGTCATCGCCCAGCAACAGGCCGCGCGCTCGGGGCTGGGGATCGCGGTGTTGCCGTGTTACATGGCTGCTAATGATCCGCAATTGGTGCCGTTGTTGCCGGAGGAGAGCATTCAGCGCAGCTACTGGATCAGCACACGGCGGGAATTGCACAAGTCGGTGCGGTTGCGGGTGTTGTGGGATTACGTGGTGGAGTTGTGTGAGCGCGAGCAGGATTTGCTGCTGGGCCCAACCTGACCGGCGCACCGATCCCCTTGTATGAACTCCGTAGGAGCTGTCGAGTGAAACGAGGCTGCGATCTTTTGATCTTGATCCTGCGGCATCATCACAGACACCAAAAGATCGCAGCCTTCGACAGCTCCTACAGGGGGTCGCGTTTCAATCCGGAAGCGTGAGGGCATAGGAGGGGATTTGCCGGAACACCACTTGGCGTCCACTCTATTTCATGCCGACAAGGAGCGTTATCCGACACTCCGTCGCGATAAAGGGAGCTTGCAGCATGACCGAAGATACAAAAGTGAAAGGCCCTGCGTCGTACTTTCCGTCAATCGAGAAAAAGTACGGCCAGCCAGTTACCCACTGGCTGGGGTTGCTCGAAACTGTGAGCGGGAAGAAGCATATGGAAATGGTGGCGTGGCTGAAAGATGAGCATGGGATGGGGCATGGCCATGCGAATGCGTTGGTGGCGCATTATTTGGCGAGCGCAAAAAAGTGAGGCTTCTTTAGGCGGTATACCGTTACATGGATGTTGTCTCTGCAGACGTCTTCGCGAGCAAGCCCGCTCCCACATTGCTTCGGTGTTGTTTGCAGAATTTTTAGCCGACACAAATCCCCTGCTCGCGAAGGCGTCAGGCCTTGATACGCCGCTTCAACTGTCGGGTGGTGGTTCCCGGGTGGTTCGCTGTAACGGGGTGTGTGGCTGGCCATCGGGAATCGACAGGGTTGCGCGCAGCCCACCTTCAGGTCGGTTGATCAACGTGATCCGTCCTCCAAGCCGGGTCGCAATGGTGTTGACGATGGTCAGTCCCAGCCCGGCGCCATTTGCGTTCCCTCGACTGTAAAAGCGTTCGAACAATCGCCCGCGGTTCTCTTCGTCGATGCCCGGACCCTGATCCTCGACACTCAGTGAATAGAACCCGTCCGACTGACTGAGCTGCACAGTGATCACACCGTGCTCGGGGGAGAAATTTGCCGCGTTGCTGATCAGGTTGTTCAGGGCGATGTCGATTGCGGCGGCATCAGCGACGATGTTGAACGGCCGGTCGTTGACGTCGAACGCCAGCTCGAGGTTCTTGCTCAGCAGCCAGGGCGTCAGCTCGACCAGGCTGTCGCGAACGGTTTCGGCCAGGTCGATGCTGTGCAGCACGGGCGCCACAGCTTTGGGTTCGAGGCGGGCCATGGTCAGCAGTTGGTTTACCAGGCGGCTGGTGCGATCGACACCGGCGATCAGATAAGCCAAGGAGTCGCGGCGTTCCTGTTCGGTGCCAGCCTCCAGCAGGTTTTGCGCATGCACCCGCAATACCGCCAGGGGTGTGCGCATTTCGTGGGCGGCGTCGGCGATAAAACGCCGCTCGCGGCCCAGCAGTTCCTGGATTTGTGCAAGCATGCGATTGAGCGCTGCCTGCATCGGTTCCAGTTCGCTGGGCAGTGGTGCCAGTTGCAGCGGCTCCAGGGAACCGCTGTGCCGCGCCCGCAGGGTGGCAGCCATGTCCGCCAGCGGCTTGAGCCCCCAGCCGATGGCCAGCCAGACCAGCAGCGCCAGGATCAGGCTGCCCAGCACATTGGGCCCTAGGGTATGGCGCAGGATGCGATCCACCAGGTCCGAACGCACGTCGTCCCGTTCACCCACCCAAATCAGCAATGCGCTCTGTTTGTCCTCCAGCACGAAGGCGCGCCAGTGACGCCCGCTCAGATCCTCCACATCGCTGAAGCCTGGAGTCGAGGGCGGCGTCTTGAAGGACGGCGCGCTCGCGGTGTGCACCAGGACTTCGCCCTGTTGATTCCAGACTTGAAAGGCAATCTTGGTTTCATAGGGATGGCCATCGACCCTCGGCTCCGCTTCACCCAAGGCTTTGTTGAAGGCCTGGTACAACTCGGCGCGTTCCTTACTGGCCAGCGGCATGCGCATGACTCCCTGTAGCAGGCGGGCGTTCTGCGCCAGCTGGGCGTCGTAGACCTCGGCGATTTCGTGATTGCTGTCGTGCAGGTTGAGCACGCTGATCACCGCCAGGCCCGCGAGCAACAGACCGATGATCAGCGTCAGGGTGCGACGCCTGATCGAGTTCATCGGCGCTCCTCCACCAGATACCCGACGCCGCGAATGGTGCGGATCAGGTTGCTGGAGAATTTCTTGCGCAGGTGATGGATGTGCACTTCCAGGGTGTTGCTTTCCGCTTCCTCGTTCCAGCCGTAGAGCAACTGCATCAAGTGATCGCGGGTCATGACCCGGCCCGGTGGCGAGAGCAATTCATGCAGCAGCTGATATTCCTTGGGCGTCAGGGCCACCGGTTCGCCCTGATAGCTGACTTGCTGGGTGCCAGGGTTGAGGCTGATGCCAGCATGTTCAATCAGCACCTGAGCGCGGCCGGCACTGCGTCGCAGCAGGGCGCGCAAGCGCGCTTTCAACTCGGCCAGGTCGAAGGGCTTGATCAGGTAATCATCAGCCCCGGCATCCAGCCCGGCGATACGGTCTTCGGTGGCATCCCGGGCGGTGAGGATCAGCACCGGCAGGTTGGAACCGCTGTCGCGCAGGCGGCGTAGCACTTCGAGGCCGTCCATGCGCGGCAGGCCTAGATCGAGCACTGCCAGATCGAAGGTTTCGCTGAGCAGCGCATGCAAGGCGCTACTGCCGTCCTGCAACCAGTCAACGGTGTAGCCCTCGCGGCCCAGGGCCTGATGGATGCCCTCGCCGAGGGCCACGTCATCCTCGATCAGTAATAAGCGCACGCGGACTCCTGTCAGTTGAGTTTTTTATTGACGTCCACCAGCAAGGCATCGATCTCTTTGCGTCGGCCTGCATCGGCGGTTTCCCGGCCAGGGCGCGGGGCGGCCTGGAGGGCTTTTTGCAGCGCCTCTTTGGCTTCACCGTAGCGTTTTTGACGGTAGAGGTGATCGCCCCAGAAGTACAGACTATCGATGCCCGTCGGGTTCAGTTGCAAGGCTTGTTTGAGCAGTTGCTCGGCCTTGTCCGAGTCGCCGAAACCGATTGGCCAGCCCGGCACGCGGTCATACAGCGCCGCGAGGCTGGTGTAGGCCGAACCTTGCAACGCCTTGGGGTCCAGGGCCAGGGCTTTTTCCAGGTCGGCCTTCGCCGCTTTCGCTTTTCCCAGTGCACCGAGTCCGCCCTGGGCGCCGGCCCAACTGCTGGTGACGATCCCGGACCAGATCCAGGCTTCGGCCACCGCCGGGCGTTCCTGGGTGAACGCCGAAGTCTGGGCGGCGAGTTTTTCGAAGGCTGCGGTGCGTTGCTCGGCCGGTACTTCGTACTGGATATGCCCCCAGTTTTGTTGAATACCGATGAGGCGTTGCTGATCGGCGGGATCCAGGGCCCAGACGCTTTGGCTCAAGGTTCCCAGCAGCAGGCAGGCGATGATTTTTTTCATGGCTTGAGGTTCTCGTTGTCGGGTTTCTGGCTGAAGCGGCGGATCAGCGGCAACTGCTTGCGCAGGCCCTTATCCACCAAGGTGGGCAGCAAGCTGTTGAGGCGCACGAAAAAACGCTCGGGCCAGCCCAGGTACAGGTCGCGACGGTCACCGGCAATCGCGTGCATGACTGCCGAAGCGACGGTTTGCGGGTCATCGACATTGGCTTTCAGCGCATCGTTCAAGGCCTGGGCTGCCGGGCTGTTCATCGTCGTGCGGGTGGCGCGGGGGGCGACGTAGAGCACGCCGACCCGGGTGTCCGCCAGTTCCCGGCGCAGCGCTTCGGAGAATCCGCGCAGGGCGAATTTGGTCGCGCAATAGCTGGCGTAACCGGCATAGCCGATGGAGCCATAGGTCGAGCCGACGTTCACCACCATCGCGCTGTCGGCTTGCTTGAGCAGCGGCAACAGCAGCTTGGTCAGGCAGATCGGTGCGCTGATGTTCACCGCGAGCATGGCGTTGATTTCACTGTCGTCGAGCTGTTCCAACATGGCGAAGTGGTTGACTCCGGCGGCGTTGATCAACAGGTTGATGCCGCCGATGGCCTCGGCGGCGGCCAGGACCTTGCGGCGATCGGCGAGAAACGTCAGGTCGGCCGCGACCCAGGCCAGGTGCTGCGGATAG
This sequence comes from Pseudomonas nunensis, assembly GCF_024296925.1. Classification (NCBI taxonomy): domain Bacteria; kingdom Pseudomonadati; phylum Pseudomonadota; class Gammaproteobacteria; order Pseudomonadales; family Pseudomonadaceae; genus Pseudomonas; species Pseudomonas nunensis. The sequence goes on from NZ_CP101125.1 coordinate 1,917,499, forward strand.
CGCGCCAGTAACGGTTCCAGCACTTCGCGATGCCGGGCCACCGCCAATATCCGCGCACCGCTGGCGCACAGGGCGCTGGCGATGGCCAGGCCGATGCCGCCACTGGCACCGGTCAAAATCACCCGAGCCTCAGATAGGCGCATGCAGGTTCTCCCCGTCACGCGGCAAACCACGAAACATGTCGGTATACAGTCGGTACACCACTTTCGAAGCGTGAATGACCGCCGCCTGGTCGGCCGGGTCCTCAAGGGTGTTCATCAGTCGGCGGTAAGTCTGCATGTGCTCCACGTCCAGCGAACCGTGGGAACTCAAGTAGCTGAAGGCGCTTTCCGGCAACTCCAGGCGCTCGCGAATGCTGCCCGCCGCGTGGGTCGCCAGGGCAATGCTGGTGCCTTCCAGCACATTGACCATGCCGAACAGGCCCACGGGGTTGTCCCGGGCAATCAGGTCGTAGAGAAAACTGACCATCAATTCGATCGGCAGGGACGGACGCCCGTTGCGGACCGCATCCTTGTCACCGCCGCAGGCCGCGATGTCATCGAGCACCCATTGCTCGTGACCGTATTCGTCTTCGATGTACTCGCAGACCGCTTTGCGCAACCATTCCAGGCGCGAAGGCAGACGCGCGCCGCAAGCCATCATCAACGGCACGGTATGGCGCACGTGGTAGTAGGCCTGGGCCAGGAAGGCGCGGTAGCTCTCAAGGCTGACCTTGCCTTCGAGGGCATCGCGGATGATCGGCAGGTTGAACAGCTCGATGCGTTCTGCCTGCGTGGCTTCTTGCAGCGTGTCGAAAAAATTCATGATGCGGATTCCTCCGGAAAAGCGGATTCAGTGAGCTGCGCCCGGTAGCGCTCGACGATGGCATCCCGGCGCGGACGGCCATTGGCGGTGAGCAAGCCATTGGCGGGGGTAAAAGGTTGAGTCAGGCGGGACCAGTGTTGGACCTGGGCGTAATCGGGCAAGGCTTCGTTCGCTTCGGCCACGGCATCCGCCAGTTGCTCGTCGGAGCAATCCGGGCGATGCGGCCAGAGCAGTGCGTGGTTGCTGGGCATCGCTTCGCCATAGACGAAGGCCTGGGCGATATGGCGGCGCTGGGTCAGTTCGGCTTCGACCCACTCGGGGTTCACGTTGCGCCCGAAACTGGTGACGAATTGATGTTTCTTGCGCCCCTTGAGGTAGAGAAAACCTTCGGGGTCGAACTCGCCGAGATCGCCACTGGGCCACCACTCTTCAGCGTGGGGCACATCCCCCAGATACCCGAGCAGGGTCGAGCCCTTGATCAGCACTTCACCGTCCTCGGCCAGGCGAATCTCCACGTGGGGCAGGGGCCGGCCGACACTGCCGGGGCGGCGCGCTCCGGGGCGGTTGAGGCACACCACTGACGCGCATTCCGAGAGCCCATAACCCTCGTAGACCGGAATGCCGACCCGTTGCGCCCTGTGCAGCAGCTCTTCGGCAACCCGCGCACCGCCGACAGCGGCAAATCGCAGTGATTGCGGGTTAAAGGCCTTTTGCTCGGCGGCGCTGACCAGCATCAGCAGCAACTGCGGCACCAGAATCAGGCTCTCGGGCGCACGGCTGGCCAGGCAACCGAGCAATTGCGGCACATCGACGCCACTGGCGCCCTGGATGCCCAGGGCTTTTTGGCTGGGTACACTCAAGGTTGCGCCGGCATACAGCGCGGCGTAACAGCCGATATTTTCCAGCAGGATCGCCAGGGGCAGCAGCGCCAGATGATGCTGCGGATCAGTCGGTTTGCTGGCCTGATCGAGTTCGCGGGCGACTCGCAGAATCGCTTCGCCACTCAAGCACACGCCTTTGGGTGTGCCGGTGGTGCCCGAGGTGAAGGTCAGCTTGGCCGTGCCATCGGGCAATCGTTGCGGACCATTGAAGCTGCGGCGCCAGAACTCGCCGGTTTTCTCGTACCCGGCTGCTTGCAGTTCGGTGTCCAGTGCCGGCTCGGCGACTACCCGTTCAGCCTGGCTTTGTTCCAGGCAATGACGGCGTTGAGCCGCGCTGAAAAAGGGCGGGAGCGTCAGGCAGGTTACGCCTTCGAACAGCGCGGCGAGGTCCCAGAGGATGGCCTCGACGCCGTTGTCCAGCGCCAGTGCCACGACCTTGACGTTTTCAACCCGCAAACGTTGTCGGCGATAGATCACTTGTGCGTAAAGCGTGGCGTAATCCAGTTTCAACTGATCACCCCACAGGGCGACGCCGTTGGCCTTGCGTTCGGCATGGCTGCGCAGGGTCTGTTCGAAACGCTCGACTTCAGGCGACATGGCTGGAGTCCTCGATGGACGACGGCAACCCCAGGCGATTGAACATCCCGATGTTGCGCAAGTGAATGAACCCGGCGCGGATGTTGCCGACGTGCACCCAGGGCTTGCTTTCGTAATAACTGCCCCAGTGCTGAAGGTCGTCGCCCAGCCGAGCCGGGTCGGCGGCGCAAAGCGTGACCGGTTTCAGACCGAGGCGATGAAAGCTGTTCACCAGGCCGATATTGCCGGTGAACGCCACCCATTCCAGGCCGCCCATGGCCAGCAGGTAGGTGATAGCGATGATGCTCAGGCGCGCACTGCCGGTGTCGCTGGCGGCCAGGTTGCCCACCTCGACGATGCCGGCGCGATCCACCGGTCGATCAGCGGCGGCGCTGATCAGCGGGTCGATGGATTCGTCCAGGTAACGTTCCAGAAACAGCGGCTCTTCATTCGCCCGCCGCACGCCGGCCACTGCGCAGAGCTCGTCGGCGGCGTTGCGCAGGCCGAACAGCTCCGGCATGAAATGGCGGATATCGGCACCGTGGGCCTTGCGGAAACGTTGCTGGATATAGGCTTCGAAGACAGTGCGCTGCGGCTCGCCGGGCAGGGCTCTGGTCAGACTCATCTGCGGGGTTTCGGCTTGACCGAAGCGCAGGGGCAAAGGGATGTTCCAGTCGTAATCGGGCATTGCAAGACGCCTCCCCGGAGTCAGTTTGGGAGGAGTATCGGGGGCCTTTCTTAACGGAGTCTGAAGGTGGCAAAAGGATCCGGAACTGGCACCTTCAGATTGCCTTAAGGCTGGGCGGGCAGGGTGGCGTCGGTCGAACCCGGCTGCGCGAATGAGTCGCCAGCCACTGTGAATACATGAGGCCCGTTATGACCCGCGATTCAATCGCCCACCGCTATGGAAACCTGTCGATCACCCTGCACTGGCTGATGCTGGCGCTGTTTGTCGGCGTTTATGCCTGCATCGAAATCAAAGGGCTGCTGCCCCGTGGCAGCTCTGCCAAGAGCCTGTTCATGGGCCTGCATGGCGTGTTCGGTATCAGCATTTTTGTGTTGGTGTGGGTTCGGTTGATCGGGCGCCTGACACCGCGTCCACCGATCACCCCGGCCCCGCCGAGCTGGCAAACCGGCGTGTCGCACCTGATGCATCTGGCGCTTTATGTCTTGATGATTGCCACGCCGGTGTTGGGTTGGCTGACCCTGGCGGTCGCTGGCAAACCGCTGCCGTATTTCGATTGGCCATTGCTGTCGCCAGTGGCGATTGATCCGGACCTGGCCAAGCAGATCAAGTATTGGCATGAGCTGCTCGGCAGCACCGGTTACTGGTTGATCGGCTTGCACGCGGCGGCGGGATTGTTCCATCACTACTGGGTGCGCGATAACACGCTGGTGCGCATGCTGCCGGGGCGTTCCGCAGAACGTCAGCGCTGATGAACCTTTGTGGGAGCGGGCTTGCTCGCGAAGGCGTCGGTAAGGCCGATGCATCTTCGGAGCCTGTAATACCGCTTTCGCGAGCAAGCCCGCTTGTATGTTTAGACTTGAAGGGGTGGGCGGGACTAAAAGCTCGATTCTGACTCTGACCAGTACAGACCGTGGGAGACTTCTCATCCCGCCCCTTCTACCCAAAGCGCCGATAAGGAATTCATCGGTAAAACCGACGATAGAGGCAAGCCAGCGCAAGGGTAAACCCCGACAAGCACCTAAACCCTAGCTCCGAGGATTCGTCATGACAATCCTTACTTTGCAGACCGTGGTTGGCATCGATATCGCCAAGGCTGAAATCGTTGCTTATCGCACCGATCGTCAAGCCACTGACTCCATCAAAAACGATCGAACAGCCCTCAAACGCTGGCTTAAAACACTGCCCGCGCAAAGTGCTATCGCCGTTGAAGCTACCAACATCTATCACCTGGACACCGTCGAGCTCGCTCATGCAATGGGCCATCAGGTCTATGTCGTGGACGCTTATCGGGTGAGCAACTATCGCCGTGGTATCGGTCAACGAGCCAAGAACGATCCCTGCGATGCTCGTCTGCTGGCGCGCTATTTGACGAATGAACAAGACGGGCTGCGAATCTGGAGCCCGCCACCCAAGGCCTACACCTCGCTGAAAAGCCTGCTCCACAGGCGTGCAACGCTGATCCAGAACCACGCTGGTCTGATGCTGAGCTGGGCCAATGAACCCTTGCTAAAGAAAGTGCAGGCCGCCCAGCAAAAGGCCTTCAAGCAAGCGGATCAGGCCATTCAAAAACTGCTGCGCAAGGTCAGCAAAGAGGCAGGTATTGAAGCCAATATCGACCGTTGCAAAGCCATCGAAGGGGTTGGCGAACTGACAGCAACCGGGTTGGCGACGACCTTTATGCGCGGTGATTTTGCCAATGGTGATGCGTTTATCGCGTTTCTGGGGATGGACCTTACGGTCGATGACTCCGGGAAGAAAAACGGGCCCCGGTATCTGACCAAAAAAGGGGATCCGGAAGTACGCCGGCTGGCTTACAACGCCGCTATGGCGGCCTGCCGCTCGGCTAAATGGAAGCCGTTTTACGAGGCGTATTTGGCAAGAGGCTTCTCAAAAACCCAAGCCTTGGTAGCCCTTGCCCGGAAACTCTGCCGGGTGGCATTCGCCCTGATGAAAAATCAGAGCGAATACCGACCGGCTTGAAGTTACAGGGTTGCCCTGCAACATAGAATCTCCCACATTGGTTCGGTGTTGTTTGCAGGATTTGTGGCCGCCACATATCTCCTGTGGGAGCGAGCCTGCTCGCGAAGGCGTCAGGCCTGACACACCACGTCATCGTTCTTCGCGGGCAAGCCTTGCTCCTACAAAAGCAGGCGTTTAAGCGAGTGTTTAAAGACACCCGGTGTTACGTCATAAACGGCTACAACGCCTTGCGCCGTTACCTACGCGTACGCCAGAATCGGCCGGCTTGTGCGTCTATGGGGTGGGATATATCGTTTCCGGGTCACTGCAAAACAGTGATCGGGTTTGGTAGCCCGCCTCGTTATCAGCCGCATGGCAACACCTTATGACGTCTCTTTTTTGCGACTCTGTTTTTATGGTGGTCATGCGTGGGGCCCCTTGTGGGCGCCGGGTTCTGGTACGACCGGTCTACCAACCCACGTATGGCCGCCACCCTTCGTTTGGTAGCGAGGGTGATGGCTCCTTAAAATTCGTATCAGAGGTTCCATCCATGTTCAAAGTTACTCCCAACCCCCCGAATACTGATCCAGTACCCTACGACGCCTCTTTTGATCTTGACCCACAAAAGCTGAAAGCAGCGGCCGATCGCACGCTCAACTTCTACCTTAACCCCGGGGCGACGAAAACGCAGATACCGCCCCGCAGTTCCGGCACCTTTCTCACCATCGACGCAGCGGTGGATGACGAAACGTTGCTGGTCGAGGCTTATGAGTCGGTGTCATCGGTGCGCAAGATGCTCATCGACCTCGCCGAGCTGGAAGACGGCCCGCGCCGCCATACGATGCTGGTGATGCATCGGGCGCTGCTGATCGGTGAGATGGCGGTCAATCGCGTACTGGATAACCACAAGCCTGGGTAGCAGCCAGGAACCCGAGTGAGGGAGGCGACTCCCTCACTGCACTTGAACACTTTTGTGGCGAGGGAGCTTGCTCCCGCTGGGCTGCGCAGCAGCCCCAATAAAGCTGTCGCGGTGTTCCAGAAAGAACTCGATGACCGATTTGGGGCCGCTCCGCAGCCCAGCGGGAGCAAGCTCCCTCGCCACAGTGGTCCGCGATCAGACTTGAAATCAGGGAAGGATTTCGAAAGAGGTGCTGGCCAACAACTCACCATTCACCATGATGTGCACGGCATGCGCGCCCGCGTAATGCCTACGCGTGGTCAGCTCTTTGATTTGCTGCCCACGGCTGACCATTTCAACAGCATGGCCGGGCAGGGTCAGGGCCTTCAGCTTGAACACTTTCGCGGACGTGCTGCCATTCGCTTTGACGTAATCGATGGCGTAGTCGATCACCAGCCGCTGACTCTCCGCCACCGTGGATTTCACGCTAAACGAAAGCGTGATTTTCTCCCCCAACCGAATCACCGCCGGCTCAACCTTCACCCCGACAATCTCAACCTCAGGCTTCCCGCCAGCCCCAATCACCGCCAACGCCCGCTGATTCCCCTGTTTGATCAAACTGCGCAGCGCATGTTTTGCAATCCACGCGGTGTGCTTGTTCTCCAACGACCAACCCTCAATCAAATCCAGCACCCACTCCGGGTGATCCTTGGTGATGTCATTGAGGTGATTGGCGACAGACTTGCGCACATAAAGGCTTTCATCCGCCTTGAGGTTCTCGAGAATCGCCGCCGCTAACCTCGGGTCAGCCTGAATCGGTTCCAGGCGAAACGACCACGGCAATCGCGGACGACTGCCTTCGCTGGCCAGCCTGCGCACATGTTCGTTTTCATCCAGCGACCACACCTGCATCAACGCCAACGATTGCTCAAGATCACTGCGCAGAAAATGCCTGATCGCAAACTCGGATGAACCGAACGAGGTGAAAAACTTCAGCGCTTCCATTGACTGGTCAAAGTCATGTGCGCCGTACATCGCGACGTAATGCGGCAGGGAGATGCTGACAAACCCACTGTTCAGCCGAGGGGCGAGGGCACGCAACACGTCCAGGGATTCTTCATACCCCAGCGGCAACACCGCATGCAGGCACTCGCTGACCCGTGCCATGCGCTGCATGATCGACAGGTCAGCCAGGCCTTCATTGGCCATTTTCAAGAAGGCTTTGGCGTTGAACGCCGGGTAAACCGCCGTCATTTCGGTCGCGATGTGCTTGAGGCGCTCGGCGTTGAAGATTTCCTTCAGCGCCGGGGCAGGGGTTTCAGCGGCGGTCATGAGCGAATCCGTGAAGAAGGGCGGCTCAGGTTATCGGGGTAGCGATGAACGCCTCAAGCTTTTCCGCCTGCGCGGTGAACTCGGCGATCTGCGGGAAGCGCTCCGCATCGACTTGATCTGGTACCACGAGGTTGGTGAAGCTCCAGGCGACCGCCACGGTAATCCCGTCCTGCGCAATCGCGGAACCACCCGGCAATGGTTGCTTCGAAAGCTCCCGCTCCAGCGCCGAATAGGCCGCCGAGAGCTGCCCTTCAACTCGCTCAACCCACGGCTGATACTGAATGTCCGCCGGCCGCAGGTTACGTTCGTAGTAAAGCTGCACAGACTTCTCGCACGCCGCCAGTGCCAGTCCGATCACCCGCAAAGATCGCAGACGCTGCTTCAGATCGCTCGGCATCAAGCTTTTAGAAGGCCCGGCCAGCGCTTCGAGGTAATCAATGATCAGCGTCGAATCGACCAACACTTCACCGTCATCCAGTATCAGTGTCGGCGCCTTGACCACCGGATTGATCTGCTGGAACTGCTCGAAATGCCGAAACACCGACACCGAGTCGTGCTCAAGATCGATGCCCAAGTGTCTGGCAGAAATCGCCACACGGCGCACGTAAGGTGAATCCAGCATACCGATCAGTTTCATGACGCGTTCCTTGTAGGAGCAAAGCTTGCTCGCGATGCGAACAACCTTAGTCAGCGATTTTGCGCCCTGCAAACGCCGGCGTGCTAATCCTCAAACCCCACCTGCTCATGAATCTCATCCACCTTCAATTCCAACCGATACGCCACCGCAATAAACAACGCCTGACACAAACACAACGTCGCACTCAGCGACCGGAACGCAAACGAACTCCCTTCATTCACCAGCAGCACCGTGCTCGCCCGCTTGGCCAGCGGCGAAAGGTTGCTGTCGGTGATGATCAAAGTTTTCGCCTGATGGTGCTGGGCGATGCGCAGGCAGTGTTGGGTTTCCTTGCCGTAGGGCGTGAAGCTGATGGCGATCACCAGGTCGTTGGCGCGCACGCTGCGCATTTGCTCGCGATAACTGCCACCGAGGCCGGACACCAGGTGAATGCGCTTGTTGGTGTGTTGCAGGTTGTAGACCAGATAGTCGGCCACCGCGAATGAACGGCGCACGCCGACCACGTAGATGTTGTCGGCATTCACCACGAGATCCACGGCTTTGTCGAAGGCCACATCGTCGAGTTCCATGCCCAGGCGTTCGATGCCCGACAGCGTGGCGTTGACGCATTCGCGGGCGAGGTCGCCGCCGCTGGCCTTCTGCGACTTGTTGGCGATCATGCTGCGGATGCGTTGCTGGTAGTTCTGCACTGGCGTGGTCTTGTGCGTGTACGCCTCGCGGAACAGCGCCTGCATCTCGCTGAAACCGCTGAAACCGAAGCGCTGGGAGAAGCGCACGATGGCCGAGGGGTGCACTTCGCATTCCCGGGCGATGTCGCTGATGCGATCGACCATGATCCGGTCGCTCTGCTGGCTCATGTAGGTGGCGATGCGTTTGAGCTGGCGCGGCAGGCTTTCGTATTCGTTGGTGATCAGCTGCAGCAATCGCTCGGCATTGATCGGTGGGCTCTGGAGGTCGCTCTCGGGCGTGCTCTCGGTCGTAGCCGGCTGATCGGTGCGGGACATAGGAAATCCTTCTGGCTTGTTCTTATAGGAATGACGAATCGGTCATCCCCTGACAATAGGTTGGCTGTGCGCAGTCTACAGGGTAGGCCGGAATAAAATCTTGAGCTTGCCGACGGCAAGCGGCCTGCTGAAACGATGAACCACGTCTGGAACGCTCGTACCGGAGTTTATTGGAAAAAATATTCCACGTAAAAAATATATAGAATAAATATTGATTGTTCGGTCCCGCTCGTTTTAGTCTGCATCCACCAAGAGTGTTCGGCACGTCCATCGTCCCGAACGCAGGCTGATAAAAATAACAGGAGCCAGCATGGGCCAGACTCGTTTTGCCAGTGGGCGTCAATTGGATCTGATTTGCCTGGGGCGCCTTGGCGTCGACCTCTATGCGCAGCAAGTCGGCGCGCGGTTGGAAGATGTTTCAAGCTTCGCCAAATACCTCGGTGGATCCTCCGCCAATATCGCCTTCGGGACCGCACGCCTGGGCCTCAAGTCGGCCATGCTGAGCCGGGTAGGCGACGACCACATGGGCCGCTTCCTGCTCGAATCCCTGGCCCGCGAAGGCTGTGATGTCAGCGGGATCAAGGTCGATCCGGAACGCCTGACCGCCATGGTCCTGCTGGGCCTCAAGGATCGCGAAACCTTTCCCCTGGTGTTCTACCGCGAGAACTGCGCCGACATGGCGCTGCGGGCCGAAGACATCAGCGAAGCCTTTATTGCCTCCAGCAAAGCCTTGCTGATCACCGGCACGCATTTCTCCACCGACGGCGTGTACAAGGCGAGCATCCAGGCACTGGACTACGCCGAAAAACACAACGTCAAACGCATTCTCGACATCGACTATCGCCCGGTACTCTGGGGCCTGGCCGGCAAGGCCGACGGCGAAACCCGTTTCGTCGCGGACCAGAACGTCAGCCAGCACGTGCAGAAAATCCTCCCGCGTTTTGACTTGATCGTCGGCACCGAAGAAGAGTTTTTGATTGCCGGCGGTTCCGAGGATTTGCTTACCGCGTTGCGCAACGTACGACGCCTGAGTGATGCGACCTTGGTGGTAAAGCTCGGCCCGCAGGGTTGCACGGTGATTCATGGGGTGATTCCGGTGCGCCTTGAAGACGGCGCGATCTACCCGGGTGTGCGCGTCGAAGTGCTCAACGTGTTGGGTGCCGGCGATGCCTTCATGTCGGGCTTCCTCGCCGGTTGGCTGGAAGACGCCAGCGACGAGCGTTGCTGCCAGTTAGCCAATGCCTGCGGCGGTCTGGTGGTGTCGCGCCACGCCTGCGCCCCGGCAATGCCTACCCGCGCCGAACTCGACTATCTATTCAACAGCCCGGTGCCGATCACCCGGCCGGATCAGGACGCCACGCTGCAACGCTTGCATCAGGTCAGCGTGCCGCGCAAACAATGGAAGCAACTGTTCATCTTCGCCTTCGACCATCGCGGGCAGTTGGTGGAGCTGGCGCACAAGGGCGGTCGCGACCTGAATGCGATTGGCGAACTGAAACAACTGTTTATCAAAGCCGTGGAGCGGGTCGAAGCTGATTTGCGTACTCAGGGCATCGAAGCTGATGTCGGGCTGCTGGCGGATCAACGTTTCGGCCAGGACTCACTGAACGCCGCCACCGGTCGTGGCTGGTGGGTGGCGCGGCCGGTGGAAGTCCAGGGGTCGCGGCCACTGGCTTTCGAGCACGGGCGCTCCATTGGCAGCAACCTGATTGCCTGGCCGCAAGAACAAATCATCAAGTGCCTGGTGCAATTTCATCCGGATGACGAGCCACTGCTGCGTCTGGAACAGGAAGCGCAGATCAAGGGTTTGTACCAGGCGTCGCAGGTCAGCGGGCATGAACTGCTGCTGGAAATCATCCCGCCCAAGGATCACCCATCGGCTCATCCCGACGTGCTGTATCGCGCGCTGAAACGCCTCTACAACCTGGGCATCTACCCGGCGTGGTGGAAGATCGAAGCGCAGAGTGCCGAGGAATGGAAACAGCTCGATGAGTTGATTCAGGAGCGTGACCCGTATTGCCGTGGGGTTGTGCTGTTGGGCCTGAATGCCCCGGCGGCGGCGTTGGCCGAGGGCTTTCAACAGGCCAGCCAGAGTCAGACCTGTCGCGGATTTGCCGTGGGCCGCACGATTTTCCAGGAGCCGAGCCGGGCGTGGATGGCGGGGGAAATCGACGATGAAACGTTGATCCGCCAGGTGCAGGGCACGTTTGTTGAATTGATCGATGCCTGGCGCACGGCCCGCGCCTGACCAAACACCGCAAAACCCAATGTGGGAGCGGGCTTGCTCGCGAAGGCGGTGTGTCAGGCGACATTGATGTTGAATGTGCCGGCCTCTTCGCGAGCAAGCCCGCTCCCACAAGGGGTTCAGCGTCGGTCTTACAGATTTGTAAAAACAATAAAAGGTGCAGCCATGCCCGCTATCCGAATTGGCATCAACCCGATCTCCTGGAGCAACGACGACCTGCCGTCCCTCGGTGGCGAGACGCCGCTGAGCACTGCGTTGAGCGAAGGCAAGGAAATCGGCTACGAAGGTTTCGAACTCAACGGTAAATTTCCCAAGGATGCCAAAGGCGTCGGTGACGTGCTGCGGCCTTACGATCTGGCGCTGGTGTCCGGCTGGTATTCCAGCCGTTTGGCCCGTCGTTCGGTGGCCGAGGAAATCGACGCCATCGGCAGCCATGTCGAGCTGCTGGCCAAAAACGGCGCCACGGTGCTGGTCTACGGCGAAGTCGCTGACTCGATCCAGGGCCAGCACATTCCACTGGTCGAGCGCCCGCGTTTCCACACTGAGCAAGCGTGGCAGGAATACGCCGACAAGCTCACCGAATTGGCGCGTTTCACTCTGTCCCAAGGCGTGCGCCTGGCGTATCACCACCACATGGGCGCCTACGTCGAATCCCCGGCGGACATCGACAAGCTGATGGCGCTGACCGGCAGCGAAGTCGGCCTGCTGTTCGATTCGGGCCACTGCTACATGGGCGGCGGCGAACCGTTGCAGGTGCTGCGCAAGCACATCGAGCGCATCTGCCACGTGCATTTCAAGGACGTGCGCAAACCGGTGGTGCAACTGGCGCGCAACCATCTGTGGAGTTTCCCGGACTGCATCATCAACGGCACGTTCACCGTGCCCGGCGATGGCGACATCGATTTCGGCGCGTTGCTCGATGTGTTGCTGGCCGCCGATTACCACGGCTGGCTGGTGGTCGAAGCCGAACAGGATCCAGCGGTCGCACCGAGTTATGTCTACGCCAAGAAAGGCTTCGACACCTTGCGCGCACTGCTCGACGAGAGGATTAAGTGATGAGCCTGCTGGTTAAAAGCAATGCCCGTGGCCGGACCATGGTCGAGCTGGGCAAAGGTGAGTTGGAATACGTCGGCTTCGCTGCGTATCGCTTGAGCCTCGGCGAAACCTTGCCGGTGAGCGCTGGCGAAAAAGAACTGTGCCTGGTGCTGCTCAGCGGTCGCGTCAGCATCAAGGGCGAAGCGCCGGGGCAGGGCGCGTTCGACTGGGACAACCTCGGCGATCGCCAATCGGTGTTCGAAGAAAAATCCCCGTTTGCCGCGTACTTGCCGCCCGGCAGTCAGGCGCAAGTGGTCGCCCTCAGCGATGTACAAATCGCCGTGTGTGCCGCCCCCGGCTCAACCGCCAACAACCTCGGGCCACGCCTGATCAGACCCGAAAGCATGAAGCGCAGCGTGCGCGGCAAGGGCGCCAACACCCGTTACGTCTGCGACATCCTGCCGGACACCGAGCCTGCGCATTCGCTGCTGGTGGTGGAAGTGCGTACGCCGTCGGGGCACTCGTCGAGCTACCCGCCGCACAAGCACGACACCGACGACCTGCCGCACCAGAGCTTTCTCGAAGAAACCTATTACCACCAGATCAACCCGCCTCAGGGCTTCGTGTTCCAGCGGGTCTACACCGACGACCGCAGCATCGATCAGGCCATGGCCGTGGAAAACAGCGACCTTGTGGTGGTGCCCAAGGGGTATCACCCGGTCAGCGTGCCGTATGGCTACGAGTCGTATTACCTGAACGTGATGGCCGGGCCGAAACGCGTCTGGCAGTTCCATAACGATCCGCAGCACAGCTGGCTGCTCGATCTTTGAACTGAAAAGCCTGAATTCCAACATTTGCACGGAGAACAAGAACAATGAGCAACGCCCCGGTTTTAGGCCATTACATCAACGGCCAGGTGCAAGACAGCGGCAGCGAACGCTTCAGCAACGTATTCAACCCGGCCACCGGTGCGGTGCAGGCGCGGGTTGGATTGGCAAGCGAGAAGACCGTCGACGAAGCCGTGGCCTCGGCCCTGCAAGCCTTCCCGGCGTGGTCCGAGCAATCGTCGCTGCGTCGCTCCCGGGTGATGTTCAAGTTCAAGGAACTGCTCGACCGCCACCACAATGAACTGGCGGAAATTATCAGCCGCGAACACGGCAAAGTCCTGTCCGACGCCAAGGGCGAAGTCACTCGCGGCATCGAAATCGTCGAATACGCCTGCGGTGCGCCGAACCTGCTGAAAACCGATTTCAGCGACAACATCGGTGGTGGCATCGACAACTGGAACTTGCGCCAGCCGCTGGGTGTTTGCGCCGGGGTTACGCCGTTCAACTTCCCGGTGATGGTGCCGCTGTGGATGATCCCGCTGGCGCTGGTCACCGGTAACTGCTTCATCCTCAAGCCTTCCGAGCGCGATCCGTCGGCCAGTTTGCTGATGGCGCGTTTGCTGACCGAAGCCGGGCTGCCGGACGGTGTGTTCAACGTGGTCCAGGGCGACAAAGTCGCGGTGGATGCGTTGCTGCAACACCCGGACATCGAGGCGATTTCCTTTGTCGGCTCGACGCCGATTGCCGAATACATCCACCAGCAAGCCACGTCTCGCGGCAAACGCGTGCAGGCCCTGGGCGGCGCGAAGAATCACATGATCGTCATGCCCGACGCGGATCTGGATCAAGCCGCCGATGCCCTGATCGGCGCGGCGTACGGCTCGGCCGGCGAGCGTTGCATGGCGATCTCGATTGCGGTGGCGGTGGGCGATGTCGGCGATCAGTTGATCGCCAAGTTGCTGCCGCGCATTGATCAGCTCAAGGTCGGCAACGGCATGCTGGGCGACAGCGACATGGGGCCGCTGGTCACCGCCGAGCACAAGGCCAAGGTCGAAGGCTTTATCGGCGAAGGCGTGGCCCAGGGCGCGCAGCTGATTGTCGATGGCCGCAATTTCAAAGTGCCCGGCGCGGAGAACGGTTTCTTCGTTGGCGCGACGCTGTTCGATAACGTCACGCCCGAGATGAGTATCTACCAGCAAGAGATCTTCGGCCCGGTGCTGGGCATCGTCCGCGTGCCGGACTTCGCCAGCGCCGTGGCGTTGATCAACGCCCACGAATTCGGCAACGGTGTGTCGTGCTTCACCAGCGACGGCGGCATTGCCCGCGCGTTTGCCCGCACGATCAAGGTCGGCATGGTCGGCATCAACGTGCCGATCCCGGTGCCGATGGCCTGGCACTCGTTCGGCGGCTGGAAGCGCTCGCTGTTCGGCGATCACCACGCGTACGGCGAAGAAGGCATCCGTTTCTACAGCCGCTACAAAAGCGTGATGCAGCGCTGGCCCGACAGCATCGCTAAAGGCCCCGAATTCAGCATGCCAACCGCCAAATAATTCACCTGCGGAGAACAACAATAATGAGCAAGCCCCTGCGTTTCGCCCTGAACCGTATGGTCGCCCCGCGTTTGTCCCTGCCAGCGTTCATCGACCTGGCGGTGACCCTCAAGGCCGACGCCATCGAGATCCGCAACGACCTCAAAGGCATCGAGATCGAAGACGGCACCGCACCGGAAACGGTGCGTGAATTGTGCGCGACCAAAGGCATCACCGTGCTGTCGATCAACGCGCTGTACCCGTTTGATGTGTGGAATGACGAGCGCCGTGCCCAGGCGTTGAAGCTGGCTGCGTATGCCCGGGATTGCGGCGCGCAAGGGCTGGTGATGTGCCCGTTGAATGACCGCGCCGATACGCGCAATGAAGCCGAACGCGCTTCGGGCTTGCGCACGGCGCTGACTGAACTGGCGCCGATCCTGCGCGATCACGGGATTCTCGGGTTTATCGAGCCGCTGGGGTTTGAAGAGTGTTCGCTGCGGCGCAAACGGCCGGCGGTGGATGCGATCAAGGCGATTGGTGGGCTGGATGTGTTTCGCCTGGTGCATGACACCTTTCACCATCACCTGGCCAGTGAGCAGGAGTTTTTCCCTGAGCTGACCGGGTTGGTGCACATCTCTGGCGTCGAGGATGCCGAAGCGCCGCTGAACAGCATTCGCGACGGCCATCGGGTGCTGGTGGGCGAGGGCGACATCCTTGGCAATGCCGCACAGATCGAAACCTTGCTGGGCAGCGGTTATGGCGGCTACCTGTCGTTCGAACCGTTTGCCGACAGCGTGCATGGCCTGGCGGACATCGAACAGGCGATCGGCGCAAGCATGAACCACCTGCAAAACTCTCAAGGCTAATGAAGATCCCCTGTGGGAGCGGGCTTGCTCGCGAATGCGGAGTGTCAGGCGACATCAATGCTGGATGTGCCGCCGCCTTCGCGAGCAAGCCCGCTCCCACAAAGGGTTTCTTCGTGTATTGAAGGATCGGACATGACCACTACAAGACTGACCATGGCCCAGGCCCTGGTGAAATTCCTCGATAACCAGTACATCGAAGTCGATGGCGTCCAGAGCAAATTCGTGGCCGGGGTCTTTACCATTTTCGGCCACGGCAACGTGCTCGGTCTCGGCCAAGCGCTGGAGCAGGATAGCGGCGATTTGATCGTGCATCAGGGCCGCAACGAGCAAGGCATGGCCCACGCCGCCATCGGTTTTGCCAAGCAACACCTGCGGCGCAAGATCTACGCCTGTTCCTCTTCCGTCGGCCCCGGCGCGGCCAACATGTTGACCGCTGCCGCCACGGCCACCGCCAACCGCATTCCGTTATTGCTGCTGCCCGGCGATGTCTACGCTTGTCGCCAGCCGGACCCGGTGCTGCAACAGATCGAACAGTTCCACGACCTGAGCATCAGCACCAACGATGCCTTCAAAGCCGTGAGCAAGTACTGGGACCGCATCAACCGTCCCGAGCAACTGATGACCGCGGCGATCCACGCCATGCGCGTGCTCACCGATCCCGCCGAAACCGGCGCCGTGACCCTGGCCTTGCCGCAAGACGTGCAGGCCGAGGCCTACGACTATCCCGATTACTTCCTGCAAAAACGCGTGCACCGTATCGAGCGGCGCCCGGCCACTGAAGCGATGCTCGGCGATGCGCTGGCGCTGTTCAAAGGCAAGCGCAAGCCGCTGATTATTTGTGGTGGCGGGGTTCGCTACTCAGGGGCCAACGCCGCATTGCAGGCATTTGCCGAGCGCTTCGATATACCGTTCGCTGAAACCCAGGCCGGCAAGAGCGCGGTGGTATCGAGCCATCCGCTGAACGTCGGCGGCATCGGCGAAACCGGTTGTCTGGCGGCGAACTTGCTGGCGAAAGACGCTGACCTGATCATCGGTATCGGCACTCGCTACAGCGATTTCACCACGGCGTCGAAATCCCTGTTCCAACATCCCGAAGTGCAATTTCTTAACCTGAATATCAGCCCCTGCGATGCGCTGAAACTCGATGGCGTGCAGCTGCTGGCCGACGCCAAAAGCGGTCTGCTGGCATTGGCCGACGCACTGGGCGATTACCGTTCGAGCTGGGGCGATCAACCGCGCCAGGCCAAGGCGCAACTGGATGAGGAAGTCGATCGGATCTATCAGGTCGAATATCAGGCCAAGGATTTTGTCCCGGAAATCAACGACCACATGGACCCGGCCGTGCTGCGGGAATTTATCGAGCTGACCGGTTCCTGCCTGACCCAGAGCCGCGT
Organism: Pseudomonas nunensis; assembly: GCF_024296925.1. Lineage (NCBI taxonomy): Bacteria > Pseudomonadati > Pseudomonadota > Gammaproteobacteria > Pseudomonadales > Pseudomonadaceae > Pseudomonas > Pseudomonas nunensis. The sequence goes on from NZ_CP101125.1 coordinate 1,934,174, forward strand.
GCTCGGCGTGCTCAACGAAACCCTGGCCGATGACGCGGTGATCGTCGCCGCCGCCGGCAGCCTGCCCGGCGACTTGCAGCGCAGCTGGCGCAGCAAAGGCGTGAACACCTACCACGTCGAGTACGGTTATTCGTGCATGGGCTACGAAGTCAACGCCGCGCTGGGGGTGAAGCTTGCCGAGCCGGATCGCGAGGTCTATGCATTGGTCGGTGACGGTTCCTACATGATGCTGCACTCGGAACTGGCGACCTCGATTCAGGAGCGGCGCAAGATCAACGTGGTGCTGCTGGACAACATGACCTTCGGCTGCATCAACAACCTGCAAATGGAACACGGCATGGACAGCTTCGGCACCGAGTTCCGCTTCCGCAACCCGGAAACCGGCAAGCTCGACGGCGGTTTCGTGCCGGTGGATTTCGCCATGAGCGCGGCGGCCTATGGCTGCAAGACTTACAAGGTGAACACCGTTGAAGAGCTGCAAGCGGCGCTGGCCGATGCGCGGTTGCAGACGGTCTCGACCCTGATCGATATCAAGGTTCTGCCCAAAACGATGATTCACAAATACCTGTCGTGGTGGCGGGTCGGCGTGGCGCAGGTTTCCACCAGCGCCCGCACCGACGCGGTGGCCAAGACCCTGAACGAACGACTGGCCAAGGCCCGTCAGTACTGATTGCCCCTGAACGAACAACTACAACTCCAGGAGTCTCTACATGTCTTTAAAGATCGGCGTCATCGGCACCGGGGCCATCGGCCAGGACCATATCCGTCGTTGCAGCCAGACCTTGCTCAATAGCCAGGTCGTCGCGGTCACCGACATCAATTTGCAGCAAGCCGCGAAAGTCGTGTCCGACCTGAAACTGACCGCCGAGGTCTACCCCGATGGCCACGCGCTGATCAAGGCGCCGGAAGTCGAGGCGATCCTCGTCACCTCCTGGGGCCCGAGCCACGAAGAATTCGTATTGGCAGCGATTGCCGCCGGCAAACCGGTGTTCTGCGAGAAACCCCTGGCCGTCACCGCCGAAGGCTGCCGCAAGATCGTTGAGGCCGAAGTGGCCCACGGCAAGCGCCTGGTGCAAGTCGGTTTCATGCGCCCGTACGATGAAGGGTATCGCGCCCTCAAAGCGGTGATCGACAGCGGCCAGATCGGCGAACCGCTGATGCTGCACTGCGCGCACCGCAACCCGAGCGTGGGCGAGAACTACAAGACCGACATGGCGATCACCGACACGTTGATCCATGAACTGGATGTGCTGCGCTGGTTGCTCGATGACGACTACGTTTCGGTGCAGGTGGTATTCCCGCGCAAATCCAGCAAAGCCCTCGCGCACCTGAAAGACCCGCAAATCGTCCTGCTGGAAACGGCCAAGGGCACGCGTATCGACGTGGAAGTGTTCGTCAATTGCCAGTACGGCTATGACATCCAGTGCGAAGTGGTGGGGGAGACCGGCATCGCCAAATTGCCGGAGCCGCAACAGGTGCAACTGCGCAGTGGCGCGAAACTGTCGAATGCGATTCTGATGGACTGGAAGGATCGGTTTATCGCGGCGTATGACGTTGAGCTACAGGCCTTCATTGACGGTGTGCGTTCGGGTCAAGTTGGCGGCCCGTCTGCATGGGACGGCTTCGCGGCGGCAGTGGCCGCAGACAAGTGCATCGAAGCGCAAAACAGCGGCCAGATCGTCAAAGTCGGCCTGCCAGAGCGCCCACATTTCTACGGCTAAACCCCGATCCCCGCTCCCTGTAGGAGCTGACGAGTGAAACGAGGCTGCGATCTTTTGACTTTGCTTTTTTTCGAATCAAGATCAAAAGATCGCAGCCTCGTTTCACTCGTCAGCTCCTACAGGGGGAGGTGTTGATTTCGGGTGAAGGAGAATAAGAATATGCGCATCGCACTAGACCCCTACATGTACCGCACCCTGTCCCTGGGCAAGATGGTCGATAAAGTCGCCGAGCTCGGCTACGAACACATCGAACTGTCGCCCCGCGAAGACTTCCTGCCGTTCTACAAGGCCCCCCGCGTGGACAAGGCGCGGATCAAGGAATTTCGCAAAGCCCTGAGCGACACCGGGGTCAAACTCTCTTCCTTATTACCGATGTACCACTGGGCCGCCGCCGACGAAGGCCTGCGGGTCGCCGCCGTGCGCAACTGGAAACGCGCGATCCAGATCGCCGTGGAAATGGACTGCGAACTGGTCAACACCGAATTCACCGGCCAGTCGGACAACCCGCTGGTGTGCGAGAACCAGTTCATGCGCTCCATGGACGAGCTGATCCCCGAGTTCGAACGCGAGGGCATCAAGCTCGACATCCAGGCGCATCCGTATGATTTCTGCGAGCGCAACAACGAGTCGGTGGACATCATTCGCGGCCTCGATCGCGACTGGATCAACTACCTCTACGCCGCGCCGCACACGTTCTTCTATGACGACGGCGTCGGGGATATCGCCTCGATGCTCAAGTATGCCGGCTCCAAGCTGAGCCACTTGATCATCGCCGACACCTACAACCACAAGGCGTCCTCGGGCTTGCGCTACATCGTCAACCCGCCGGGTGTGGTGGCCACCGTGCACCAGCATCTGGACATCGGCCAGGGCGAGGTGAACTGGGAGGAGTTTTTCAGCACGTTGCGTGAGATCCAGTTCGACGGCATCGCCACGGTGTCGGTGTTCGCCTGGGAAGACCGGCCGGATGAGTCCAACCGGATGATGCTGGAGCGGGTCAAAAGCGAATTCTGCCGCTAAGCCCCACACAAATCCCTGTAGGAGCTGACGAGTGAAACGAGGCTGCGATCTTTTGATCTTGTTTTTAAGAATCAAAGTCAAAAGATCGCAGCCTCGTTTCACTCGACAGCTCCTACAAGGGCCGGTGGAGATCCAGCCAGCGGCTATCTAACAATAAGAAGGAATGCACACATGCGTATCGGACTTGTCGGTTACGGCCATGGCGGCCGGTTTTTCCATGCTCCGCTGCTCAGCAGCCTGCCGGGCGCCACGTTTGTCGGCGTGGTCACCCGTTCCCCGGAGCGCCGACAGTTGCTCGCCGCCGAACACCCCAACGTGCCGGCCTTCGACAGCATCGGCCAACTGGTGGAAGCCGGGATCGATGTGCTGGTGGTGTCGACGCCGCTCAAGGGTCGTCCGGCGCTGGTGCTCGATGGCATCGAGCACGGGGTGGCGGTGGTCAGCGACAAACCGTTCGCCGCCGATGCGCAACAGGCGCAAACCCTGATCACCATGGCCGAGCGCCAAGGCGTGCGGCTCAGCGTCTACCAGAACCGGCGCTGGGATTCGGATTTCCTCACGGTGCGCAAACTCATCGAGTCCGGCGCGCTGGGCCAGATCACGCGTTTCGAATCCCGGGTCGAACGTTACTCGCCGCAGTCGGTGAACAACGGCAGCGGCGGTGGTTTCCTGCGCGACTTGGGCAGCCATCTGGTGGATCAGGCGCTGCTGTTATTCGGCCCGGTCACCCATGTTTACGCCGAACTGGAATACCTCGAAAAAGGCCAGACCTACGATAACGGCTTCTTTATGTCGCTGACCCACGCCAGCGGCGTCACTTCGCACCTGGGCGGCAGTTGCCTGCAAAACACCCCCGGGCCGCGCTTTCGGGTCACCGGCACCCAGGGTTGCTACAGCGTCGATGGCCTGGACGGGCAAGAGGCTTCGGCGCTGGCCGGGCTCTCGCCAAAATCCGAAGGCGAACGCTGGGGCGTCGAGGAACACCGGAACTGGGGCTGGTTCGAACAAGGCGAGGTGCGCGAGCGCGTTCCCTCCGAACGCGGCTGCTGGAATCAGTTCTATTTACAGCTACAAACCGCGTTGCAGAGCGGTGGCCCACTGCCGGTCGAGGCGCGTGATGCACTGGCGACCACCCGTGTTCTGGACGCTGCGCGACTGAGTGCCGAACGCCATCAAGTGGTGGAATTGGGCCAGTTCGATGCCCGTGGAATAAAATCAGAATTAAATTCTAAAATGAGTTGATATAGAAATTATTTTCCAATAAAGTCATTTCCAGGTTGCCGACTATCAACGTCCAATCTCGCTCAGGCCAAGCCTGAACGGGTGCAGGACGAACCAAAAACAAGAAACAAAAGCCAGGTACCGTCGATGAAAACCTTTAACGCTGCTTTGCATGTTTTACGTTCCGCTTCACACCTCTTTCGCGACCTGCCTCGCGCCTCGTTCCATTCCTTTTCCCGTTTGCTGTGCGTTGAACGCAACGGCGCCCTGGTCTGCTGCATTCCAGGCGCACCGATTGTCCGCTTGCCCCGTCACTGAAATCGTCACGCCTTATCCATAAAACCAACAAGAATGTGGAGAAAGACTTTTCATGAAGACCCCGATCCGTTTCACCGCACTTGCCTTGTCCTTGATGTTCGCCAGCGGCGCTGCTCTGGCTGATATGAAGATCGGCGTGAGCATGTCCCAGTTCGATGACACCTGGCTGACCTACCTGCGCGAATCCATGGACAAGAAAGCCAAGACCTATCCCGATGGCGTGCAGCTGCAATTCGAAGATGCCCGCAGCGATGTGGTCAAGCAGCTGAGCCAGGTGGAAAACTTCATCAGCCAGAAGGTCGATGCCATCGTGGTCAACCCGGTGGACACCGCAGCCACCCGTAAAATCACGGACGCCGCGGTCAAGGCCGGCATTCCGCTGGTCTACGTCAACCGCCGCCCGGATGACCTGAAACTGCCTAAAGGCGTGGTCACCGTCGCTTCCAACGACCTGGAGGCCGGTGAAATGCAGATGCAATACCTAGCCGACAAGATGGGCGGCAAGGGTGACATCGTGATTCTGCTGGGCGACCTGGCGAACAACTCCACGACCAACCGCACCAAAGGCGTAAAAGAGGTGCTGGCCAAGTACCCGAACATCAAGATCGAGCAAGAGCAGACCGGCACCTGGCTGCGCGATAAAGGCATGACCCTGGTCAACGACTGGCTGACCCAGGGCCGAAAGTTTGACGCGGTGGTGGCCAACAACGACGAAATGGCGATTGGCGCTGCGATGGCCCTGAGTCAGGCCGGCGTCGACAAAGGCTCGGTGCTGATTGCCGGAGTCGACGGTACGCCAGACGGCTTGAACGCAATCAAGAAAGGCAACATGGCGGTCTCGGTATTCCAGGACGCCAAGGGTCAGGCGGACGGCTCCATCGACACAGCGGTGAAAATGGCCAAGAACGAACCGGTTGAACAGAACGTCTGGGTGCCATACCGCTTGATCACCCCGCAAAACGTCGACACGTTCAAATAGCCTGTCCGTTCAATAACAACAATAAGCACGCAAGGTTGCCACCGCGACCTTGCTGATGGAGTACCTGATCATGTTCGCTTCAGCGACTGCTTCGAGCACCCCGTTGGTGGGTATCCAGCCAACCGCAACACCTGTCGATGAGCCGTACCTGCTGGAGATCATCAACGTCAGCAAGGGTTTTCCCGGTGTGGTGGCCTTGTCCGATGTGCAGCTGCGGGTGCGCCCCGGTTCGGTGCTGGCCCTGATGGGCGAGAACGGCGCGGGCAAATCGACCCTGATGAAAATCATCGCCGGCATCTACCAGCCGGACGCCGGCGAGATTCGCCTGCGGGGCAAACCGGTGGTGTTCGACACGCCGCTGTCGGCGCTCCAGGCCGGGATCGCGATGATCCACCAGGAACTCAACCTGATGCCGCACATGAGCATCGCCGAAAACATCTGGATCGGTCGTGAGCAGCTCAACGGCCTGCACATGATCGACCATCGCGAAATGCATCGCTGCACCGCGAAACTGCTGGAACGCCTGCGCATCAACCTCGATCCGGAAGAGCAGGTCGGCAACTTGAGCATCGCCGAGCGGCAGATGGTCGAGATCGCCAAAGCCGTGTCCTACGACTCCGACGTGCTGATCATGGACGAACCGACTTCGGCCATCACCGACAAGGAAGTGGCCCACCTGTTCTCGATCATTGCCGACCTCAAGAGTCAGGGCAAAGGCATCATCTATATCACCCACAAAATGAATGAAGTGTTTGCCATCGCCGATGAAGTGGCGGTGTTTCGCGACGGTGCCTACATCGGCCTGCAACGGGCCGACAGCATGGACGGCGACAGTCTGATTTCGATGATGGTCGGCCGCGAGCTGAGCCAGTTGTTCCCGGTGCGCGAAAAGCCGATTGGCGATTTGCTGCTGTCGGTGCGCGACCTCAAGCTCGACGGGATTTTCAAAGGTGTGTCCTTTGACCTGCATGCCGGGGAGATCCTCGGGCTTGCCGGGTTGATGGGCTCCGGGCGGACCAACGTCGCCGAAGCGATTTTCGGCATCACCCCCAGCGACGGCGGCGAGATTCGCCTCGACGGCGAGGTGGTGCGCATCAGCGACCCGCACATGGCGATCGAGAAGGGCTTCGCGCTGCTGACCGAGGATCGCAAGCTCAGTGGCCTGTTCCCGTGCCTGTCGGTGCTGGAAAACATGGAAATGGCCGTGCTGCCGCATTACGCCGGTCACGGCTTCATTCAGCAGAAAGCCCTGCGGGTGCTGTGCGAAGACATGTGCAAGAAGCTGCGGGTCAAGACCCCGTCGCTGGAGCAGTGCATCGACACGCTGTCCGGCGGTAATCAGCAGAAAGCCTTGCTGGCACGCTGGCTGATGACCAATCCACGGATCCTGATCCTCGACGAGCCGACCCGTGGCATCGATGTCGGCGCCAAGGCCGAGATCTATCGACTGATCTCCTACCTCGCCAGCGAAGGCATGGCGGTGATCATGATTTCCTCGGAACTGCCGGAAGTGCTCGGCATGAGCGACCGGGTGATGGTCATGCACGAGGGCGACCTGATGGGCACCCTCGACCGCAGCGAAGCGACCCAGGAACGGGTGATGCAACTGGCCTCGGGCATGTCCGCGGTTCACTAATTGATGTTGGCGGTGGCTGCGGCCAGCGCTGGCGACGCGATAAAAGGGTGAGTGGTTATGAACGCGATACTGGAAAACAAGCCAGCAACGGCACCGACCAAGAGTCGTCGGCGCTTTCCGACCGAGTTGAGCATCTTCCTGGTGCTGATTGGCATCGGCCTGGTGTTTGAGGTGTTCGGCTGGATCGTGCGCGACCAGAGTTTCCTGATGAACTCCCAGCGTCTGGTGCTGATGATCCTGCAAGTGTCGATCATCGGCCTGCTGGCAATCGGCGTGACCCAGGTGATCATCACCACCGGTATCGATTTGTCCTCCGGCTCGGTGCTGGCGCTGTCGGCAATGATTGCCGCCAGCCTGGCCCAGACTTCGGACTTTGCCCGGGCGGTGTTCCCGTCGCTGACCGACTTGCCGGTGTGGATACCGGTGATTGCCGGGCTCGGGGTCGGACTGCTGGCGGGGGCGATCAACGGCAGCATCATCGCAGTGACCGGGATCCCGCCGTTCATCGCCACCCTCGGCATGATGGTGTCGGCCCGTGGATTGGCGCGCTATTACACCGAAGGCCAACCGGTGAGCATGTTGTCCGATTCCTACACCGCCATCGGCCACGGCGCCATGCCGGTGATCATCTTCCTGGTGGTGGCGGTGATCTTCCACATCGCCCTGCGTTACACCAAGTACGGCAAATACACCTACGCCATCGGCGGCAACATGCAGGCGGCGCGGACCTCCGGGATCAACGTCAAGCGGCATCTGGTGATCGTCTACAGCATCGCCGGGTTGCTTGCAGGTCTGGCTGGCGTGGTGGCCTCGGCCCGAGCGGCGACCGGGCAAGCCGGGATGGGCATGTCCTATGAACTGGATGCGATTGCCGCGGCAGTGATCGGCGGCACCAGCCTGGCGGGCGGGGTAGGGCGCATCACCGGCACCGTGATCGGCGCGCTGATTCTCGGGGTGATGGCCAGCGGCTTTACCTTTGTCGGGGTCGATGCGTATATTCAGGACATCATCAAGGGGCTGATCATTGTGGTGGCGGTGGTCATCGACCAGTACCGCAACAAGCGCAAACTCAAACGCTGAAACCGCAATAAACAGCAAAATGCGCCACGCCTGACCCGCGTGGCGCAGCCGTTTGTCTTCTATATACAGCCGCTGGACTGAATTTCTTGCTATAAACGCACTCCGATAACCACCACAACGGCTGCCATAGAGCACTTTCCGGGTGTTGTCGGACAAATTCGCTGTCTTTTCAGTTGCTGAGGCCTCAAGTCGGCCTTAGACTGCCGCCCCTCGTAAATTGAGTGCCGGGTGGCGCTTGGAATACATGGCGCCTTTCCGACGGCCGACGAGGTCCGACGGAACGCTCCCTAATTCGCCTTAATGCACGTTTTTTTATAGAGATATCAATGACAAAGGACAAGTTGCTGGCCATGCCGGCGGATGACTACATGAATGCCGAGCAACATGCTTTTTTCTACGAGCTGTTGCAGAACATGAAAGTCGAAACCCACGAGCGCATCGAACAGAACCGCATCGCCATCGAAAGCCTGGACACCCCGGCTGACCCGGCCGACGCTGCTTCCGTTGAAGAAGAGCGCACCTGGCTGGTCAACGCGATCGATCGCGACCAACGCATGCTGCCTCAGTTGGAACAGGCTCTGGAACGCATCAAAGAAGACAGCTTCGGCTGGTGCGACGACAGCGGCGAGGCCATTGGCCTGAAACGCCTGCTGATCAGCCCGACCACCAAGTACTGCATCGAAGCTCAAGAGCGCCACGAGCAAATCGACAAGCACCAGCGTCAGGCTTGATTCGGTAACGCCCACTTCGCGGGCAAGCCTCGCTCCTACACACATCCTGTAGGAGCAAGGCTTGCCCGCGAAGCTTTTTGCCGTCTGAAAATCCCCCGCACTTTTGTTGACCTGCTGCAACATCCACTACTAACGGACCATAGATAATGGCCCATTAGTGGCGTTTAATGCAGTCACAACAAATAGAAAACGCATGGGGTGACGAAGATGACGAGAGACGGATCTCTGGTTGGGCATGTGCCTGCACCAGTGCTTGCGCCGAAAAACCTGTGGCTGACGCCGACCTTGCAAAGCATCGCCCTGGTGCTGTTGCTCTGTGGCATGACTTTGGGTGGCGCATCGCTTTATATCGGCCTGCCCGTGGCCGTGCTGATCATCTGGCTGCCGCGCCTACGTTCGCGCGCGATCCCCGATTTAATCCCCGTCGACAGCTCAAGCGCGATCGCCGAGCTAACCCGCGACCTTTCCTACACCACCAGTCATAACGCGTTGTCCGCTGCGGGCGTGGCGTTTTCGGTCAAGCAACTGGCCGAGAAGGTGCAATCGCAACTCGATGCGGCCAAGCGGATCGTCAGCAACGCTGAAGTGATGATCTCCACCGAGCAAGCCACATCGACGCTCAGCCGAGAAGCTTTGACCGCTGCCAGTGAGGCCCACGAGAGCAGTGCTGCCGGGCGCACCGAACTGATCGAATCGATCTCGCGCATGCATCAGCTCAGCCAGCGCGCCAGTGCCAGTCGTGAATTGATCGAAGCCCTGAGCCTGCGCAGCGATGACATTCAGCGGGTGACCTTGGTGATCCAGTCCATCGCCAGCCAGACCAACCTGCTGGCACTGAATGCTGCCATCGAAGCGGCGCGGGCCGGGGAGCACGGTCGCGGGTTTGCCGTGGTGGCGGATGAGGTTCGCGGTCTGGCCGCGCGCACGGCGACAGCCACCGGCGAAGTCGGGGAGATGGTCGCCGACATCCAGCAACGTACCGCGCAAGTGGTGGAGCAGATCCGCCAGCTCTCCAGCGACCTCGACGTCGGCGTCAAACAGGTGGAGCACACCGGCCAGCATCTGGAAAACATCGCGCGGCTGGCCGCCGGTGTCGAACATCAGGTCGGGGAAATCGCTCGGGGCGCCGACACTAACCGCGAGCAACTCGACAGCCTGTTTCATGCCATCGAACAGATGCGCAGCGATTTGGCGATCAGCGATCAACAGACCCAGCACCTGGCCAAGGCAGCGGTGCAGATGGAAGGGCAGGCCGAAACCATCAGCGAGCGCCTGGCCGAGGTCGGGCTCGACGACTATCACCAACGGATTTATGACTTGGCCCGGGAAGGTGCGAGTCAAATTGCTGCGCGGTTTGAGGCGGATATCGATCAGGGTCGGGTCAGTCTTGATGACCTGTTCGATCGCAATTACCAGGCGATTCCCAACACCAGCCCGGCCAAGTTCCAGACACGTTTCGACCGTTACACCGATCAGGTGCTGCCAGCGATCCAGGAACCGTTGCTACCGCGCCATGAAGGTTTAGTGTTCGCCATCGCCTGCACGCAGCAGGGTTATGTGCCGACCCATAACACGGTGTTCAGCCAGCCGCTGACCGGTGATGCGCAGGTCGACACCCTGCAGAACCGCACCAAACGCAAGTTCGCCGACCGCACCGGGATTCGCTGCGGCAGTCATCAGCAACCGGTACTGTTGCAGACCTACACCCGTGATACTGGTGAATTGATGCACGATTTGTCGGTGCCGATCATGCTCAAGGGAAGGCATTGGGGTGGGTTGCGGTTGGGGTATAAACCGGAAAAACCACGCTAGGCGCGTGGTCCTGTATGGCAAGGTTTCGCCTGTAGCAGCTGCCGAGGTACGAGGCTGCGTTCGGCTGCGCAGCAGTCGTAAAACCTGAGCATGCGGTCTTCCTGAAACACCGCGTAGCCTGATTTCACGACTGCTGCGCAGCCGAACGCAGCCTCGTACCTCGACAGCTGCTACGGGCGAACGCAGGCTTGTACCTCGACAGCTGCTACAAGGTGGGGGGGGTTGCCTAGTGAACCTGATGCATCCGCAGGTTCAGATCATCCACCACTCGCGCCCAGTCTGCGTCTTCACGCAATTGTTCTTTCAGGAACCCGGCTTGTTGCGGGGTCCAGAATTCGGCGTCGATCAGTTTTTTGTCGTCGGGAAGCGGTGAATGGCTGGCGATGAAATCGTCGATGGCCTTCTCGCTGGAGTCCAGGCCGAGCTGGTCGAACAAACCTTTCAAGTCGTGTGTCGGTGAATCCATGTTCATCTCCTTGCGGGTCGCGTCGAGTGCGAGATCTGAGGGGCGGCTTCACTGCATCTGAGGGAGCCGCGCGTCAGGAGTTCGATTGCGATGGTCGAAAGCAGGAGAGAGCATAGACGGCAAAGCAGGATCAGGCTTTCAATGCACCTTCATCGACCGCCAGCTTCAGGGCCTTGGCGGCTTCCAGGGCGGCGATCAACGCAACGTCCGAGGTCTTGAACCAGCGATCTTTCTCGACCTGGTGATAGGTCACGGTGGTCAAGGGTGGTTTGGCACGCATCACAATGACTGCCTGGAATTCGCCTTCGACTTCTCTGGCTTCGCCCCGGATAAAAAATTCACCGATATCAAATTCCGTCACGTAGCAGCCTTCCCTTGGAAATATTATGTTGTATTGAAAGCCGTCCGCCGAGGGGCCGGAATTCATGGGTTGTGCAGTATGGCAGTAGTTGCCGGCCGACGGCTGAGTTAAGTCGTCGGTGTGACGAAACGTCATTCGGGATAAAGACAAGGCTGGGGCGTCAGTTGCGTGCCGCCAGTGAGCGGGCGAGGGTGCAAGCGTCGTTATGATTAGTGCGGAAACCTCTTACACGTCCGGTGGCAGTTTCCTTGATGTGGAAGAACGACTTGCCGGCCGGTATCACCTGAAAGCGCGGCATGGCAAGCGTTTGCAGGGGCATTGCATAGGCTTGCAACACCACGGGATGCAGGGCGGCAGGGTGGTTTGTCGAGGCTGTCGAGTGTTTCGCAAAGTGAGTCATGGTGCACATAAGAAGTCCTTTTCATGTTTTTACCGACGTGTGTTCGTCGTTTTGAGTAGTCTCGATGAGCGTCGCTGCTCTAGAATCGCCATCACTGTTGGCGATTGGCGTCCATCTAAAGCAATTTTTTACGGGCGATATGTCGGAAAAGTGCTTTTCTTGAAGGGTTTTTTCCCTAAAGTTAGTAGTCCGCTTTTTCTGGCCGCCAGAAGGGCGTTTTCCTTCAAGGTTTGGCGAACGTCAGGGAGGACGGCGCAGGTGACAATCCAGTAATCTCACTGACCTCGCGATAGATGAGCGCTCTGCTCAGTTCAGGATTTTGACCCGGCTCATTCGGCAACACATTCGCCATGGCCGCTTTTTCTGCTGTGCGTTTTTCCTGCGTGCAGCATCATTTTCAGATGTGGGGATGTTTCCTTGGCAGTAAGTAATCTTGATATGCACGCGTTGTTCGTCCTGGGCGATTTGCGTGCAAAGTTGGTTAAACAGTTCCAGTCCCGTTTTGTCTATGTCACCGAACAGAACGCCGAAGGCATCTACATTGCCGAAATCGATACCGAAGAAGCGCTGGTGGTGGACGACAAGCCTGGCCTGAAACTCAAGGTCGGCGATCATTTCAGCGCCTCGGTGTTGCCCAGTCGCGAAGGCGGCAAACTGGACATCAAGTTCCGTGAAATCAAACTGACGGTGTATGGCCTGGGCGACTACGCATTTGTCACCACCGCTGACGGTCACGGAATCGTGTTCAAGGAAGGCCATAGCGTGGTGATGGTGTTCGCCGCTCACCAACAGTTGCAGGAAGGCCTGACCAAGACCCTCAAAGCCGTGACAGCCAAGGCCGCCAAGTGGCGCAAGGGTGAACTGGTGACCTTCAAGGCCAGCGAGTAATGCCCTTGGCCCGCGCCGATTTCCACCTGCAGAACCTTGCCAGTGCACAGGTCGAGGCCCAGCGCCTGTTCGACCAGAAGGCCATTCTGCAAGGCGGTTGGCTGACTTGGGTGGCGTCACAGATCTACACCTTGCGTCCGGCGGAATACGCCAGCATGGTGCGAAGGGAGCTGGCGCGGTTGCAGCAACCTTCTGAAAAGTAATCCTCGTACCTCGTGATCCCTAAAAAGCGGGAACCTCTACTACAGTCAATGGACTGAGTATTCAGAGGCTTGCGGTCTTGTCTGTCAGGCCATCCTGCTATTGCTGTGAACAGCACGAGGTGCAAAAGCATGAAAGGACTTCGACGGTTGCTGGCCGCTACCCTGGCCACCTTTGGTTTACTGGCTTCACCGGTCCCGGTATTCGCGGCCCAGGCGCCGATCCACTTCGCCGACCTGAACTGGGAAAGCGGCAGCCTGATCACCGACATCCTGCGGATCATCGTCGAGAAGGGCTACGGCCTGCCGACCGATACCTTGCCGGGAACCACCATCACGCTCGAAACGGCCCTGGCCAACAATGACATCCAGGTCATTGGCGAAGAGTGGGCGGGGCGCAGTCCGGTGTGGGTCAAGGCCGAGGCCGAAGGCAAGGTCGTGAGCCTGGGCGATACGGTCAAGGGCGCCACCGAAGGCTGGTGGGTGCCGGAATACGTGATCAAGGGCGACCCGGCCAAAGGCATCAAGCCGCTGGCGCCGGACCTGCGCAGTGTCAGCGACCTGCCGCGCTACAAGGACGTGTTCAGCGACCCGGAAAGTCCGGGCAAGGGGCGGTTCCTCAACAGCCCGATCGGCTGGACCTCGGAAGTGGTCAACAAACAAAAGCTCACGGCCTATGGGTTGAACGACAGCTATGTGAATTTCCGCAGCGGTTCCGGCGCAGCGCTGGATGCGGAAATCGCATCTTCAATTCGCCGTGGCAAACCGGTGTTGTTCTATTACTGGTCACCGACGCCGTTGCTCGGGCGCTTCAAGTTGATTCAACTGGAAGAACCGCCGTTTGACGCCGAAGCCTGGAAAACCCTGACCGACGCCGACAACCCGAATCCGAAACCGACCCGTTCGCTGGCCTCGAAACTGTCGATCGGGGTGTCCACGCCATTCCAGAAGCAGCATCCGGAAATTGCCGAGTTCTTCAGCAAGGTTGATTTGCCGATCGAGCCGTTGAACAAGGCCCTGGCGCAGATGAGTGAGAAACACACCGCACCGCGTCAGGCGGCCGAGGCGTTCATGAAGGCGCATCCGGACGTTTGGAAGGCCTGGGTGCCGAAGGATGTGGCGGATAAGGTGAGTGCCAGTCTTCAGTAATGCGGTGAGACTTATGCCGCCATCGCGAGCAAGCTCGCTCCCACATGGATCTGGATGGACACAGAATGTGCATTCACCCCAATTCCCCGTGGGAGCGGGCTTGCTCGCGAAGCTTTTGCTCTTAGAACCGCGTCTGCACCGCTAACTCAAAAGTCCGTGGCGTCCCCAGGTAATACGCCGGCGACACATGCGCAAACTCGGCATACACCTCGTTGGTCAGGTTACGCACCCGGCCGGTGACGGTGGTGTGCTGGTCGACCTTGTAGCTCAGGAAACTCCCGAACAGCGTGTAGGACGGCACGGTCATGGTGTTGGCGTTGTCGGCAAATACCGACGCCACGTACCGCGCATCGACGCCTCCCTGCCATTGCGGCGCGAAGTCGTAGGTCAGCCACAGGTTGCCGACCCGATCCGGCACGTTGGTCGGTGTGTTGCCTTTACGTGAAACCACCACGCCTGCCGCGTTCTTCTCGGTGAACTCGTCGTACTGCGCATCGACCCAGGCGAAGTTGCCTTCGGCCAACAGTTTGTCGGTGATCCTGAAAGACGTGGCCAACTCGATGCCTTTCGACGTTTGCTGACCTACCGGAATACTTTGCGTCGGGTCCAGCGGATCCGTCACCGCGAAATCCTTGCGCTCGATCGTATACGCCGCCACCGTCGCCGAGCCGCGACCGCCCAGATAATCAAACTTGCTGCCGACTTCCCATTGCTTGCCGGTGGAAACGTCGAAATCCTGCGTGCCATTGGGCTGTTCGGCGGCGGTGCTGTACTGCACGTAGACGTTGGCCGAGGGGATGAACTGGTAAGTCAGGCCGACGCGGCCGGTGACCGGTTCCCAACTGCGCTTGAGGTGTCGGGGATTGCTGGCGGTCACTGCGCGGTGATTGGTCACGTCCAGGTCGATGTCGTCGTAGCGCAGGCCGGTGAGCAGCGCCAGTTTGTCGGTCAGCGCCAGGCGATTCTCGGCGAACAACGCCTTGGTGGTGACTTCGTTGGTCTTGTCGCTGATCAGCTTCGGATTGGTGCCCGGAATGTCGTAGAAGTGCCCCGGCTGGAAGTTGTTCGGGTCAACCGTGCTGGCGCCTTTGACGTTCAGCGGCGAGTTAGTGGTCTGGTTGACCTTGTACTCGAAACCGCCAGACCAGGTGGTGTCCAGACCGAACACGGTGTTGTCGTGGCGCAGCTCGAACTGGTTGCCGTTCTGCTCACCCTGATGCCGCACCTGATACGCCGTCGAGCGGTTCACCGCGCTGTTGTCGGTGTTGTATTGGTAGGTTTCCAGGTTGCGGTAGTCGCGCTGACTGTCGAGGTGGTACAGGGTGTTGCGCAGGGTGGTGTTGTCGTTGATGCGGTAGTCGATGATCGAGCGCACCCAGATCGTGCGTTGCTCGTAGCGGCCATCCTCGACGTTGTAGTTATTGAAACGGTTGTGTTTGTCGATCTTCAATTCGCCGGCCTTGGGATTGAGCACCGGGGTGCCCCAGTAAGGGCTGTCCTCGTGTTCGTCCTGATATTCCAGGGCCAGGGTGTGGGACAGGTTGGGCGTCAGGTCGCTGAGCAGCGAAAACGCCACGCTCCAGGCATCGCGCTCCTGACGGTCGATGTAGCCGTTGCTGGTGTTGTGGCTGACGTCGAGTCGCGCGTAGTGCTGAACGTCCGCCCCGGCTTCGCTGAGGGCGTGGTTGAGGCCGAATGCGGTTTCGGTGGTGTCGTAGCTGCCATAACTGATCCGACCTTCGGCGGCTTGCTCTTCGCGGGTCGCCAGTTTGGTTACGTAGTTCAGCGAACCGCCCACGGAGCCGGCGCCATTGATTAGCGATGACGGACCGCCCACCAGTTCGACCCGATCATAAATCCACGCATCCACGGGGCGGGCGAGGCCGCCGGAGACATTGATGCCGTTGAACATCTGGGTGATCTGGCTGCTGGTGAAACCGCGATAAGACACAAAACCACCGAAACCCGGCGGCGCGCTGGCGTTCACGCCGGGCAAGGTGTTGGCGGCATCCTGGAAGTTCTGCGCGCCGTGGCGTTCGATGTCGTTGTGATTGGCGATGGCCACCGAGGCCGGCGTATCCCGCACGCTCAGGCCGAGGCGCGAGGCCATGCCGCTGGATTGATCAAGGCTCAGGCCCGGTTCGGTACCGTCCTCGCCATCAATGGTGATCGGGGCCAGATCGACAGTGGATTGCGCCCAGGTGTTAACGGACAGGCAGCCGAACAGGCTTGCCAGAAGAGGAAGATGTTTCATCGATGAATCCTAAATACTTGGCTAGGAAACAGCGCACAGGCAAACGCCACGCGTTAGCGAAGTGAGCTGATCAGAAAGGCGAAGTTGTTCAGGCGAACGGCGGGGCGCGAGGGTTGGCTGACGGCCAGGTGTAGCGGGAGGGGAGGTCAATGTCGGCAACGACAGCCAGCGGCGGGCTGTGTTGTTGCGGAAGGATCGCCAGGGTCAGGCTGGAATTGAACGCCGAGCCCATGCCGCCAGTGGAGCACAGTGGGCAACCAAACGCCTTGGACAGCGTCGGCAGCTTTTCTTCGGAGGTGTCTGAAGCGACGGGTGCCTGGGTCGCCGGGTCCACGGCACAGAACTGGCCACCGAGGCCGTTGAGCTGCATTCCGACCATTTGCCCGTGACCGATGCTGCAGGCGAACACGTTGAACAGGACGCAGCAATAAAGCATCCAGGCCATCAATGTGCGATCAGTTCGGGCAAATTTCATGGGGCAGCACTTTACCACCGCAGATGACATTTACCCTTACAAAAATGCTCGATGAAGTTCATCCTGCTGCGACATTTCACGCTGGAAGTCCGAATATGAGCCTAATGGTCGCGCAATGGATTGCTGCAATCTTCCTGTTGATCAGCCTGATTCACTTGTATTGGGCGGCAGGTGGCAAGTTGGGAAGCGAGGCGGCGGTGCCGCGAGTGCCTGGGGAGGGGGGCGGAGAATCAAGGCCAGCGTTCAAGCCTTCGGGGTTTGCGACGTTGCTGGTCGCGGTGGGTTTGCTGCTGATTGCGATGCTGGTGTGCTTGCGGGTCGGCCTGTACCTGCCGACGGTGCAGCACTGGTCGCTGCAATGGGTGATCAGCGCCATTGCGATGCTGATGTTCGCCCGGGCGATCGGGGATTCGAACCTGGTGGGGTTCTTTAAGCAGGTCAAGGATTCGAAATTTGCCCGGCTCGACACCTGGGCCTATTCGCCGTTGTGCGTGGTGTTGGGGGCCGGGTTGTTGGCTGTTGCCTGGATTTGAAAAGCTTCGCGGGCAAGCCTCGCTCTTACAGGGATAGCGTAAACCCTGTGGGAGCGAGGCTTGCCCGCGAAGAGGCCCGCCCAAACACTACAAACCTTAAAACCTAACCCTGACTCTCTGTGTGCCGACTACTCACCTCAGCCGGCACATCATCCCCGGCCATGCGCTTGCGGAACAACGCCGCCCGCGCCAGCAGCAACGTGGTCACCGGCACCGTAATCGCCAACAGAATCGGAATCAGCCACGCATGCAATATCGGCGCGGACTTGAGTGCTGAAAAGTAAATGATCGACGCCAACGCCACACACCACGCACCCAAAGTCGACGCCAGTGCGGGCGGGTGCATGCGCTGGAAGTAATCCTTCATCCGCAACAACCCGGCCGCGCCAATCAGCGCAAACAGACTGCTGAGCACCAGCAGGATCGCCACCGGGATCTCGACCCACAACGACAATTCGCCATTCATTCGATCACCTCGCCACGCAGCAGGAATTTGGCCAGGGCAAACGAGCCGACGAAGCCGAACAGGGCGATCAGCAGCGCCGCCTCGAAGTAAGTGTCACTGGCATAACGAATACCCAGGGTCAGCATCATCAGCATGGCGATGATGTACAGGTAATCCAGCGCCAGCACCCGGTCCTGGGCCGAGGGGCCCTTGAACAGGCGGATCAGCGTCAGGATCATCGCCAGGGAAAAGATGAACAGGCTCAGCAGGATCGCGTTCGACAGCAGGGCGCTCATTCGAAGATCTCCATCAAGGGCCGCTCGTAGGTGGTCTTGAAGTGCTCGATAAACGACGCTTCGTCATCCAGGTCGAACACGTGCAACAACAGAATGCTGCGGTCCAGCGACAGTTCCGACCAGACCGTGCCAGGCACCACGGTGCAGATCATCGCCAACGCCGCGAGGCCGTTGGCGTCGTGCAAATCCAGCGGCACTTTGATAAACGCCGAGCGCGGTGGACGCCGACCGGCGTTGAGCACGCCCCAAGCCACGGCGAGGTTGGACGTCACCACGTCGCGCCCGACCAGGAAAAACAGGCGCACAATCACATCGGGCCGCCGAATACGGATGGGCAGCGGTCGCAATTTGCGCATCATCAACGGCGCACAGAATCCGAGCATCGCACCCAGCAGCAGATTGCCGGGGCTCAACGACAGGTTCAGCAGCAGCCATAACAGCCACAACGCCAGTGACAACCATGGTGCCGGAAACAGACGCTTCATGGTTGCACCTCCGCCATCGCAGTCTTGGCTTCGGGGCTCGGAACCGCGCGGGTGCCGAGCACCGCCATCACGTATTGCTGCGGATTGTTCAAGGCATCCGCTGCAGCCTGGGTGTAGCGCAGCAGCGGTTCGGCCTTGAAGGTCAGTGCAATGCTCAGCCCCAGCAACGCGATGATCGGCAAGCATTCAAAACGTCGCAGCAGTGGCGATGGTCGCTCTTCAGGCGTCCAGAACCGCTGGATGCCCAGGCGTGAGAAGGCAATCAGCGAAGCCAGCCCGGACAGGACCAGCAATGCCAGCAAGCCCCACGCCGCTTTGGATACCGGCACGTCACCGCTTTGGCCCAGGCCCAGCGGGTTGAGCAGAGCACTCAGCAGACCGAGCTTACCGATGAACCCGGAAAGGGGCGGCATGCCGATGATCAGCAACGAGCAGGCAATGAAACTCAGGCCGAGAAAGGCCATGGTCCAGGGGATCACCTGGCCGACCACGGCTTTCTGTTCGTCGTCGAGGTTGATGCCTTTGGGCGGTTGCAGGGATTCCATCGGCCGTGGCAACAAGTCGCCGTCGTCGTACAGCGGCATCTCATTCACCGAACGGGAGCGCTCGATTAACTCGGCCAGCAGGAACAGTGCGCTCAATGCCAACGTCGAGCTGACCAGATAGAACAACGCGGCGCCAATCAGGTTCGGCTGGGCGAAACCGATGGCCGACAGTAGGATCCCCGCCGACACCAGAATGCTCAGGCTGGCCAGGCGTTCCAGGCGTTGCGCGGCCAGGATCGCCACGCCGGCGCAGACGATGGTCGCCATGCCGCCGTAGATCAGCCAGTCGCCGCCAAAGTAGGCGGACGCCCCGGCCTGACCGGAGAACAGCAGCGTCCACAGCCGCAGCAAGGTGTAGACGCCAACCTTGGTCATGATCGCGAACATCGCCGCCACTGGAGCGCTGGCGGCGGAATAGGCCGGCACCAGCCAGAAGTTCAGCGGCCACATCCCGGCCTTCGCCAGGAACGCCACCGCCAGAATCGCCGCGCCAGCATGCAGCAGGCCGCGATCAGCCTCAGGCACCAGCGGGATTTTCATCGCCAGATCGGCCATGTTCAACGTGCCGGTGACGCCATAGATCAGCGCCGCGCCAATCAGAAATAGCGATGAGGCCAGCAGGTTGATCGAGATGTAATGCAGCCCTGACGACACCCGCGCCCGACCGGAGCCGTGCAGCATCAGACCGTAGGACGCGGCCAGCAGCACTTCGAAAAACACGAACAAGTTGAACAGATCCGCCGTCAGGAAGGCGCCGTACAGGCCCATCATTTGAATCTGAAACAGCGCGTGGAAGCTTGAACCGGCGCCGTCCCAGCGAGCCATGGCGAACAGCAGGGCGCTGACGCCGATGATACCGGTCAGCACCAGCATCAACGCCGAGAGACGATCCACCACCAGCACCAGGCCGAACGGCACTTGCCAGTTGCCCGGCAGGTACACGCCGATCGAGCCGGGCACGCCAGTGGTTTGCGTCCATTGCAGCAGCAACACGGAAATGCCCAGGCCGACCAGGCTGGAGAACAGGTTGATCTTGGCTTTCAACGGACGATGTTTTTCGCCAAGCATCAGCATGATCGCGGCGGTCAGCAGCGGCAGCAGAATCGGTGCAGCGATCAGGTGCGTCATCGCATTCATTCTTTAGGCTCCCGGCCATCCACATGGTCGGTGCCGGTCAAGCCCCGAGAGGCCAGCAGTACCACCAGGAACAGTGCGGTCATGGCGAAGCTGATGACGATGGCGGTCAATACCAGCGCTTGTGGCAGCGGGTCGGTGTAATGCAGCAAATCCTGGGGCACGCCGTCCTTGATGATCGGCTCTTTGCCGATAAACAGGCTGCCCATGCTGAAGATGAACAGGTTGACGCCGTAGGACAGCAGACACAGGCCCATGACCACCTGGAACGTCCGTGGCCGCAGGATCAGCCAGACGCCGGACGCGGCCAGAATGCCGATGGCGATTGCGATGACTTCTTCCATCAGACGGCTCCTTTGGCGGCAACGGATCGGGGCAGAGCGGCGGATTTAGGTTGTGCCGCCGTTTTGTGACCCCGTACCGATTGGTGGGCGAGGGCGGTGAGGATCAGCAGCGTCGAACCGACCACCACGGCGTACACGCCGATGTCGAAGAACAGCGCGCTGGCGACATGAATGTCGCCCAGCACCGGCAAGTTGAGATGCCAAGTGTGGGTGGTCAGGAACGGATAGCCGACCACCATCGCGCCCAGCCCGGTAGCCGTGGCGAACAACAGCCCGGTGCCCATCCAGCGCAGCGGCCGCAGGCTCATTTGCGCCTCGACCCACTGCGTGCCGGCGACCATGTATTGCAGGATAAAAGCCACGGACATCACCAACCCGGCAACAAAGCCGCCACCCGGTTGGTTGTGACCGCGCATGAACAGATAGAACGAGACCACCATGGCAATCGGCAGCAACAGGCGCACCAGCACGGCCGGCACCATCATGAAACCGAGGGCGGTGTCGCTGGCCTGACGCGGGTTGACCAGGTCAGTAACCACGTCGGGCGCGAGCAAACGCTGCTGGGCCGGCAATTGCAGGCTTTCTTTCGGTGGGCGGAAGCGGCGCAGCAGGGCAAACACAGTCAGCGCCACGGCCACCAGCACGGTGATTTCTCCGAGGGTGTCGAAACCACGGAAGTCCACCAGCATGACGTTGACCACATTGCTGCCGCCGCCTTCAGGCAGGGCGCGACTGAGGTAGAACGAGGAAATATCGTTCGGCGTCTGGCGGGTCAGCATCGCGTAGGACAGCAATGCCATGCCGCCACCGACCAGGGCCGACAGCAACAAGTCACGGATACGCCGGATGCGCGCCTTGCGCAGGGTGCTTGGCAGCGGCGACACCTCTTCGATCCGGCGTGGCAGCCAGCGCAGGCCCAGCAGGATCAGGACTGTGGTCACCACTTCGACCACCAATTGCGTCAGGGCCAGGTCCGGTGCCGAGAACCAGACGAAGGTTACGCAGGTCATCAACCCGCAAACACTGACCATGGTCAGGGCCGCGAGACGGTGATATTTGGCTTGCCACGCGGCGCCGAGGGCACAGGCAATCGCCAGCAGCCAGAGAATCACGAACACAATCGACCCCGGAATCTTCGGCCGGTCGCCCCAGCTCAGACTGCTGTGGAGCATCGGGATCAACCCGGCCAGTACGGCGGCGAGCACCATCAGGAACAACTGGGTTTGCAAGCGCTTGGTGCTGATCCGTCGCTCCAGGCGTCGGGCCAGGCGCATCATGACCACCAGGCTGCGCTCGAACTGGCGCTTGCCGTTGAGGCGGCCAATCAGCGGCGGGTACTTGAAGCGTCCGCGCTTGAGCTGATTGCGCAGCAGCAGGTAGAGCACGATGCCGCCGGACATGGCGATCAGGCTCATGATCATCGGCGCGTTCCAGCCGTGCCAGATCGCCAGGCTGTATTCGGGCAAGGTGCCGCCGACCACGGGCAAGGCCGCTGCAGCGAGCAACGGGCCGACCACTTGTGCCGGGAAGATCCCGACGATCAGGCAGGTGAACACCAACAGTTCCACTGGCGCGCGCATCCAGCGTGGCGGTTCGTGCGGGGTGTGCGGCAGGTCGGTGGCGGGCGGGCCGAAGAACACGTCGACGGTAAAGCGCAGGGAATAGGCGACGCTGAAGGTGCCGGCGATAGTCGCGACGATCGGCAACGCCATTTCGACCCAGGCCGTGGCGTTGATGAACACGGTTTCGGCGAAGAACATCTCTTTGGAGAGGAAACCGTTAAGCAGCGGCACGCCCGCCATCGAGGCGCTGGCGACCATCGCCAGGGTGGCGGTGAACGGGATCAGCTTGATCAGGCCGCTGAGCTTGCGAATGTCCCGGGTGCCACTTTCGTGGTCGATGATCCCGGCGGCCATGAACAACGAAGCCTTGAAGGTGGCGTGGTTGAGAATGTGGAACACCGCGGCCACGGCGGCCAGCGGACTGTTCAGGCCCAGTAGCAGGGTGATCAGGCCCAGATGGCTGATGGTCGAGTAGGCCAGCAGGCCCTTGAGGTCGTTCTGGAACATCGCGCAATACGCGCCGAGCAACAAGGTGCAGGCGCCGGCCCCGCTGACGATGTAGAACCATTCTTCACTGCCGGACAGCGACGGCCACAACCGTGCGAGCAGGAACACCCCGGCCTTGACCATGGTCGCCGAGTGCAGATAAGCCGAAACCGGTGTTGGCGCCGCCATTGCGTGGGGCAGCCAGAAGTGGAAGGGGAATTGCGCGCTTTTGCTCAAGGCGCCGATCAGGATCAGGGGCAGCAGGATAGGGTAGAGGGCATGTGCGCGAATCAGATCGCCGGCGGCCAGAACCTTGTCCAGGTCATAGCTGCCGACCACATGGCCGAGCAGAACAACCCCCGCCAACAGGCACAAGCCCCCGGCACCGGTGACCATCAGCGCCATATAGGCGCCGCGACGGGCATCCGCGCGGTGGTGCCAGTAACCGATCAACAGGAACGAGAAGAGACTGGTGAGCTCCCAGAAAAACACGATCTGGATCAGGTTGCCCGAGATCACCAGCCCGAGCATGGCGCCCATGAACGCCAGGAAAAACGCGAAGAACCGTGGCACCGGATCGTCCGGCGACATGTAGTAACGGGCGTACAGCGAAACGAGCGTGCCGATGCCCAGCACCAGCAGCGAGAACAGCCAGGCAAACCCGTCCATGCGCAGGACGAAGTTCAGTCCCAGGCTGGGCAGCCAGAAAAACTCTTCGCGGATGACGCCGCCGTGGGCAATTTGCGGGTACAGGAGGGCGACCTGGATGGTGCCAATCAAAGCCACCAGGCCAGCCAACAGCGATTCGGTGTTGCGCGCGTTGTGTGGCAGCAAGGCCGCGACACAGCTGCCGATAAAAGGCAGAAGCAGTAGAACTATCAGGGACATAGGCTTCTAATCTGCGGAAGTTTGTGAAGCATCATACGTGCCAGATCCTGGATCGCAAAACGCCAACTTGTGGCAGGATCCTACAAGGTAGGCGAGATAGGCTGGTTTTTCAGGGTTTGCGCAGGATTGTTTGCAGCATGTCCGGCCCCTTCGCGAGCAAGCCCGCTCCCACAATGGTTTGGCGTACACCAGACACCTGTGGGAGCGGGCTTGCTCGCGAAGAGGCCCTGACAACCAGCATCAATTAATCGGCTGTCTCGCTTTCCAGCGCCTCCTCGACTTGCTCGCGATTCTTACCCTTGGTCTTCAGCTCACTGACAATCACCGCCGCCACAATCAGCCCGGCCCCCACCAACGCAATCCCCGGCAGCCGTTCCCCGGCGATCCGCCCGACAATCCCGGCCCACACCGGCTCACCGGCATAAATCAGCGTGGCTCGGGTCGGCGAAACACTCTTCTGCGCCCAGTTCATTGCCACCTGAATCGCCGCACTCGCCGCACCCAGGCCCAGCGCACTGCCCAACAGCAGCCAGGAGAAATGCGGAATCGCTTCCTGAGTCGGCACCACCATCAGAAACGCCAGCATCGACGTCACCGCCAATTGCACCACCGTCACCCGGCGCACATCGACCTGGCCCGCATAGGTACTGATCAGAATGATTTCGGCGGCAATCGCCACGGTGCTGATCAGCGTGGCGATTTCGCCGGGGCTGAAGTTGAGCGAGGCACCGGATGGCCCGGACAGCATCATCAACCCGGTGAAGGCCAGCATGATGCCAATGCTCGGCATCAAACCCGGACGCTTGCCGAAGACCAGCCATTGCAGCAACGGCACGAACGGAACATAGAGGGCGGTAATGAATGCCGACTGACTGCTGGGAATTGTCTGCAAACCCACGGTTTGCAAGCCGTAGCCGAGCATGATCGCCACACCGATAAAGGATCCGGCCTTGAGTTCCAACAGCGTCAACGCCCGCAGGCTGCGCCATGAGAACAACGAGACAATGCACGCCGCCGCGGCAAAGCGCAGACCCACGAAAAACATCGGCCCGCTGACGGTCATCGCATGCTGCACCAGCAAAAATGTCCCGCCCCAGACCATCGTGATCAGCACCAGCACGCACTCGGCCTTGCTGAACCGCGAGAAACGGGAAGATGCCTGAGGGGAGTTCACTGACGTCATGGCCTTGCGCGCTACCTGGGGCGGACGCACAATGCGCCCGAATGTTGCGCAGTATACTGCCCAACCCCACCGAGTGAGCAATATAGTGCACAAAGATTCTCCCCCGCGGGCTTCGGTCCTCCAGCACGTCAGCCAGAACGTCCGGCGACTGCGCCACGCCGCCGATATGAGCCAGACCGCGCTCGCGGAAAAGTCCGGGGTCAGCCGACGGATGCTGGTAGCAATCGAGGCCGGCGAAAAAAACGTCAGCCTGACCACCCTCGACCGCGTGGCCGAAGCGCTGGACGTGGCATTCAGTGACCTGATCCAGGCCCCGGACGTGCGCGATCCAAGCCGCATCAATGAACTGGCCTGGGCGGGAACGATTCCTGGCAGTAAAGCGGTTCTGCTGTCCAAAGCCACCGCCACCCGCGAAGTGGAGCAATGGGAATGGTGCCTGCAACCGGGAGAAATTTACCCGTCGGAGCCGGATGCAGATGGCTGGAGCGAACAGATCTACGTGTTCGAAGGCTGCCTGACGCTGATGCTCGGCGAAACCCCGCAAAGAATCGCCGCCGGTGAGTTCTTCATGTTCGCCAGCAACCAGCCGCACTCCTATCGCAACGAAGGGGATGTGGCGGCGCGGTTTGTGCGCAATGTGGTGATCTGACTGTTTACAGGCCAACAGTAGATGAACACTTTGCTGTTTTTAAGCTGCAAGTATTTCTAGGATAGTTCTACAACCTACTGTAAATAAACGATATTAATTTCAGGCACGACTCCTGCAAAAGCTCTGGGTATTCACCCGGAACCAAGGAGTCGGCCCATGACAACTTCACCTCCCACTGCCCATTTGATCCGCTCGGACGCCGAGGCCATCGCCGTCGCGAACAAGCTCGCCGCACGCTTCGCCGTCGAGGCCAGCGTCCGTGATCGCGACCGACGCCTGCCAGTGACCGAGCTCGACGAGTTTTCCGCCAGTGGCCTGTGGGGCATCACCGTTCCCAAGGAATACGGCGGCGCCGGTGTGTCCTACGTGACGGTCGCTGAAGTGATCAAGATCATTTCCGCTGCCGATTCGTCCCTCGGCCAGATCCCGCAAAACCACCTCGGCGTGCTCGATATCCTGCTGCAAACCGCCACCGAAGAGCAGAAGCGCTACTACTTCGGCAAAGTCCTGCAGGGCTACCGTTTCGGCAATGCCTTCTCCGAATCCAAAAGCAAAAACGCCGGCGCGTTTGAAACCCGCATCCGTTTCGATCAGGACTACGCGCAAATCGACGGCGAGAAGTTCTATTGCACTGGTGCATTGTTCGCGCACATCGTGCCGGCGGTGGCAGTCAACGAACAGAACCAGGCGTTTATTGCCTTTATCGAACGGGACAATCCCGGTCTGACGGTGATCGACAGCTGGGACGGTTTCGGCCAGCGCACCACGGCCAGCGGTGGCGTGACCCTCAACGCGGTGAAAGTGCCGTTGAACGCGGTGATCCCGGCGCATAAGGCTTTCGACGAACCCACCGCCGACGGCCCGATTTCGCAAATCATCCAGGCTGCCGTGGACACCGGTATTGCCGTCGGCGCGCTGGAAGAGACCAAGCGCTACGCCCGCGAATCCCGCCCGTGGATCGACAGCGGTAACGATCACGGCTGGCAGGACCCGTTCAGCATCGCCGCCATCGGCGATCTCGAATGGCGCGTCCACGGCACCGAAGCGATCCTGAAGAAGGCCGGGCTGGCCATCGACGCGGCATTGCTCAATTCCAACGAAGACACCGTCGCCCACGCCTCCGTGGTGGTGGCCCAGGCTAAAGTCCTGTCCGCCGAGATTGCCTTGCTCGCCAGCAGCAAACTTTTCGAACTGGCCGGCACTCGCTCGGTGCTCGGCAAATACAACCTCGACCGCCACTGGCGCAACGCCCGGACCCACACCTTGCACGACCCGGCGCGCTGGAAATACCACTTGATCGGCAACTACCTGCTCAACGGCGTGAAGCCTGCGCGCCACGCCTGGAACTGAGGAGCCCACCATGAATGCATTGACCCAACCGATCAGCGCCGAGCAGCCCTTGGCTAAAAGTCAGCACGACTTGCACAACGCCCGCAGCCTACTGGACGCGACCCTGCGATTTGTCCGCCAACACGGACAAGACACGCAGGATCCGTATGTCATCAGCCGCTTTGGCGATTTGCACATTCGTATCGAGGTCGCCGCCGCGCTGCTGGAACGTGCCGAAGCCTTCCTCAATAGCCACGAAGACGACACCGAAATCAGCGTCGCCATCGCCGAATCGCACCTGGCCAGCGCCGATGCCTTGAATACCGTGAGCAACGCCGAATTCGAACTCACCGGCCAACGCACTCCGTTGCCCGGTTCCCTGCACGATCCGCTGCGCTGGAAACTTCACCTTATCGGCAACTTCCGCCTCAACGGCATCCATCCCCCTAGCTTCAGGAGCGCCGTTTGATGGCCCGTGAAATTCGTCTTAATGCTTTCGACATGAACTGCGTCGGCCATCAGTCGCCGGGGTTGTGGGCGCATCCGCGGGATCGTTCCTGGCAGTACAAGGACCTCGAATACTGGACCGATCTGGCGAAAATCCTTGAACGCGGCAAGTTCGACGGCTTGTTCATTGCCGACGTGCTGGGTATCTACGACGTCTACAACGGCAACGGTGACGCGGCGATCCGCCAGGCGGCGCAAGTGCCGGTCAACGATCCGCTGCAACTGATCCCGCCGATGGCGCTGGTCACCGAGCACTTGGGTTTCGGCCTCACTGCGTCGCTGTCCTTCGAACACCCGTATCCATTCGCCCGGCGCCTGTCGACCCTTGATCACCTGACCAAGGGCCGCGCCGGCTGGAACATCGTGACCTCGTATCTGGAGAGCGGCGCGAAGAACCTCGGCCAGAAAAACCAGACCGAGCACGACGCCCGCTACGACTTCGCCGAAGAGTACCTGGAGGTTTGCTACAAGCTGTGGGAAGGCAGTTGGGAAGAAGGCGCGATCCTGCGCGATCGCGAACGGCGGATCTTCAGCGACCCGAGCAAAATCCATGAGATCCAGCACGTCGGCAAACACTTCCAGGTGCCGGGCATTCACCTCTGCGAGCCTTCGCCGCAACGTACACCTGTGTTGTATCAGGCAGGCGCGTCGAGCCGCGGCAAGCAGTTCGCGGCTGAACATGCCGAGTGCGTGTTTGTGGCGGCGCCATCGAAAGTGCTGCTGAAAAAGACCGTTGCGGATATCCGCCGGCGTGCGGCTGAAGCGGGGCGCGATCCGAAGAAGATTCTGATCTTCAACCTGCAAACGGTGATCCTTGGCGAGACCGATGCCAAGGCAAAAGCCAAGTTTGAGGAATACAAAACCTGGGTCAGTTATGAGGGCGCCATGGCGCTGATTTCGGGCTGGACCGGGATTGATTTCAGCCAGTTCAAACCGGACGAACCGCTCAAGCATGTGCACACCAATGCGATTCAATCGGCAGTGGAAGCGTTCTCCACGGCAGACCCGAACAAGGTCTGGACCCCGAATGAATTGGCGGATTGGGTGGGCATTGGCGGGTTTGGACCGCTGTTTGTCGGCAGCCCGGAAACTGTCGCTGATTTGTTGCAGGAATGGGTTGAAGAGACGGATGTGGACGGTTTTAACCTGGCGTATGCGCTGACCCACGAAACCTTTATCGACGCCGTGGAATTGCTGGTGCCGGAGTTGCAAAAGCGTGGCGTGTACAAGACCGAATATGCGCCAGGGACCCTGCGCGAGAAGTTGTTCGGGGAAGGGCCGAGGTTGCCCGAAATCCATCCGGGGGCTGGGTATCGGGATTTGGCGGGGTTGCGGCAGCAGGAGAAGAAAGTGGTGTCGGCGTAGACGCCTTCGCGGGCAAGCCTCGCTCCTACAGGTGACCGGGTCGTACACAAAATCCCGGCCTGACAAAGATCCCCTGTGGGAGCGGGCTTGCTCGCGAATGCTGTGTGTCAGACAACGATGATGGCGACTGACACGCCCTCTTCGCGAGCAAGCCCGCTCCCACAATTGAATCGTGGTCGTACACAAAATCCCGGCCCGACAAAGATCCCCTGTAGGAGCGAGGCTTGCCCGCGAAGAGGCCGGCACATTCAACACCAGTGTCGCCAGACAGACCGCTTTCGCGAGCAGGCTCGCTCCCACAATTGGATCGTGGTCGTTTTACAGATTTCAGCCCAGCGGACCACCGCACGCTTTTGCCCATGACATAGAGGTCAATCCATGAGCGTGCATGAACTCAAGCGGCCGCCCAGCGCGGACACTGCCCAATGGCAGGTCAAGGCGCCCCAGGCTTTGGAGCAGTTGCGCCATTGGGGGCAGGTCAGTCCATTGCAAACGGCGTTGCGCCACAAGCGCCACGGCCAGTGGTTTGTCTGGCGCTGGATCGATGCCTTGCGCGATGTCGAGCGTCTGGCCGATGGCTTGCGCCAGCAAGGTTTTACCGAAGACTCGCGGCTGGCCCTGAGCGGTGCCTTCGAACCGAATCTGTTGCTGCTGGCCCTGGCCGCACGGCATGTCGGCGGCGAAGTGCTGACCTTGCCCGACACCCTCGATGCCGAGGCTCTGCACAACGCACTGTGGCGCAGCCGTCCGACCCACGCCTTTATCCAGGGCCGGCAAACCCGGCAACTGTGGCTCAACCACGGCCAATCGCTGCTGGACTTCAACGAACTGCTCGGCCCTGTAGAACCGCCGCAACGCCAACGCCTCGGTGCCCACGGTGCGCAACTCTGGAGCGAAGAGGGCACGCAATGGCAGGACGGCCTCAGCGTTCTGCTGGAGCAATGGCTGGCCAGCGGCCAATCCCTGGCCTTCCCGGAAAGCCCCGGCAGCGCCAGCCGTGATCGGCGAGAAGTCGCGCCGTCCGGGCTGCTGCTGTCCGCCGAACGCCTGCAACGCCTGGCCGACGAAATCGACAGCCGTCTCGCCCCCCAAGGCACCTGGCGCCGACGCCTGTGCGACTGGGCCATCGCCCACCCGGAAAAACCCCTGCAACGCCTGATCAAGAATCGCGTTCGTCGACTGCTGGGCTTTCACAACCTGCATTTCATCTGGCAAGCCACCTGCACGCCAGGCGTTCAACCCGCGCCAACCTGGCTGGCCGAATTCAAACGGGACATCGCATGAGCTCGACCGATTCCATCCTGCAAGTCAGCGGCATTTCCCTGTCGTTCAAAGGCGTGAAAGCGATCAACGACTTGTCCTTCGACGTGCGCCGGGGCGAGATCTGCGCGCTGATCGGCCCCAACGGCGCGGGCAAGAGTTCGCTGCTCAACGTGCTGAACGGCGTTTACCGCTTCGATGCCGGCTCGATTGTCTTCGAGCAGCAGCCATTCAAACGCATTGACCCGCTGAGCGCCGCGCGCCGGGGCATTGGTCGCACGTTCCAGAACAACGCGCTGTTCAAGAAAATGAGCGTGATTGACAACATCCTCACCGGCCTGTCCCGGCACTTGCGCAGCAGCTTTATCGAACAAGCCCTCAACCTGCCGCGCGCCCGGCGAGAAGCTGCGGACTTTCGCCACCAGGCCCAGGGCATTCTCGAGTTCCTCGAACTGCAAGCCCACCGCGACGTGCCGGTGGGCAATCTGTCCTACGGCCTGCAAAAACGTGTAGAGCTGGGCCGCGCCTTGATCGCCGGCCCGCGCCTGTTGTTGCTCGATGAGCCAATGGCCGGGATGAACGCCGAAGAGAAACAGGAAATGGCGCGATTCATCGCGGACATCAACCGCGACCTCGGCACCACCGTGGTGCTGATCGAACACGACATGAGCGTGGTCATGGGCCTGTCCGACCACGTCGTGGTGCTGGATTACGGACGTAAAGTCGGCGACGGCACGCCCGCCGAAGTGCAGGCCGATCCGGAAGTGATCGCAGCGTATCTGGGAGTGGTGCACTGATGACCTTCTTCTTCGAAACCCTGCTCGGCGGCTTGCTCGCCGGCACCATGTATTCCTTGGTCGCCATCGGCTTCGTGCTGATCTACAAGGCCAGCGGCGTGTTCAATTTCGCCCAGGGCTCGATGCTGCTGTTTGCCGCGCTGACCTTCGTCAGCCTGCACGATCAAGGCGTGCCGTTTGCGTTGGCGTTATTGCTGACGGTGGTGGTGATGATCATCGGCGCACTGTTGATCGAACGGCTGGTGCTGCGGCCGTTGGTCAATCGTTCGCAGATCACTCTGTTCATGGCGACGCTCGGGCTGTCGTTCATCATCGAAGGCCTGGCCCAAGGGCTGATGGGCTCGCAGGTGCGGGCGCTGGATCTGGGTATCGATGACGTGCCGATTTTCATCGGCGGGATGATGGTCAGCCAGTTCGACCTGATCGCCGCCGCAGCCGCCATTGTGCTGGTGACGGTGCTGGCGCTGTTGTTCAACAAGACCCGAATCGGCGTGTCCTTGCGCGCCGTGGCGGATGACACCACCGCCGCGTTGTCGATCGGCATCAACCTCAACCGTATCTGGCAGATCGTCTGGGCGGTGGCCGGGATTGTCGGGCTGGTTGCCGGATTACTCTGGGGGGCGCGCCAAGGGGTGCAGTTTTCCCTGTCGCTGGTGGTGCTCAAGGCCTTGCCGGTGTTGATCATCGGCGGCTTCACTTCGATTGGCGGGGCGATTGTCGGCGGGCTGATTGTCGGTGCGGCGGAGAAGCTCGCCGAGGTCTACATCGGCCCGCTGATCGGCGGCGGCATCACGCCGTGGTTCGCGTATGTCCTGGCTTTGGCCTTCCTGTATATCCGTCCCGCCGGCCTGTTCGGCGAGCGCGCCATCGAGCGAGTCTGAACCCATGTCGATTTCCCTCACCCGCGAAACCGCGCCGTCGGTGTTGATCCAGCGTCGTGTGCCGTTTGGCCTGCTCGGCTTGTTGTTGATCGCCTTCGTCATCGTGCCGCTGACCGGCAATGACTATTGGCTGAACGCGATTCTGATCCCGTTTTTGGTGCTGTCGCTGGCCGGGCTCGGCCTGAATCTGCTCACCGGCTACACCGGCCAAACATCGGTTGGCGCGGCGGGATTCATGGCGGTCGGC
The DNA here is from genome assembly GCF_024296925.1 of Pseudomonas nunensis. Classification (NCBI taxonomy): domain Bacteria; kingdom Pseudomonadati; phylum Pseudomonadota; class Gammaproteobacteria; order Pseudomonadales; family Pseudomonadaceae; genus Pseudomonas; species Pseudomonas nunensis. Next base: position 1,965,821 of record NZ_CP101125.1, read on the forward strand.
GCGTTTGCCACGTATGGATTTTTGCTGCGCTTGCCCGAACTGGGCTTGCCGGTGGCGCTGCTCGGCGGCGGATTGATCAGCGCCGTGGTCGGTTTTGTGTTCGGCCTGCCCAGTTCGCGGATCAAGGGTTTCTACCTGATGGTCACCACGCTGGCCGCACAATTCTTCCTCGAATGGCTGTTTGTCAAATTCCCTTGGTTCTACAACTACGGCTCGTCCGGGACCATTTCCGCGCCGAAACTGGCGCTGTTCGGCCATGACCTGAACACACCGGTCGGGCGTTATTTGCTGACCCTGACCACGGTGCTGTTGTTGACCTGGGTCGCGGTGAATCTGGTGAAAAGCCAGATCGGCCGCAACTGGATGGCGATCCGCGACATGGACACTGCCGCCGCCGTGATCGGCATCCCCGTGGTGCGCTACAAACACTTGGCCTTCGCCGTCAGCTCGTTCTACCTCGGCATCGCCGGGGCGCTGTGGGCCTTCGCCTACCTGGGCACCGCCAGCGCCAGCAGCTTCGATATCAATCGATCGTTCCAGATCCTGTTCATCATCATTATCGGCGGCATGGGCAGCATCGCCGGCAACTTCGTCGGCGCGGCGTTTATCAGCCTGCTGCCGATCCTGCTCAGCCACGCCGGACAAGCCTTGTTCGGCGGCGCGGTGGACGCGGGGCAATTGCAGAACCTGCAAAAAATCATCTTCGGTGTGTTGATCATCCTGTTCCTGATCAAGGAACCGGAAGGGCTGATTCGCCTGCTGGGCAACCTTCGTGAACGGCTGAGTCACTGGCCGCTGCGCTTCTGAATTCCTGACCTATTAGAGAGACAACATGCGTGCATCCTTGAAACGTTCCTTGCTTGGCGCCGCGCTGACGCTGGCGGTTTTCGGCACTGCGGTGCCTGTGGTCCAGGCTTCGGCGGACCAGCAATTCTTCCCGTTGGCCACCTACCGCGTTGGCGCCTATGCCTCCAGCGGCGTGCAAGTGTGGGCCGGGATGCTCGATTACCTGAACTACATCAACGAGGTGGAGGGCGGGATCAATGGGGTGAAACTGGTCTGGCAGGAATGCGAGACCGAGTGGACGGCGGAGAAGGGCATCGAGTGCTATGAGCGCTTCAAGAAAGGCCTGGACGGCGCGCCGGTGGCGATCTATTCCCCCAACGGTGCCCCGGCGGCCTATGCGCTGAGCGAGCGCGCCGAAGTCGACAAAATCCCACTGATCACCCTCGGCTACGGCCGCACCGAAGCCACCGACGGCACGGTGTTCCCGTACAACTTCCCGGTGATGCTGACCTTCTACAGCGAGGCGTCGAGCCTGATCAATTACATCGCCCAGCGCGAGGGCGGCTTCGACAAACTCAAGGGCAAGAAGATCGCCACGGTCTACCACGACTCGGCGTACGGCCGCGAAACCCTTGGCCCGTTGAAGCTGTTGGCGGAGAAGTACGGCTTCGAAAACATCCAGATTCCGGTGGCCGATCCTGGCAACGAACAATCGTCGCAATGGCGGCAGATTCGCCAGCTCAACCCGGACTGGGTATTCCTGCGCACCTGGGGCGTGTCGACCCCGGTGGCGGTCAAGACCGCTGCGCGTTTCGGCTTCCCGGTGGACCATATCGTCGGCGACATCTGGGCCAGTTCCAGCGAAGACGTTTTGCCCGCAGGCGCCGCCGCCAAAGGCTATCTGGCGCTGACGCCATACCCGGCCGGCACCGATTTCGAGATCCACAAACGCCTCAAGCAATACATCCTCGACAAGGGCAAAAGCGACCTCAAGGACCTGAAGAATTTCGGCAGCGTCTACTACAACTCCGGGTTGGTGAACGCCGCCGTGATGGTCGAAGCGATTCGCACTGCCCAGGGCAAATTCGGCAAACGTCCGCTGAATGGCGAAGAAGGGCGTTGGGGCCTGGAGCATTTGAACATTGACGACGCGCGGCTCAAGGACATGGGCTACTTCGGGTTGATGCAGAACCTCAAGCTGTCCTGCAAGGATCACGAGGGCGGTGGTTCGGCGCGGGTGCAGCAATGGGACGGCGCGAATTGGACGCTGATCAGCGACTGGATTCCGGCGGATCGCGCCTTGCTGCGGCCGTTGATCGATGAGAAATCCGCGGCGTTCGCCAAGGAAAAAGGCCTGACGCCGCGCACCTGCACCGGGGATGAATAAGCCATGAGCCACGCCGCCACGGATAACGCCGCGCAGCAGTTGTTGCAGGTCAAGGACATCGAAGTGGTCTACGACGGCGCGATCCTGGCCGTGGCCGGGGTGTCGCTGACGGTGCCCAGGGGCGGCATCGTTGCGTTGCTGGGGGCCAACGGCGCGGGTAAAAGCACCACGCTCAAGGCGATTTCCGGGCTGGTGCGGGCCGAGCGCGCGGAGGTCAGTCGCGGCAGCATCGAGTTTCTCGGGCGTGATACGGCCGGCGTCGATCCGAGCGTGCGGGTGCGTCAGGGCATGGTGCATGTGCTGGAGGGCCGGCACGTATTCGGGCAACTGACGGTGGAGGACAACCTGCGCAGCGGCGGGTTTGTCCGGGGCTTGAGTCGCCAGGAGCTGGCCCGTGATCTGGAGCGGATCTACGCCTGGTTCCCCCGCCTGAAAACCAAGCGCAAGACCCAGGCCGGGCTGACGTCCGGTGGCGAGCAGCAGATGGTCGCCATCGGCCGGGCGTTGATGACACGTCCTACTTTGGTACTGCTTGATGAACCGTCCATGGGTTTGGCGCCTATTATCGTCCAGGAGATTTTCGAGATCGTCGCCCAGCTCAATCGCGACGAGCAGGTGAGCTTTCTGATTGCCGAGCAAAACATTAATGTGGCGCTCAAGTACGCGTCCCAGGCCTATGTGCTCGACACCGGGCGCGTGGTGTTGTCCGGAACAGCCGAAGAACTGCTGGCCCGAGGCGATTTGCACGACTTTTACCTAGGCAAACACTGACCGTGAGAACGCCATGAACCAAACCTCCAGCGGACAGGCGACCGACGCCATCCGCCATGCAGACATCCTGATCATCGGCGGCGGCCTCAGCGGCGCGATGCTGGCGGCGCAATTGTTGCGTTTGCCCGGCCAGCGTTCGCTGCTGGTGATCGAACCCCGCGCCGAACTCGGCCGGGGCGAGGCGTACAGCGCGGTCGAGTTGGGCCATACGCTGAACGGCAATGCGGCGCGGATGAGCGTTGATCCGGACAATGCCGATGACCTGACGCAATGGTTGACTGAATACATCGCGGCGGGTGGCTGGCCGGAGTCTGACGAGCAGCATGTGCCGGTCAGCGAATTGTTCCCGCCGAGGGGGATTTTCGGGCTGTACGTGCAGCAACGTTTGGCTGAGGCGCAAGCCGTGGGTGCGTTGAACGGTTCCACTGTCGAGCATGTACGGGCCGAGGTGGTTGATCTGCAAACCCTCGATGATTGCGTGCGATTAAGTTTGAGTGACGGGCAGCAGTTACAGGGTGCTTTTGCGGTGCTGGCCACCGGGATGTTCCCCGCCGCGCGCACGCCGCAGACCGAATCCAGTGGGTTGAATGCGGCGGCGCTGGATCCGTGGGATGTCGCGGCGATGCGGCAACTCGATCCGCAATCCACCGTGTTGATCATCGGCTCGGGCCTGACCATGGTCGATGCCGTGGTGTCGCTGGAACAGGCCGGGCATCGGGGGCCGATCGAGGTGTTTTCCCGGCACGGGTTACTGCCGCATGTCCGGCGCCAGCCGCCGGCCTGGGTGGACTTTCTGGCCGAGGATCACAGCATTCGCACGCCACGGCAGTTGCTGCGCGAACTGCGTCGACATTGCCGGGACGCTATCGCCCAAGGCATCGATTGGCAATCGCCGCTCGACACGGTGCGGGCGCATATTGGCCGGTTGTGGAATCAGGCGACGGACGTGCAGCGCCGACAATTTGTGCGGCATGTACGGCCGTGGTGGGAGAGTCATCACCACCGTTCGCCGCCGTTAAGTGCGGAGTTGGTGGCGCGGTTGCACGGGGAAGGGCGGTTGCGGATTCAGGCGGCGTCGTTCAAAGGCCTGGTACCCTCCGTGAACGGTGAAGTGAGCATTCGTATCCGGCGTCGTGGCGAGGCGGATACGCTGATTGTCAGCGGTGCGGCGTTGATCAACTCCAGCGGGATCGAATACGACTGGCGGCGAGTCGCCCGACCGCTGCCACAGCAGTTGCTGGCGCGCGGATTGATCAAACCGGGGCCATTGGCGCTGGGGATTGCGGCGGCGGTAGATGGCGCGGTGCTGGACGTCGGAGGGCAGGTTGCCCAACGCTTATTCGCCATGGGCCCGCCATTGCGCGGCATGTGGTGGGAAAGCACGGCAGTGACGGACGTGGCGAGCCAGGCCAAGGCCTTGGCAACACGCTTAGCCGTAGCAGCTGCCGAGCCTGCGAGGCTGCGTTCGGCGGCGAAGCCGTCGTGAAATCAGCAACTGCGTTGTTCCAGGATGACCGTGCATAGCGGGTTTACGACGGCTGCGCCGCCGAACGCAGCCTCGCGCAGCTCGGCAGCTGCTACCACGGATATCGGTGGCTGTTAAAACGGAGAAACCCCGGGTAGAGCGGATCTACCCGGGGTTTCTTGTTTAAAGCGGCGCAAACTTACGAATCGATACGCTGATATTTCGAACCGAACTCAGGGCGGTTTTCAGCCACGTAGAGTTTGGCTTGTTCAGCGTTCTGCTGCAGGTTGACGCTGCCTTTGCGTTCGGTGTCGATGCTGACGCTGTTGACGTTCTGGGTCGCTGGCTGGCCGACTTTCACCGCAGCGATGGATTGTGTTGCGGCCATGGCCGAGGTAGCGCCAAGGACGGTAAGGGCGAAGGTAAGACCGATGATGCTTTTCATGATGTTGCTCCAGAGTGTGGGAAGAAGATGTGGCCACTCTAGTGCTGGAGCGCGGAGATGAGAAAACACCCTGACGCATAGTTGATATCGAGAGCGTTGATCCATGGCCAGGTGTCGCGCACGAACCCTGTGGGAGCGGGCTTGCTCGCGAAGACTGCCGGACATTCAACAAAGATATCGCCTGTTACACCGCTTTCGCGAGCAAGCCCGCTCCCACAGTTGATAGGCGTTAGTCGCATTTTCTGTGCCCGGCACAAAACCAATGTGGGAGCGAGCTTGCTCGCGATGCGGCCGGCACATTCAACCTCTCAATTGACTGGCTGGCCGCTATCGCGAGCAAGCTCTCTCCCACAGGGGATTAGGGTTGATCGCATTTTCTGTGTCTGGCCCAAAACCATTGTGGGAGCGGGCTTGCTCGCGAAGAGGCCGGCACATTCAACCTCTCAATTGACTGGCTGGCCGCTATCGCGAGCAAGCTCGCTCCCACAGGGGATTAGGGTTGATCGCATTTTCTGTGTCTGGCCCAAAACCATTGTGGGAGCGGGCTTGCTCGCGAAGAGGCCGGCACATTCAACCTCTCAATTGACTGGCTGGCCGCTATCGCGAGCAAGCTCGCTCCCACAGGGGATTAGGGTTGATCGCATTTTCTGTGTCTGGCCCAAAACCATTGTGGGAGCGGGCTTGCTCGCGAAGAGGCCTGTACATCCAACATCAAAGTTGTCTGTCAGGCTGACTTCGCGAGCAGGCTCGCTCCCACAGGGGATTTCGGTTGTGGTCTGGATCGCGATCAGTAGCGCTGATATTTCGAGCCGAACTCAGGGCGGTTTTCTGCAACCACTACTCCGGCGTTCACGGCGTTATCTGGGCTGAACAGCGCAACACGTTCGCGCAGTTCTTGCAGGCGATCGGCGCCGCCTTCGGCCACACGATTCTGGATCAGGCGATCCGAACCACCTTCGGCGACGCGATTCTTTTGCAGGTTTTCAGAGCCATATTCCGCGACGCGATTCTGTTGCAGCCGATCCGAACCACCCTCCACCAGCAGTTGCTGTACCGGGCTGTGAGCGGCAGCGCTCGCAGTGTTGGCCGAGGCCAGGTTCGACAGGCCGAGGCCGCCAATCAGTGCCAGACCGAGTGCCAGGGACGAAACTTTCGAGAAGTTGAACATGGTGATTCTCCGTGCGCTTAATGATTGAGTGAGTCAGCAGCACCGGTTAGGTCGGTGCTGTCTGGTGTTCACAGTTAAACGCTCGGGTGTATCGGTGATGTGTGCGGGAGCGTCGCGAAGTCGCGTGTTGCGTATCTAGCGCGGGGTTTTATACAGAGCGATACAAATCCCCCTCATGACGGCGCGCCCAGCATCTCCACCGGGTACGAGAACACGTAGCCTTCATTGCGCACGGTCTTGATGTAGGTCGATTCCCGGGAGTCATCCATCAGACGTTGGCGCAACCGGCTCACCAGCAAATCGATGGAACGGTCGAACAGGTCGGCGTCGCGACCCTGGGTCAAATTAAGTAACTGGTCACGGCTGAGCACCCGTTGCGGGTGGTCGAGGAATACCCGCAGCAGGCGATACTCGGCGCCGCTGAGGGCGACCATGGTGTCGTCTTCGTCGAGCAGGTGGCGGGCGGTGGTATCCAGGCGCCAGCGGCCAAAACCCAGCAGCCGACCGCTTTCAGTGATCAGAAGGTTCGGTGGCAGCATGCGCGTACGACGCAGCACGGCGTTGATCCGCGCCAGCAGCTCGCGGGCGGCGAAGGGTTTGGTCAGGTAATCGTCGGCGCCCATTTCCAGGCCGAGAATGCGATCGGTTTCATCGTTGCGCGCAGTCAGCATCAGGATCGGCGTGGCTTTGTGCTTGCCCGCGCGCAATTCCCGACACAGCAGCAAGCCGTCGTCGCCGGGCATCATGATGTCGAGCACGATCAGGTCCACCTGATTCGCTTCCAGGAAGCTGCGCATCTGCCGGCCATCGGCGACCACGGTGGTACGCAAACCGTTTTTCTTCAGGTAATTGCCGACCAACTCGCGGATCTCGCGATCGTCGTCGACAATCAGAATATGGTCCACATGATCCATCGCTCAGCCCTCTTGTTATTAGTACACAGCCAGGTCCCACACCTGTTTGTATCGCACTGTATCAAAGGCGCTGTTGGACACGTTATGCCTTATTAGCAGTGGTTTTACGACACATGGCAGATACCTCGGGACGATTGAATGGATCCATTGAGGCAAGCCGACTTGCCTGGCAACCACTGATCATCGCACCCCTGAGGAAATCACCATGAACTGGAACAAACTTGCTGCAGCCAGCTTCTTCGCGGTCCTGAACGTTGTTGCGTTTGCAGCGCATGCCGATGTCAAAGCCACGACGCCTGTGGCAGCCAGCGCGAGCACCCTCAAGGCTGACCCGTTCGGTGCCCTGAAGCACGTCAACGCCGGGTTGCTGAATGTGGCGTACGCCGAGGTCGGCCCGGCGGATGGGCCGGTGGTGATTCTGCTGCATGGCTGGCCCTATGACATTCACAGCTACAGCGAAGTGGCGCCGTTGCTGGCGGCCAAGGGATATCGGGTGCTGATCCCTTATGCGCGTGGCTATGGCGATACGCATTTCCTGTCTGACAAAACCCCGCGCAACGGCCAGCCCGCCGCGCTGGCCAGTGATGTCATCGATTTCATGGATGCCCTGAAGATCAAGAAAGCCGTGCTCGGCGGCTACGATTGGGGCGCACGTTCGGCGGACATCGTGGCGGCGCTGTGGCCGGAGCGGGTAGAAGCGCTGGTGGCCGTGAGCGGTTACCTGATTGGTAACCAGGCCGCAGGCAAGAATCCGTTGCCACCCAAGGCTGAACTGCAATGGTGGTACCAGTTCTACTTTGCGACAGACCGTGGCGAGGCCGGTTACGAAAAAAATCGCCATGACTTCGCCAAGCTGATCTGGCAAACCGCATCGCCGAAATGGACCTTCGACGACGCCACCTTCGACCGCAGTGCTGCGGCGCTGGACAACCCGGATCACGTCGCGATCACGGTGTTCAACTACCGCTGGCGCCTGGGTATCGTCCAGGGCGAACCGCAATATGAAGCGCTGGAACAACGGCTGGCCAAGGCCCCGAACATCACCGTGCCAACCATCACGATGGAAGGTGACGCCAATGGCGCGCCGCACCCGGCGGCCGAAGACTACGCCAAGCGCTTTACCGGCAAGTATGAGTATCGGCTGATCAATGGCGGCATCGGCCACAACCTGCCGCAGGAAGATCCGCAGGCGTTTGCCAAAGCAGTGATTGACGCTGATCATCTCTGATAGACACCAAACCACTGTGGGAGCGAGCTTGCTCGCGATAGCGGTCTGACAGCCAACTTTATGTTGGATGTTATGGCCCTATCGCGAGCAAGCTCGCTCCCACAGGTATTTGATTTTTCTACTTAATCAGGATTCGCCGTTCATGAAAGCACTGATCTTCGGCGCCACCGGTATGGTCGGCCACGGCGTACTGCGCGAAAGCCTGCTCGCGACCGATGTCGAGCAGGTGGTTGTCGTCGGCCGAACAGCGGTCGAGGCGACGAACCCCAAGTTGCAATTGCTGGTGGTGCCGGACTTGACCCGTCTTGGAGCAGTCGAAGCGCAACTGCAAGGCTTCGACGCCTGCTTTTTCTGCCTGGGTGTTTCGTCGTCGGGCATGGATGAAGCGCAGTATTCGAGCCTCACCTATGACTTGACCTTAGCGGTGGCGGAGGTGCTCGCGCGACTCAACCCGAACATGACTTTTGTGTATGTCTCGGGCGCCGGCACCGATAGCAGCGAAAAGGGCAAAAGCATGTGGGCGCGGGTCAAGGGGCGGACCGAGAATGCGTTGCTGCGCTTGCCGTTCAAGGCGGTTTACCTGTTTCGACCGGGGATGATCCAGCCGTTGAATGGCGCGGTGTCCAAGACTTCGGTGTATCGCTGGACCTACATCGTGATGGCGCCGTTAATGCCGCTCCTGCGCCGGCTGTTTCCGCGCCAGGTGCTGACCACCGTTTCGGTGGGGCAGGCGATGTTGGGGGTTGCCCGGCATGGGGCTGCGAGTGCGGTGCTGGAGGCGCGGGATATTCAGGCTGCGGCGCTCAGAGGATAACGAACCAGGCACCGAACCAAATGTGGGAGTGGGCTTGCTCGCGAAAGCGGTGTGTCAGGCGACATCCATGTTGAATGTGACGCCCCCTTCGCGAGCAAGCCCACTCCCACAGGGGGACGATCAAAATTTGCGTGAGCTTTACTATGCAACCACTTGATAACACGGCACATACGCCGCGCCACCCGGCAGTTTCATCCGGTGCTGGGCTACAAACGCCTTGAGCAACTGATCCAGCGGTTGCATCACCGCCGCGTCGCCACGGATCTGGTACGGGCCGTGTTCTTCGATCAGGCGGATGCCTTTGTCCTTGACGTTGCCGGCGACGATGCCGGAGAACGCCCGACGCAGGTTGGCGGCCAGTTCGTGGGGCGGAAGCTTGCGGCTCAGTTGCAGGCTGGCCATGTTTTCGTGGGTCGGGTCGAACGGGCGCTGGAAGCCTTCGTCGATCTTCAGCAGCCAGTTGAAATGGAACGCGTCGTTGCGCTCGCGGCGGAACTGTTTGACCTCTTTGAGCCCCGCAGTCATATGCCGCGCCACTTCCGCCGGGTCGTCGATGATGATCGTGTAGTGCTGCTTCGCCGCGTCACCCAGGGTGGCGCCGACAAATGCGTCCAGTTGCTCCAGATACGGCGCCGCGTGTTTCGGCCCGGTCAGCACGACCGGGAAGGGCAGGCCCGCGTTATCCGGGTGCATCAGGATGCCCAGCAGGTACAGGAATTCTTCTGCCGTGCCGGCACCGCCCGGGAAGATGATGATGCCGTGGCCGACGCGGACGAAGGCTTCCAGGCGTTTTTCGATGTCCGGCAGAATCACCAGTTCGTTGACGATCGGGTTCGGCGCTTCGGCGGCGATGATGCCCGGCTCGGTCAGACCCAGGTAACGGCCGCCGTGGATGCGTTGCTTGGCGTGGGCGATGGTCGCGCCTTTCATCGGGCCTTTCATCACGCCGGGACCGCACCCGGTGCAGATGTCGAGGCTGCGCAGGCCCAGTTCGTGGCCGACTTTCTTGGTGTATTTGTATTCTTCGGTATTGATCGAGTGGCCGCCCCAGCACACCACGATCTTCGGCTCGACGCCTGGGCGCAGGGTGCGGGCGTTGCGCAGCAGGTGGAAAACGTAGTCGCTGATGCCTTGCGAGGTGCTGAGGTCGATGCGCTGGGCGTCGAGCTCGTTTTCGGTGTAGACGATGTCGCGCAGGGCGCTGAACAGCATTTCCCGGGTGCTGGCGATCATTTCGCCATCGACGAAGGCGTCGGCCGGAGCGTTCAGCAGTTCCAGGCGTACGCCGCGATCCTGCTGGTGAATGCGGATTTCGAAGTCCTTGTAGGCTTCGAGAATGGTCTTGGCGTTATCAACGTGGGCGCCGGTGTTGAGGATGGCCAGGGCGCACTGGCGGAAGAGGGTGTAGGTGCTGCCGGAACCGGCTTCGCTCAGTTGCTGGACTTCACGCTGGGACAGGGTTTCCAGGCTGCCTTTAGGGCTGACAGAGGCGTTGATTACTTGGCGTTGGGACATTCAATGATCCTTAAAACGATGCCAGTCATAGAGGAGGAGCGATTGGCATCCGAATAAAATGTATCCATGAAAGAAGATGGCACGAAGTACGCTGTCTCGCCACGTTCTCCTTTGACGATGAAAAGATGAAAAGGAGCCCCAGCATAGCTAAATCCCCCACAGAGGCGATAATGCGCGCACTCTTTTTGCTCACACAGCCTTTTACCATTGATGCAGGGAACCCCGCCAAGATGTTCGAAATCCAGCCAATGAATGCCGAAGTTTTCCGAAGCCAGACCCGGCGCAGTACGGTGATCATCGCCCTGATTTTCCTGGCGCTGGCCATGGTGCTCTCGACGACGGCCGTGGCGTTGTTCGGCGAACCGGGCGGCGACAACCTGCGGTTCAACGTCGGTGGCGTGTTTGTCGCGGTGTTGCTGATGGCGGCGCTGATGCGTGGCCGGTTCTGGAACCAGCAATGGATGGCCCCGGCGGTCTACGGCTGGCGCCTCAAACGCAGCCTGATGAGCGTCACCAACGTCATGCATCAGGTGACCGCGGCGGTGGCGAAGGATGATCCGGACGCCATGAAGCTGCTGCGTTTCTATCACCTGGGGTTGCACCAGATGCATGAACTGGACGGCAACTCCAGCGATCACAGCCAGTTGATCCGCGAAATGGATCAGCACAAGGCGCGGATGGAAGCGTTGGGGATCGATACCGAACAGACCCGATTGAACCCGGCGTGGCTTGAAGCGGTGAAGCAGACCGCACGGTAATGGCTATAGTGTCGTCAGCAATCAGGACGCGTCGCGAATTGAACAGGATGCAAGGAACATCATGGGACAGCCGTCCGTAAAAGTCCGTATCGAAGCCCTGCAACCCACGCAGTCGTTGCTGGCCGAGCAGGTCCAGGCGAAGCTCAAGGTTCGTTACGCCGTGGTGTTGCTGGTTGCGGTGTGCCTGTCCATGGCGGCCATTGCGATCTGGGAAGCCTGGAACTCGCGGCATTACCACTTGCATGACAAGGAAGTGGCGATGTCCAACCTGGCGCAGACCCTGGCGTCCCAGGCGCAAGCCTCGATCAAACAATCCGATACGCTGCTCTTTTCCCTGGTGGACCGCCTCGAAAACGAGGGCATGGGGCAAGCGCAGATGCCGCGCCTGCAGCGATTGCTCGGGGCCCAACGTAGCGAATTGCCGCAACTCCATGGCTTGTTCATTTTCGGTGAAGACGGTCGCTGGCTGGCCAACTCCAATGGCGCCAATGTGCCGGACGCCAATAACTCCGACCGTGAATACTTTATCTTCCACCGCGATCACTCCGACCGTGGCCCGCATATCGGCCCGTCGATCAAGAGTCGTTCGACCGGTGAATGGATCATGACCGTGTCGAGAAGGATCAATCATCCCGACGGCAGCTTCGCCGGTGTGGCGCTGGCAACGCTTTACCTCAACCATTTCCTCGATTTGTACAACAGCATCGACATGGGCCAGAACGGCGTCATCAACCTGATCGCCGACAACGCCACCATCGTCGTGCGCCGGCCGTTCAAAGACGCCGAAGTGGGCACCAGCGTGGCGAAGGGGCCGCTGTTCACCCAATTGCTGCCCTTGGGCAATTCCGGCACGGCAATGGTCAAGTCGTACCTGGATGGTGTTGAGCGGGTCGTGGGGTTTCGCCGGGTCGAGGGCTACCCGCTGATTGTGTTTGCGGCCCTCAACAAGGAAGAAGTGCTGACCGGCTGGCGCCAGGAGTCCCTGAACAGTGCCGCCATCGTCGCCTTGCTGCTGGCGTTCCTGGGCACGCTCGGCTATCGGCTGATCCGGGTCATGAAGCAGCAGAATCACATTCAAAGTGTATTGCTCGACGCCCAGGAAAAGCTGATCGAGGTCAATCGCAGCCTGGAACTGCTGGCCCTGGAAGATGCGCTGACCGGGCTGGCCAACCGGCGTCAGTTCGATCTGTTCATGGTGGCGGAGATGGGGCGTGCCCGACGCAGCCAGACCAGCCTGGCGATGCTGATGCTTGATGTCGATCACTTCAAGTTGTTCAACGATCACTACGGGCATGTGGCCGGTGATGTGTGTCTGCGCAAAATCAGCGAGATCATCACGCAAAACATCAATCGTCCCGGTGACCTGGCCGTCCGTTACGGTGGTGAGGAATTTGCGGTAGTACTGCCCGGCACCGACTATGTCGGGGCCTTTCTGGTGGCGGAAAAAATCCGCCGCGCGGTGCAGTTGGCGGGTATGGAGCATACGGACGGTATTGAAGGCGTGGTGACGGTCAGCCTGGGTGTCTGCGCCTACGACCCTGCCTCGCAAGCCGGGGCCGACGATCTGGTCAGCGCGGCGGACAAAGCGTTGTACGTGGCGAAGGCCAGCGGTCGGAACATGAGCGTCATCGCTAACTGAGTTCAGACAAAGCGGTCACTGCCCTGGACCAGTTTGGTGGCGAGCCAGGGTTGCTTGAGCTGTTCCAGCCACCAGACCAGGGCGCGACCGTCATGGTCGCCGCGCCAACCGGCGTAGAGGATGTTTGGCTCGCGCGGGTCGGCCATCTGTTTTTCAACCAGCGTGCCGTTGTTCAGCAGAGTACCGACCCGGTGTCGCGGCAACCAGCCGACGCCCAGGCCATTGCACTGGGCGAGGATTTTGGCGCGCATGGTCGGCACGGCGAGGACCGGTTGCCCGCCGGAAACGCCGTAGGTGCTGCCTTCGGTAGCCCGGGATGAGTCGGCCACGACAATCGCCCGGTGTTGGGTGACCATGGCCCGGGTGATCGGTTCTTTGGCCTTGGCCAGCGGGTGTTTGGGCGAGACGGCGAACACCCACTCCATTTCCCCCAGTTGCATCCAGCGCAATGACGGGATGGCCGGCGGTTCGTTGGTAGCGCCAATGATCAGGTCCGCGCGACCTTCACGCAGGGCTTCCCAGACCCCTTTGAGCACTTCCTGGGTAATGCGCAACGGCACGCCGGATTCCAGCGCGTCGAACTCGTGAATCACCGGGATCAGGGTGTCGAATTCGAGCAATTCATCAGTGACGATCCACAACCGGCTCTCCCAGCCGTTGGCCACTTGCTGGACGCGTTGGGTCAGCCGGGAAACGTCCTGCATCAGCCGCGCCGCTTCGTTCACCAGCAATTCGCCGGCCGCCGTGAGCTGCAAACGGTAGCGGCGGCGGTCGAACAGCAGGGCGTCGAAGCGTTCTTCCAGTTGGCGGGCTGCGTAGGAGATGGTGGAGGGCGCCTTGCCCAAATGGGCGGCGGCGCGGGACAGGCTGCCGGTTGCGCGGATGGCCTCAAGCAAGGCCAGGTCTTCAATCGACAGCATGTTCAAGGTCCTCGACAGATCGGTGTGACACTGGACTTGTGGTGAAAGAGCTGACCGTGGCGAGGGGGCTTGCCCCCGTTCGGCTGCGAAGCAGTCGTAATCCGGCCAGCTCAGTGTGCCTGGCATTACGCATGCTCTGGTTTTGGGGGCCGCTTCGCAGCCCAACGGGGGCGAGCCCCCTCGCCACAATGAATGGATTAGCCACAGGTTTTGTGTCCGCGTGCCTTATGCAGCCCGACGCAACTTCCACAACCGGATCAACCGCACATACACCACCAGGTTGACCGCCAGCACCACGCTGCCCAGCCCCAGTTGAATCGTCGGTGTCAGCCCGGCCGGGTAGATGATCGGCAACACGTAATGCTCGATGAAACCGCCGCCATACACGGTCTGCCCGGCCGCTTCGCGCATCAGGTTTTCCCAATAGGTCAGCGGGCAGGTCAGGTGAAAGACTTCGACGATCACGCCCCACGCTGCAGCGGGCAGGTGCCACCAGATCAGGTGGTGCCATTTGAGCACCAGCAGTCCGCCGAACAGCACGAACAGAATGAACAACAGGTGGAACAGCACTAGCCCGTCGGCGGCGATTCGGTAAAGCATGTCGATTCCCTGACTCTTCGATTGAATGGCACCATGTTACGCGGGCAGCGGACTGCGCTCCATGCCTCGTTTTCAATCACGGAAATCAGTGAATTCCGCACGCATCCGCCCGTTGTGCTTGGCCCGATACAGCAACTTGTCGACCTGTTCGACGAAGTCCACGGCACTGGCGTCCTGGCCGGCAACGGTGGTGCCGACGCCCAGACTCAGGGTCACCAGTGGCGAAATCGGCGAAAACACATGTGCGATATGCTGCTGGCGAATCAAGTGCAGGCATTTGCGCGCCACCAGCCGGGCCGACTCGGCATCGGTTTCCGGCAGCAGCCAGACGAATTCTTCGCCGCCGATCCGGGCAATGAAATCCCGTGGCCGATTGGCCGCCAGGGACAAGGTCTGCGCCACGCGCCGCAGGCATTCGTCACCCTTGATGTGGCCGTAATGATCGTTGTATTGCTTGAAGTAATCGATGTCCAAAATCAGCAGCGACAGTGGCTGTCCGGTACGCTGGGCGTTGCTCCATTCGCGTTCCAGCACCGTGTCGAACATGCGCCGGTTGGCGATGCCGGTCAGGCCGTCCTGGAACGAATATTCTTCGAGTTGCTTCTGCAGGCGAATCAGGTGCTCTTCGGTTTTCTTGCGCTCGCTGATGTCGAACATGAACCCCACCAGCGCCTCGACTTCGCCGTCCTTGCGCACCACGTGCACCACATCGCGAATCCACACGTAGTCACCGTCACGGGTCAGCGCACGGTAGTCGGCCTCGTGATCGACACCGGCGCGGGACTGCGACACGCAGAATTCCACCACGTAGTCGCGGTCGTCCGGGTGCATGCGCTCGACCCAGTCATTGACCGTGACCCAACTGTCCTGCTGCCAGCCCAGCAAGCTTTCGATCTGCGGGCCGATGTAGCTGAACGTCATGGTTTGCCAGTCGATCCGCCACGGAATCGCCTTGGTCGACTCAAGCAGGGTTTTGTAGACAGCGCTGTCGGTGTCGACGGAACTCATAAAGGGCCGGCCTCATGGAAAAGTGCATGGCCATCATGTTGATACTATCGTCGCGAATCAAGCGGGCAGCCGATGAAAGGCAGCGCCACAAAGGTTTGCGCGAAGTGCGCAAGATTGTTCAAGCCTTCGCCGGCATCTGCTGGCACAGTCGGTGGTCTTTCCACGGGTTGTAGAGCGTTATGTCGAATTCACACATGCCGCGCAGCGCCTTCCTGCGTGGTGCGGCGGCGATCATGCCGCTGTCCCTGGCCACCGCGCCATGGGGGTTGTTGGCCGGCTCAATGGCCATCGAGGCCAACCTCACGCCGCTGCAAGGCCAGGGCTTGTCGAGCATCGTGTTTGCCGGCGCCGCGCAACTGGTGGCGATCGGCATGCTCAAGGGCGGGGCCGGGATCTTTTCGATTCTGCTGACCACGTTGCTGCTGACGTCGCAGCATTTGCTCTACGGGATGAGCATGCGTTCGGTGATTTCGCCGTTGCCGGGTCGCTGGCGGGTGGGGTTGGGCTTTTTGCTCACCGATGAGTTGTTCGCCCTGACCAGCCAGCATGACAAACAGCAGTTCAACCGCTGGTACGCCTTGGGCGTGGGGCTGACGTTCTACATTGCCTGGAACCTGTTCACCCTGGCCGGCATCGTGTTGGGCAGCAGCATTCCGGGCCTTGAACACCTGGGCCTGGACTTCTCCATCGCGGCCACGTTTATCGCCTTGATCACCCCGGTGGTGCGCAATGTGCCGACGGTGGTCTGCGTGGCGGTGTCGCTGTTCTGTTCGGTGCTGTTCAGCTATTGGCAATGGGGCTCGGCCCTGGTGCTGTCGGGACTGGCGGGCATGACCGCCGGGTTTATCTGCAACAAGCTGTATCTGGAGCGCACATGATTGTTTGGGCAGTGATTATCGGCATGGGCGTGTTGGTGTTCTTGAACCGCTACGTGTTCCTCGAACCCCGACTACCGGTGCGCCTGAGCAGCAATGCGCGGCAGTTTCTTGGGTTTGCCGTGCCCGGCATGCTGACGGCGATCTGCGGGCCGATCGTGTTTATGCCGGACAAGCAGCTGAACCTGCAGTGGGACAATCCGTACCTGATCAGTTCGCTGGTGGCCGTGGGGCTGGTGCTCTACACCCGCAATACGCTGCTCAGCATGTTGTTGAGCATGGGTTTCTTCTTTTTGCTGCGCTGGTGGCTTTGAGCCGGGCGAGGGGAAATGTTCTACGCTTAAGGTTGATATCTGATCCCTTCAGGAAGAGAGGTGGACATGGCAACTGAACCCAAGCAACCGGACCTGGATGAAGACACGGACGAGCCGAGCGAAGAAGAGATCCAGCGGCAAAGGCGCTCGACGCCGGACTGGAAACATCCGGATGACGGCAAGGAACTGTCAGACCGTGACAGAGAATTTCCCTTGAAACCCTGATTTCTTTGAAAGCAATGAGACCCATGTGGGAGCGGGCTTGCTCGCGAAGGCGTTGTGTCAGTCACCATCTACATCGACTGAACGGACGCCTTCGCGAGCAAGTCGAATCGTCGCACCGCCGCTCCCACACAGGTATTTGGCAGAATCAAATTGCCTCATTCCACCGGATATGCGTAATTCCCAATTGCTGAGCCTTGTCGCGCGCGGTTTCGAGACTCGCGTGTGGCGCAATCTTTTGGCCGGATTCGGGATAGGCATGCGCTGAGGCCGACTGGATGGCTTCCACATCGGAAAACCCCGCGGCCAATTTGAAAAAGTGTTGTCGCACACCATCGAGCAGGTAATACACGGCATAAGGGACAAGTTCGCTCATATAATTCCATTTGGAGCCAGCCATTACTTCGGCTTAGTCGTTGAGCGGGGAATTCAGAGAGATCTGCGGTACCAGTGTCATGCAGAAATAGGGTCGCCTGAAAAAACAAGAGGCCAATCCGGCCTCATTATTCAGAGTGTTCACAGGGCCGGTTCGTTCAGTTCTTGCGCTGACGTGACCCGTGGAGCGTTATTTCAAGCGTCTTCCAACTGTGGAAAGTCGGGGTGGGCCGCCCGATAACCGAGCGTCTTGTCGATCCAGGCGTTGAGCTCATTGACCATCACCGGCGGCTTGCCCGGGTAGCTTTGCAGCGTGGAGCGTAAAAGGCTGCCGATATCCGCGACCGTGCGCAGGTTTCGAGTCTTGATGTAATTGCCGATAAAGCAGTCGAGTTGCAAGTGTTCTGTCATCGAAAGATAGACACACGCCGGCTCACCGACTTGTTTGAGTGCAAAATCGTCGCGCAACTTATTTCTCTGCAAGGTGTGTAAAAGTTGTAGGGATTTCCTTGGGTTGTTGACTCTTTGGTCAACTGGGCATGCTTATGGAAATGCGGCGCGCATGCTATCTGTAGTCCTGATAAATGTATGTATGACGGTTGAAATGTCAGACCAATGGTTGTGCGTCAAACAGCCGCATATATATAAGTGTCTCGCGCATGAAACACTGTATGTAACGTTTGAGTGTCCTGTTTATATAGGCAAGTTTTTTGTAAGGGTACTTTTGCCAATGCGGGATTAACTTAAGGGCATTTTCTCAATAAGGGCGGGGCCCTGGTTTCGGACATTGCCTACCGCTTTGCCAACCCGGTACCACTGGAACCTTTCGCTGGTTTCCCCTTGCATCAGCAGCATGTCTTCGGCGCGCTCTTTGGGTGTGGCCGGGTCGAGCCATTCCCGCGCGAGTTCGGCGGACAACACCACCGGTCGCCGGTCGTGAATGTCGAGCAGACCGCCGGCGCTGTCGGCGGTGATGATCACAAAGCCGTCATCCGCTCCGGGATCAGTATCGCCGGCAGGAAACTGACCAATCGCCGCACAGAAAATCGGCGTCCCGTCACGATGCCGGATCAGCCAGGGCTGGCGCTTGGAATCCCCTTCATCGACCCATTCGAACCAGTTATCGATCGGGCAAATCGCGCGGTGCGGCCAGATCGACCGAAAGAATGGCCCGTGGGCGACTTTCTCAACGCGGGCGTTGATCGGCGCTGCGCGATCCTTCGCCCAGTGCGGCCGCCAGCCCCAGCGCACATTGTCAGCGTGCAGGCCGTCGCTTTCCTGATGGAACAGCGCCAATTGCGTGGTGGGCGCGGCGTTGTAGCGGGCCAGCGGTTGATCGCCGACGTGGCTGATCAACGCGTCGGGGATGCTTAACACTGCCACGAAATCGTGAATGCCCCGGTACTGCGACAGGCGTCCGCACATCAGCGAAATCTCCCATTGGAGATTTCAGCTTAGATGACGTGCGCCAGTTGCAACTCGGTCAACGACAACGCCTTGAGCCGCGCCAGCGACGGATCGCGGCGATCTCGCGGATGGGCGAGTTCTACCGCCAGTTCCTGACGAATGCGGCTCGGCCGATGGTCCATCACCAGCACTCGGTTGCTCAGGTACAGCGCTTCATCGACATCGTGGGTCACCAGCAGCAGGGCAATCGCGTGGCGCTCGGCCAGTTGCAACAGCAGGTCCTGGAGTTTCATTCGGGTGAAAGCATCCACGGCGCTGAAGGGTTCGTCGAGCAACAGCACCTGCGGGCGCGAATACAGGCCGCGAGCGATGGCCACCCGTTGTGCCATGCCGCCGGACAAGGCTTTGGGCAAGGCCTGGGCAAAACCGCCGAGGCCGACTTCTTCGATCAACTGCGCGACCCAGGCTCTGTCGTAGTGGTTGTCGGCGCTGAAACCGATGTTTTGCTCCACCGTCAGCCACGGCATCAAGCGCGGTTCCTGAAACACGAATGCCACCTCACCGGCATTGTTTTTCAGTTCGCCCTGAAAGTCCTTTTCCAGACCGGCGACGATTCGCAGCAAGGTGCTTTTGCCGCAACCGCTGGGGCCAAGCAGGCTCACGGTTTCCCGAGGTTTGAGTTGCAGGTGGATATTGTTGAGCACGGTGGTGGCGGCGAAGGTTTTGCGCTCCACGCGGATGTCCAGCAGGTGTTCGGTCATGCCTCAATCCTCTGCGCTTTGGCCGTTGAAGGTGTCGCGCCAGGCCAGGAAGCGTTTTTCCAGGCTGGCGAGAATGCCGTCGCTAAGTTTGCCCAGCACCGCCAGCACGATAATCGCCGCGAGGACGATGTCCGGGCGTGAAGTTTCGCGACCGTCGCTCAGCAGATAGCCGAGGCCTTTGGTGGCGGCGATCAGTTCGGCAGCCACCAGAAACATCCAGGCCAGGCTCATGCCGCTGCGCAACCCGGTGAACAGGCCGGGCAGGGCGGCGGGCAGCAAAATCCGCCGCACCAGCCGGGCGCGACTGAAACCGTACATCTGCCCGACTTCCACCAGTTTGCGGTCGATGTCGCGGATCGCCGCGACGCCGTTGAGGTACACCGGGAAGAACGCGCCGATGGCGATCAGGACGATTTTCGAGGTTTCGTCGATGCCCAGCCACAGCAGCAACAACGGCACCCAGGCCAGGCTCGGAATTGAACGCAGGCCGGCGAAGGTCGGTTCCAGATAGGCTTCGGCTTCGCGGCTCAAACCGACCCACGCGGCAAACACCAAGGCCAGGCTCGCGCCGATGGCGAAGCCCAGCAACACCCGCAACAGACTGGCGCTGATGTGTTTCCACAACGCGCCTTCGGCCAGATCGCCGAGGGTCATCGCCACTTCGCTGGGCGCGGGCATCTGGTAGGACGGCAGCCAGCCGATGCGTACGACAAATTCCAGGATGAGGATGATCAGCACCGGCAGGGCCAGGCCTTTGAGGCGCAGTTGCCAGGCGTGGCTGAGGCGGCGGGGTGTGGGCAATGTCAGAGGGGCGGGGAGGGTTTTGTTTTTGCTGGTCATCGGTTTCTCCGAAAAATCGCAGCCCCCCTGTAGGAGCGAGGCTTGCCCGCGAAGCTTTTGGCGCCTTCAAAGGCCCCTTCGCGGGCAAGCCTCGCTCCTACAAAAGGACGGGCGGCGATCTTTTGCTTTATTGACGGGCCACGGTTTCTTTGAAGCCCGTATCAATCAACTGATCGATGACTTGGTCGACGTTAACCCCTTTACGAACCAACTCCTCGGACACCAGAATCGGCGCCGCAGCCTTGGAAGCGACTACATCCTTGGCCGTCAATTGCGGGCTGCTCAGGTCAGTACGCGACAGTTGCAGCTTGGCCACTTCCAGCGGCAAACCCGATTCGCTGGCGAGCAACTTCGCCAGTTCTTCCGGATTTTTCACTGCCCATTCCCGCGCCTGTTCATAGGCGATGAGCACGGTTTCGATGGTTTTCGGTTGTTCCTTGGCGTAGCTGTCGGTGACGCTGACCACGCCGTAGCTGTTGAAATTGGTGTTGCGATACAGCAAGCGAGAACCGGCCTGAACCTGGCTCGCGGCCATGTGCGGGTCGAGCCCGGCCCAGGCGTCGACATCACCTTTTTCCAACGCGGTGCGACCGTCCGGGTGTTGCAAGTGCACCAGTTCCACGTCGTCCTTGTTCAGGCCGGCCTGTTGCAGGCTGCGCAAGGTAAACAGGTACGGGTCGGTGCCTTTGGTGGCGGCGATTTTCTTGCCTTTCAGATCGGCGACAGTCTTGTAGGGCGAATCCTTGCGTACCACCAGCGCGGTCCATTCGGCGCGGCTGTAAACGTACACCGACTTGATCGGGCTGCCATTCGCCCGGCTCAACACTGCCGCGAGGCTGGCGGAAGAAGCGAAATCGACGCCGCCGCTGTTCAGGTATTCCAGGGAACGGTTACTGCCCTGGCTCAACACCCAGCCGACCTTGGTTTGGGGCAGGGCTTTTTCCAGGAAACCAAAGTGCTTGAGCACCAGGCTGACGGGCGAGTAATAGGCGTAATCCAGATGCACTTCGGCCGGGGTGGTTTCGGCGGCCTGGGCCAACGGTTGCAGGCTCAGGGCGATGGCGACGGCGCTGATCAGGTGCCTGGCTTTGGCAAAACGGAAGAGGCGATTCATGGGGGTGAAACTCCGGCAAGGCAACGGGATTCTTATGTCCTGATGATTGGTGCTAACAGATGCATCCTGCATAAAAGGAATATTGCAGGCTCTGTGCCATGTCCCCGGTTTCACCGGTTTTCGGGGCACTGGCGGGGGTTAAGTCGGCAACGCAATGTCTCAAGCGCAACAGTCTGTTGCGGCGCTGTTGCTGGGCCAACACTGTTGCTTGGCAGTCATGAGCTTATGCATAAATCGAATTTAAAAAGCTTGCGATAAGAGCGTTATGGTCTATCGGAATAACACCCCCGGAGCCTCCGATGAACCCGTCCCGATTCCTACGCAGCTTGCTGATCAGCGCGCTATTTGCCGCACCCTTTGCCTACGCAAATGACCCCGTCGTCCTGCACGTCGGCGACCAGAACTACTACAACGTTCGTGCCTCGGTGGAGGCTTCGGGTGTGTTGGAAGGGGCGCCGTACACCGTCGACTGGAAACACTTTCAGGCCGCCGCGCCATTGGCGGAAGCGCTGAACACTGGCGCACTGGACTTGGGCTTTCTCGGCGATTCAGGCTTTCTGTTCCTCGCCGCGAAACAGGCGCCGGTGAAGCTGATAGGCGTGTCGCGGCAGAACCCGGACACCATCGCTTTGCTGGTGCCCAAGGATTCTCCGGTCAAGACCATCGCCGACCTCAAGGGCAAGAAAGTCGCGTATTGGCCCGGTGCCTGGAGCCAGCAACTGACCTTGCGCGCGCTGGAGAAAGCCGACCTGCCGGAAGACTACGTGGACTTCATCAAACTGATGCCGATTGACGCAGCAGCAGCCTTGCCCCAAGGCAGCATCGACGCGTTCCCGGTGTGGGAACCGTACATCTCGCAACAGATTCTGTTCTCCGGCGCCCGGCCGATTCTCACCGCCAAGAGCCTGATGCCCGGCCTCAGCGCGATTGCTGCCTCGACACCGTCGATCGACAGCAAGCGCGAAGCCATCGCCGACTTCCTCGGGCGCCTGAAAAAGGCTCGGGCCTGGGTCGATAACCACACCGACGAATACGCCGATCTGTGGGCGAAGAAGGCCAACCTCGATCAGGACGTTTCGCGCCATTGGTTGCGTCAGGCCCACATGACTGTTGGGCCGGTGGATCAGCAAGCGGCGGCGGATTTGCAGAGCACGGCGGACTTCCTATTCAAGGTCAAGGCACTGCCGGCAGCGTTCGCGACGGCGCCGATCATCGACAACTCATTCCAGAAGTCCTTCGCCGAGTAAACCGTCACCCTGCAGCATCTCGATAAAGCGCTGCGCTGCCGGCGCCATGGCCTGACCCGTGCGGGTGATCAGGCCAATCTGGCGGGTGACGCCGGGATGATCCACCGGCACTTTGACCAGATCATCCCGGCCGTCATCGGCTGACTCGGGCAGCAGGCTCACGCCCAAACCCTGGCGCACCAGTGCCAGCACCGTCGACATGTAATTGGCTTCCAGCCCCGGCGACAACGGCAACTGTGTGTCGGCGAACAGTTGCTCCACCAACTCCCGCACGCTGCTGTCGCGCCCGGTCAGGATGATCGGTTGATCCGTCAGTTCGTTCAGTTTGACCGAGCGCCGTCCGGCCAATGGGTGATCAGCCGGGATGAACAGGCACAGCCGATCTTCCAGTACCGTCTGAAACTCTAGCCCATGGCTCATCCGCGCCCGCACGCCCAGCCCGAAGTCCACCTCGCCATCGCGCACCAGCGTGTCGATGCGTTGCGCTACGACGTCGCGCAACCGCACTTCGACCCCCGGAAACTGTTCGCGAAATTGCTTCAAAAACGGGGGTAGGGCGGCGGCGCACAGCGATGGCAGGGCTGCGATGGTGACCACCCCCCGGCGCAACGACGCCAGATCCCGGGAGGCGCTGACGATGTTATCCAGATCCAGCAGCAACTTCTCCATGGGCAACAGCGCACTTTGCCCGGCACTCGTCAGCGCCACATGTCGCGGGCTGCGTTCAAGCAGGGCGACGCCGAGCCAGTCTTCCAGTTGTTGAATCTGCACGGTCAGGGCCGACGGCGAAAGATTGAGCGCCACCGCCGCCCTCGAAAAACTGCCGGTTTGCGCCACGATGAGGAAGGCGCGGATGTGCTGGATCGAGTTCTTCATTTTGTTTTTCCGAATGCAGGCAGCCGAACATTTCAATTTACAAAGATTACCTGCAATTCCAATACTCGGTGAAAACAACAACAGCGCATTTCATCGCCGCCGCGAGCAGAAATGCCGAACAGGACCTGCCCATGCTTGCCACACTCGGTGTCATCACCATTCTCTGTTTGCTCGTCGCGGTGATGAGCAAACGCCTGTCGCCGCTGGTTGCGCTGATCGCGTTGCCGATCATTGCCGCGCTGCTCGGCGGTTTCGGCCTGCAAACCAGCGCCTTCATCATTACCGGGATCAAAAACGTCGCCCCGGTGGTCGGCATGTTTGTGTTCGCGATCCTGTTCTTCGGCGTGATGACCGACGCCGGAATGCTCGACCCGATCATTGACCGCATCCTTAAACGCGTCGGCACTCGACCGACCCGCATCGTCATGGGCACTGCGCTGCTGGCGCTGCTGGTGCATCTGGACGGTTCGGGGGCGGTGACCTTTCTGGTGACCATCCCGGCGATGCTGCCGCTGTACACGCGGCTCGGCATGGACAAGCGAATTCTGGCTTGCGTTACCGCGATGGCAGCCGGGGTCAATTTTCTGCCCTGGACCGGTCCGGTGCTGCGTTCCTCGGCGGCATTGCATGTGCCGGTGGCGGATCTGTTTCAGCCGTTGATTCCGGTGCAGATTGTCGGCCTGATCTTCGTCTTCACTTGCGCCTGGTTCCTCGGTCGTCGCGAAGAAAAACGCCTGGGCCTGGGCGCTGGCGCAGTGGTGGACGTGATGCCGCAACGGGTGCTGACCGAGGCCGAAGTCGCCCTGCGCAAGCCGCGCTTGTTCTGGCTCAACCTGATGCTGACGGTGGTGGTGATGGGCGTGATGATTGCCGGGGTTGTCGACCCGGTGGTGATGTTCATGCTCGGCACGGTGCTCGCCTTGTGCATCAACTACCCGAACGTCGATGCACAACGAGCACGCATCGATGCGCATGCGAAAACCGCACTGACGATGGCGAGCATTCTTCTGGCCGCCGGAGTATTCACCGGGATCATGCAGGGCAGCGGCATGCTCAAAGCCATGGCCGAGGTCGCGGTGGCGCAGATTCCTGCCGGGCACGGCAAATTGATACCGATGGTGGTGGGCTTTATCTCGATGCCCCTGAGCCTGCTGTTCGATCCGGATTCCTTCTACTTCGGCATCATGCCGGTGGTGGCCGAAGTCGGCCGCGCCCTCGGTGTCGATCCGCTGCAAGTGGCCCAGGCCTCGCTGCTCGGTGTGCACACCACCGGGTTCCCGGTCAGCCCGTTGACCCCGGCGACTTTCCTCTTGGTTGGGCTGTGCAAGATCGAGCTGGCGGATCACCAGCGCTTCACCATCCCGTTTCTGTTCGCGGCCTCGGTGCTGATGACCCTGACCGCGCTGCTCTTTGGAGTGTTCTGATGAAAACCTTACGCATCGGCTCCGGTGCCGGTTACTCCGGCGACCGCATTGAACCGGCGATCGAACTGGCCGAGCACGGCGATCTGGATTACCTGGTGTTTGAATGCCTGGCCGAGCGCACCATTGCCCTGGCACAGCAGGCGCGGTTGCTCGATCCGCAAGCAGGCTTTGACCCGCTGCTGGGTGAGCGCATGCGCCGGGTGCTGCCCTTTGTCGGGCGCGGTGCCGAGGGGCAGCGCCGGCGCTTGCGGGTGATCACCAACATGGGCGCGGCCAACCCGCTGGCGGCGGCGCAAGAAGTGCGGCGCATTGCCGGGGAACTAGGATTGTCGGGGCTGAAAGTGGTCGCGCTGACCGGTGACGATGTACTGGCGACCTTGCTGGGCGATCCGTCGCAGATGCTGGATAACGGCAAGACTCTGGCGTCCCTGGGCGATCGCCTGATTTCGGCCAATGCCTATTTGGGCGTGGACGGCATTATCGAGGCGTTGCGCGCCGATGCCGACGTGGTGATCACCGGTCGCGTGGCCGACCCTTCGCTGTTTTTAGCGCCGCAGATGTTCGAATTCGGCTGGGCGGCGGACGATTGGGCGCTGCTGGGTCGCGGCACCTTGGTCGGGCATTTGCTCGAGTGCGCCGGGCAGATCAGCGGCGGCTATTTTGCCGATCCGGGGTTCAAGGATGTGCCGGATCTGGCGCGCCTTGGGTTTCCTCTGGCTGAAGTGGATGCCACTGGCAGGGCAGTGATCAGCAAGGTCGCCGGTTCCGGCGGGCGCATCGATACCGCGACTTGCACCGAGCAGATGATCTACGAAGTGCATGATCCGGCGGCTTACCTCACGCCGGATGTCAGCGCCGATTTTTCCGGCGTGTCCTTCAGCGTACAAGGGCCGGACCGGGTGCTGGCGTCAGGCGCTGATGGGCGGGCGCGACCGCAGTCGCTAAAGGTTTCGGTGGGCTATCTCGATGGCTGGATTGGCGAGGGGCAGATGTCCTATGGCGGCCCCGGCGCTCTGGCGCGGGGGCGACTGGCGCGAGAAGTGGTGCTGGAACGCTTGAAGTTGACGGGCGTGGTGTTTGAAGAGATCCGCGCCGAGTTGATCGGCGTCGACGCCTTGCACGGCACTGAACTGGGGGCTCGGGCGGAAAGCGAACCCTGGGAAGTGCGCCTGCGCGTGGCGGCCCGTTGTGCGGATCGCACCGAGGCGGTGCGAATCGGCAATGAAGTGGAAACGTTGTACACCAACGGCCCTTATGGCGGTGGCGGGGCGAGCAAGTCGGTGCGCCAGGTGGTGGCGGTGGCTTCGCTGTTATTGCCGCGGGATGCCGTCACGTTGCAGATTCACTCGGAGGACTTGGCATGAAACTGCGTGAACTGGCGCATTCCCGAACCGGGGACAAGGGCGATACTTCGAACATTTCGGTGATTGCTTTGCGGGCGGAAGACTTCCCGCGTCTGAGAGAGTGGCTGACGGTTGAACGGGTGACCGCGCATTTTGCCGAATTGCTGGACCCGCAAGGGCCGCCGGTGCGCCGCTACGAATTGCCCAACGTTTACGCGCTGAATTTCGTGTTGCCCGGCATCTTGCGCGGTGGCGTCACCCGCTCCCTGGCCCTCGATGCACACGGCAAGGCGCTGGGGGCCGCGTTGCTCGATCTGGAGCTTTGAAACACCTGACATAGCGGCACTTGAACCAAAACTGTGTACCCTGTTCCAACCTGAGCTCGCCGGCACCGGCGGGCCCATTGGAGGATCACCGGGCGAGGGGTTTTTGCCATTAACGTGACGACCGCAACGGTCTGGCCCAAGGCAAAACATGACGCAATTGTTCAAGGTTCTTTCGGCGCTCGTCCTGGCTATCGGATTGACGGGCTGCATCGCGTCGCCCATCAAACTGACGCCGCAGACACAACAACGTCTGCAAACCCAGGCGCCGATCCGTTTCCTGCTGACTTTCGATGACGGCCCCAGCGCCTCAAGCTTCTGGAACCCGACCGACACCGTGCTCGATGGCCTCGCGCAAAACCCGCTGCAACCGAATATCAAAGCGGTATTTTTCGTCCAGACCGGTGCGCCCCGGGCCGGCAACAGCGATATCGGCCGGCGAGTCATGCAGCGCGAGCATGCCAAAGGGCAGATCCTCGGCTTTCACACGGCCACGCATTTTCATACCAATCATCGCTCGCTGAACCCTGAAGACCTGGAACAATCCCTGAGCAACGGCAGCGCCGCCATCGCCGCGATCACCGGCGCGCCACCGAGCCTGGTGCGTCCGCCGTTCTGGAATTACGACTCGCGCACTTTCGCCGCCTATCAACGCCACGGCATGCACGTGTTGTTGACCGACGTGAGCGCGAATGACGGCAAGATCTGGGGCTTCAACTCCAGCCCCCGGCGCCGGGCGAACATGCTGCGCCAGTTATCGGAAATTCGTGAGCGTATCGCCCAGGGTGAGCTGCCGACGGTGGACGGGGTGATTCCGGTGGTCGTGACCTTCCACGACCTCAACCGCTACACGGCCCGGCATACCCGCGAATACCTGCAAATCCTGCTCGACAGCGCCAAGGCCACCGGGGTGAACACCGCGCCGAAGCCGTTCTATGACGACCAAGGGCAACTGTTGAAAGCGGCCATGGCTCGCACCGTCACCGAAAGTGCGGAACCGGTGCAATTGCCGGGCATCTGGAACTGGCTGTGGGACGGCGATAGCCATTGAGGGTGCGCCTGAGTCAGAAATTAATAATTTTGGCGTTGGTGGTGCAGGGTCGCAAAAGCGAATCTATGCTGATCGGGATCTCAGTCGATCACTCGCCACGGAGGCCCCGTTATGGTTTCGATTCCAGAGCTTTGCCGCATCGTGACGTCCGGTTTTCAACCGCTGTCGTGCGACTGTTCGGTTAATCCGGACGGCACGCTACGGATCAAGGTCTTCGAACCGGCGACCGGGCGCATCGACCTGTTGCTCACAGGCGTTTCACCGGCGCAACTGACCACGGTTCGCGACATCTCCAACCTGATCGGCGAACTGCGCACCGAAATGCGCGCGGGGCGCCGGGCGTTTGCTGGCTAAAAGCACCACCGGCCACGTAGGGGCTGCCGAAGGCTGCGATTTTTTGATCTTGTTTTTAAAAGACAGATCAAAAGATCGCAGCCTCGTTTCACTCGACAGCTCCTACGATGACCGCTCACAACATCGAGAAACGCCGTAGGAGCTGCCGAAGGCTGAGATCCATTGATTTCGCTGTTTCATATCCAAATGGCATCCCACAAAGGGTAATCACCCACTCGCGTAACCAACCCCGCACGCAAAGGATTCAGGACGATGTACCGTGCCGCATCCTTGATATCTTCATCACGGCGTAACGCTCGGTCGTAATACCCCGGTTGCCATATTCGGCCTTGGCCGCCGCGCACAAGATTGATTGAGAGACTGCTTCTGGACTTGATCCGGCACATCAGTTCGGCCAACGTGCCGTGATGCAACTCCACTAACCAATGCAGATGATCCGGCATCACGACCCAGGCCATCGACGTGACCCTCGAGGTTTGATCAGCAAGGCGCAGTTGATCGACCAGCCTGCGCCCTGACTGCCAATCGGCGAACACGGGTTGACGTTGCTCAGTAACAGCGGTCAGCAGGTAGATACGACCCGATTCAGAAACACGCGCCTTGCGCAGGTGACATCCATTTGCAGCGACAGGCATTCCTTTGCCCTCCTTGAGATGTGTTTGCAACTGAACGTTAGTCGATGCAATTTCTGGCGTTGGTCCAAGCGTTTTCGAGATATTTCAAGTGCGCCACACCCTCCAATCTGATGCCGTACGCGGTACGCGGTCACCGTAGGAGCTGTCGAGTGAAACGAGGCTGCGATCTTTTGATCCGTCTTTTAAAAACAAAATCAAAAGATCGCAGCCTCGTTTCACTCGACAGCTCCTACGTTGGGTTTGGGTTTGGGTTTGGGTTTGGGTTCAGGTTTAGGTGTGCGGCACCAGCTCATCAATCATTTGCAAACAATGGCTCAATCCCGGTGATACATCGCCCACCCGTCGGCTGAGGATGATTGGTGAGGTGGCGTTGTCTTCCAGCAGCGGGGTGAAGCCGATGTCGTCGCGGTGCAGCAGTTGCACCGAGGCGGGGACCAAGGTGACGCCGATGCCGGCGCCGACCAGGCCAATCGCGGTTTGCAGTTCGTTGGTCCATTGCGCCACGTGAATGCTCACGCCATAGGATTCGAACAGGGCGATCACATGGTCCGCGTAACTCGGACGCGGGTTGCCGGGGTAGAGCACGAAGGGCTCTTTCGCCAGTTCGCGCAGGCTGATCGGGCCGGCCAACAGCGGGTGACCGGCGGGCAGGGCGGCGACCAGGCGATCCTCGGTGAGCACGGTCTGGATGATCGCCGGGTCGTCGATGCGGATCCGGCCGAAACCCACATCAATGCGCCCGGCCTTGAGCGCCTGGACCTGTTGCAGGGTGGTCATTTCCGAGAGCCCCAGCTCCAGTTCCATACCCTCGGGGTTACGCAATCGCCGAATCAGTTCCGGCAGCACGCCGTACAGTGTCGACGGCGCAAAACCGATGCCCAGCCAGGTCTTTTCACCGAGGCCGATCCGCCGCGTGTTGTCGCAGACCTTGGTCAGTTGCTCCAGCAACGCGCTCGAATGCTCATGGAAAAACCGTCCGGCGTCGGTCAGTTTCAGCGGCCGCCCACGCTCCAGCAACAGCACCCCGAGTTCTTCCTCCAGTTGCTGGATCTGGCGACTCAATGGCGGCTGGGCAATGTGCAACAGCTCGGCAGCGCGGGTGAAGTTGAGGGTTTGGGCCAACACCTGAAAATAACGCAGGTGACGCAGTTCCATGGAGCCTCCGGGCACTGACAGGTTGGATACCTTTAAGGTATCAAGCCAGACCAATTCTATATTGGCCGCCGCGGAAAAGCCGTATGAGAATCCGATTCAGAACTTTAAGAACCTGACGGGTATCGACATGCGTGCAACAGCCATTCAATCGATCGAGACGATCATCGTTGATCTGCCGACCATCCGCCCGCACAAACTGGCGATGCACACCATGCAGAACCAGACCCTGGTGATCATCCGTGTGCGCTGCGCCGACGGCATCGAAGGCATCGGCGAATCCACCACCATCGGTGGCCTGGCCTATGGCAATGAAAGCCCCGATAGCATCAAGACCAACATCGACCAACACTTCGCGCCGCTACTGATTGGCGAGGACAGCGGCAACATCAACGCGGCGATGTTGCGCCTGGAACGCAGCATTCGTGGCAATACGTTCGCCAAGTCCGGTATCGAAACCGCGTTGCTCGACGCCCAAGGCAAACGCCTTGGCCTGGCGGTCAGCGAGCTGTTGGGCGGTCGGGTTCGTGATGCACTGCCGGTAGCCTGGACCCTGGCCAGCGGTGACACCGCGCAGGACATCGCCGAAGCGGAGAAAATGCTCGACCTGCGCCGCCACCGAATCTTCAAGCTGAAAATCGGTGCTGGTGAGGTCAACCGCGACCTTGCCCACGTCATCGCGATCAAGAAAGCCCTGGGTGACCGCGCCAGTGTGCGGGTCGATGTCAATCAGGCCTGGGACGAAGCGGTGGCACTGCGCGCCTGCCGGATCCTCGGCACCAACGGCATCGATCTGATCGAACAGCCGATCTCGCGCAACAACCGCGCCGGCATGGCACGTTTGAACGCGATCAGCCCGGCGCCGATCATGGCCGACGAGTCCATCGAATGTGTCGAAGATGCCTTCAACCTCGCTCGCGAAGGTGCTGCCTCAGTGTTCGCCCTGAAGATCGCCAAGAATGGCGGCCCGCGCGCGGTGCTCAGAACTGCCGCGATTGCCGAAGCGGCCGGCATCGGCCTGTACGGCGGCACCATGCTCGAAGGCGGAATCGGCACGCTGGCCTCGGCCCACGCGTTTATCACCCTGAACAAACTGGCCTGGGACACTGAGCTGTTCGGCCCGCTGCTGCTGACCGAAGACATTCTCAGCGAGCCGCTGATCTATCGCGATTTTGAACTGCACGTACCGAACACGCCGGGCCTGGGCCTCAGCCTGGATGCGGAACGCCTGGCGTTTTTCCGCCGCGACAAGTCTTCCACTGCCGTTTATCAAGCCTGAGGAGAGCATCATGTTGTTCCACGTAAAAATGACCGTGAACCTGCCGCTCGACATGAACCCCGAACTCGCCACCCGGCTCAAGGCCGACGAGAAAGCCCTGGCCCAGCGCCTGCAAGAGCAGGGCAAATGGCGCCACCTGTGGCGCATCGCCGGGCACTACGCCAATTACAGCGTGTTCGATGTCGACAGCGTTCAGGAGCTGCATGACCTGCTGATGCAATTGCCGCTGTTTCCGTACATGGCCATCGAGATCGATGCGCTGTGCCGGCATCCGTCTTCGATTCGCGAGGATGACCGCTGAACCCGGCCCGTTCAGTTCGCTACGCTAATAACTACAAGATGAGGAACCACCATGAACGTCAAGATTTCCCACACTGCCAGCGCCCAGAAGTTTCTCGAAGAGGCCAGCGGTCTGCTCAACGAGGCCGGTGATCCAAGGGTCAAGTCGCTGGTTTACCGGATCCTGCGGGATTCGGTGAACATCATCGAAGACCTCGCCGTGACCCCGGAAGAATTCTGGAAAGCCGTGAATTACCTCAACGTGCTGGGTGCGCGTCAGGAGGCCGGTTTGTTGGTGGCCGGGCTCGGTCTGGAACATTACCTCGACCTGTTGATGGACGCCGAAGACGAGCAGGCCGGCAAGTCTGGCGGCACGCCACGCACCATTGAAGGGCCGCTGTATGTGGCCGGTGCGCCGCTGTCTGAAGGTGAGACTCGACTCGATGACGGCGTCGATCCGGGCGTGACCCTGTTCATGCAAGGCCGGGTGTTGAATACCGCTGGCGAACCGCTGGTCGGGGCCGTGGTGGATGTCTGGCACGCCAATACCGGTGGCACCTATTCGTACTTCGATGCCACGCAATCCGAATTCAATCTGCGTCGGCGCATCGTTACCGATGCTGAGGGCCGTTATCGTTTCCGTAGCATTGTGCCGTCGGGCTACGGCTGCCCGCCGGATGGTCCGACCCAGCGATTGCTCGATCAACTGGGTCGTCACGGGCAGCGGCCGGCGCATATCCACTTCTTTATCTCGGCGCCGGATCATCGTCACCTGACCACCCAGATCAACCTTGACGGCGACAAATACCTGCACGACGATTTCGCCTATGCCACCCGCGATGAGCTGATCGCCCACATCACTTTCAGCGACGATCCGCAACGCGCTGCGGCCCACGGTGTCAGCGGTCGGTTTGCCGAAATCGACTTCGACTTCACCTTACAATCGTCCGCCCAGCCCGAGGAACAGCAACGCCATGAGCGGGTGCGCGCCCTGGAAGACTGACATGTCCCCTGTGTGAGCGGGCTTGCTCGCGAAGGCGGAATCAGCTTCAACATCACCGTTGACTGATACTCCGCTTTCGCGAGCAAGCCCGCTCCCACACAAATACGCTCACATCAATAACAACGAGAGTGACCCGATGATGCACGCGCAACTGTTGAGTCAGCGCAGCAGAGTATTCGACCACGCCGACCCATACGCGGTGTCGGGTTACGTCAATCAGCACGTCGGTAATCATTGCCTCCTCATGCTCCGTGCCGGCCAGCCGTTGGCCAGCCTCGACCACCGAAAATTCGCCAGCCTGGACCTGTGCCGCATCAGCTACGGTGCCAGCGTGCGGGTCACGTCCGGTGCGCTCGACAGCATTTATCATCTGCAAGTGCTGCTGCGCGGCCACTGCCTGTGGCGCGGGCATGGCCAGGAACATTACTTCGAACCCGGCGAGTTATTGCTGATCAACCCCGATGATCCGGTGGACCTGACCTATTCCGACGATTGCGAAAAATTCATCCTCAAAGTCCCGACCCGCTTGCTGGAGTCGGTGTGCGATGAGCAGCGCTGGGGCTATCCGGGGCAGGGCGTGCGATTCCTCGAGAACCGTTATCAGCTCGATCAACTGGAAGGCTTCGTCAACCTGCTGGCGATGATTTGCCAGGAGGCCGAGGCCACCGAGCAGATTCTGAAAGTGCAGGAGCACTACGCGCAGATCATCGTCAGCAAGATGCTCAGCCTGATGAAAACCAATGTGAGCCGGGTCAGCCTTGGTTCGCCGTCGGCCACCTTCGATCGGATTGCCGACTACATCGCGCGCAACCTCAAGCAAGACATCGACAGCGAAGCACTGGCGCGTCAGGCGCGGATGAGCGTGCGTTCGCTGTATGGCCTGTTCGAACGCAACGCCGGGGCCACGCCGAAAAACTACATCCGCCAGAAACGCCTGGAACGCATCAACGCCTGCCTCAGCGACCCGACCTGCAACGTGCGCAACGTCACGGAAGTGGCGATGGATTACGGCTTCCTGCATCTGGGGCGGTTTTCCGACAGCTATCGCAAGCAATTTGGTGAACTACCGTCGGACACCCTCAAGCGCCGGCACTGAAACATCGCAAAGCACCTGTAGCACCTGTAGCAGCTGTCGAGCCTGCGAGGCTGCGTTCGAGTGCGAAGCACTCGCCAAGGAACAACGCGCTCTGCCTGCAATACCGGGCGAGTCATTTTGCGAGCGCTACGCACTCGAACGCAGCCTCGCAGGCTCGACAGCTGCTACGGGTGCGTTTACGTGTGCGTGTGCATCTGCTGTTGCACTAAACGGATAAAGGTCTGCACCCATCGGATAGTCCGCCCCATCCCCCCGTCCTAGCATGGCCCTGCCTGAATAAAAACAATGGAGGCGGCGGCCATGTCCCTGCGACCCGAATACCTTCACTCCCTGCTGGAAGACGACAAAGAACACGGCATCTATCGCTGCAAGCGCGAGATGTTCACCGACCCGCGCCTGTTCGACCTGGAGATGCAGCACATCTTCGAAGGCAACTGGCTGTACCTGGCGCATGAAAGCCAGATCCCGAATATCAACGATTTCTACACCACCACCATGGGCCGCCAGTCGATCTTTATCGCGCGCAACAAGGCCGGTGAACTCAACGCGTTCATCAACGCCTGCAGCCATCGTGGCGCCATGCTGTGCCGGCACAAGACCGGCAACAAAAGCTCTTACACCTGCCCATTCCACGGCTGGACCTTCAACAATTCCGGCAAGCTGCTCAAGGTCAAGGACCCGGCAGAGGCGGGTTACCCGGCGAGTTTCAATTGCGATGGCTCCCACGACCTGACCAAGGTCGCGCGTTTCGAGTCCTATCGCGGTTTTTTGTTTGGCAGCCTCAAGGCTGATGTGGTGCCGCTGGTGGAACACCTGGGCGAGTCGGCGAAGATCATCGACATGATCGTCGATCAGTCCGCCGATGGCCTTGAAGTGCTGCGCGGTTCTTCCAGCTACATCTACGAAGGCAACTGGAAACTCACCGCCGAAAATGGCGCCGACGGTTACCACGTCAGCTCGGTGCACTGGAACTACGCGGCCACCCAGAACCAGCGCAAACAGCGTGAGGCCGGCGAAGACATCCGCACCATGAGCGCCGGCACCTGGGCCAAGCAGGGCGGCGGTTTTTACTCGTTCGACAAGGGCCACATGCTGCTCTGGACCCGCTGGTCCAACCCTGAGGACCGTCCGTTGTTCGAACGTCGTGATGAGCTGGCCCGAGACTTCGGCCAGGCCCGCGCCGACTGGATGATCGAGAACTCGCGCAACCTGTGCCTGTACCCGAACGTGTACCTGATGGACCAGTTCAGCTCACAGATTCGCATCGCCCGGCCGATCTCGGTCAACCGCACGGAAATCACCATTTATTGCATCGCCCCCAAAGGTGAAAGCGACAGCGCACGGTCGAGCCGGATTCGCCAGTACGAGGACTTTTTCAACGTCAGCGGCATGGCCACCCCGGACGATCTGGAGGAGTTTCGCTCGTGCCAGACCGGCTATCAGGGCAGCGTCACCACCTGGAACGACATGTCCCGTGGCGCCGAACACTGGGTCGAAGGTGCCGATGACGCGGCCCGGGAAATCGACCTGCACCCGCTGCTCAGCGGCGTGCGCACCGAAGACGAAGGTTTGTTCGTGCTGCAACACAAGTATTGGCAACAAACCATGCTCAAGGCGCTGGCCGCTGAACAGTCCGAGCTGATCGCTGTGGAGGCCGTGCAATGACCATCACCTATGAAGCCGTGCGCGACTTTCTCTACCGCGAAGCACGCTACCTCGACGACAAACAATGGGACGACTGGCTGGAACTGTACGCCGCCGATGCGTCGTTCTGGATGCCGTCGTGGGACGACAACGATGAGCTCACCGAAGACCCACAGCGGGAAATCTCGCTGATCTGGTACGGCAATCGCACCGGCCTGGAAGACCGCATCTTCCGCATCAAGACCGAGCGTTCCAGCGCGAGCATTCCCGACACCCGCACCTCGCACAACATCAGCAATATCGAGCTGCTCGAACACGCCGATGGCCTCTGCAAGGTGCGCTTCAACTGGCACACCCTGAGCTTTCGCTACAAGACCGTCGACAGCTATTTCGGCAGCAGTTTCTACACCCTCGATGTGCGCGGCGAAAACCCGCTGATCAAGGCCAAGAAAGTGATCCTGAAGAACGATTACGTTCGCCAGGTCATCGACGTTTACCACTTGTGAGGCAGCCGTCATGACTCATTCCATCGCATTCAATTTCGAAGACGGCGTCACCCGCTTCATCGACGCCAATCCTGACGAAACCGTGGCCGACGCTGCGTACCGCCAGGGCATCAATATTCCGCTGGACTGCCGCGACGGCGCGTGCGGCACCTGCAAATGTTTCGCCGAGGCCGGTCGTTATGACTTGGGCGACGAGTACATCGAAGACGCCCTCAGTGCGGAAGAGGCCGAGCAGGGTTTTGTCCTGACCTGCCAGATGCGCGCCCAGAGCGATTGCGTGGTGCGGGTGCCGGTTGCGTCGGATGTCTGCCGCACTCGTCAGGCCAGTTTTGAAGCCACTATCAGCAACCTGCGCCAGTTGTCCGACAGCACCATCGCGCTGTCGATCAAGGGCGAGGCCCTAAGCAAACTGGCGTTCCTGCCGGGGCAATACGTGAACCTCGGGGTGCCCGGCAGCGAGCAGACCCGTGCGTATTCCTTCAGCTCGTTGCAGCGTGACGGCGAGGTCAGTTTCCTGATTCGCAACGTGCCCGGCGGCTTGATGAGCAGCTTCCTCACCGGCATGGCCAAGGCCGGCGACAGCATGACCCTGGCCGGACCGCTGGGCAGTTTCTACCTGCGTGATATCCGCCGTCCGCTGTTATTGCTGGCGGGCGGCACCGGCCTGGCACCGTTCACCGCGATGCTGGAGAAAATCGCCGAGCAGGGCAGTGAACAGCCGTTGCACCTGATCTACGGCGTGACCAATGACTTCGACCTTGTGGAACTGGATCGACTGGAAGCCTTCGCTGCGCGCATCCCGAATTTCAGCTTCAGCGCCTGCGTGGCCAACCCCGACAGCCAGCACCCGCTCAAGGGTTACGTGACCCAGCATATCGAGCCCCGGCATTTGAACGATGGCGACGTAGACGTCTACCTGTGCGGCCCGCCGCCGATGGTCGAAGCGGTAAGCCAGTTCATCCGCGAGCAGGGCATCGCGCCGGCCAATTTCTACTACGAAAAATTTGCCGCCAGCGCGGCGTGACTGTCTTCGCTGCGACATATTTTTGTAGCAGCTGGCGAAGCCTGCGTTCGGCTGCGAAGCAGTCGTAAAACCTGAGCGCGAGGTCTTCCTGGAATACCGCGTCGCCTGATATCACGACTGCTTCGCAGCCGAACGCAGGCTTCGCCAGCTGCTACGGATCGCGTTTTGTGCAAGTGAGGGATATATGAACAGATTTGTTGAAAAAGTCGTGCTGATCACCGGTGCCGCGCAAGGCATCGGCCGGCGGGTTGCCGAGCGAATGGCCGCAGAGGGCGCGCGGTTGATTCTGGTCGATCGTTCGGAGCTGATATTCGAGGTGCAACAGCAATTGGGCCAGGCCCATCAGGTGCTCGCGCTGACCGCCGATCTTGAGCAGTACAGCGAATGCAGTCGCGTGATCAAAACCGCCGTCGAGCGCTTCGGGCGCCTGGATGTACTGGTCAACAACGTCGGCGGGACGATCTGGGCCAAGCCGTTCGAGCATTACGAAGAACAGCAGATCGAAGCCGAAGTCCGGCGCTCGCTGTTTCCGACGTTGTGGTGCTGCCATGCCGCGTTGCCGTTCATGCTGGAGCAGGGCAGTGGCGCCATCGTCAGCGTGTCATCGATCGCCACCCGCAGCATCAATCGCGTGCCTTACGGCGCGGCGAAGGGTGGAGTGAATGCACTGACCGCGTGCCTGGCCTTCGAAACCGCCGGGCGCGGGGTTCGGGTGAATGCCACGGCCCCCGGCGGAACCGAAGCGCCACCGCGTGCGATACCGCGCAACAGCGCCGGGCAAAGCGCCCAGGAGAAAGTCTGGTATCAGCAGATCGTCGACCAGACCCTCGACAGTAGTTTGATGAAGCGCTACGGCACGCTGGATGAGCAGGCGAGCGCTATCCTGTTTCTGGCCAGCGACGAGGCCTCATACATCACCGGGATGATCATGCCGGTGGGCGGTGGCGATCTGGGCTGAGCACCTTACAAGCGGCGCTGAAACGCTTTGACGATTCGCAGCGTGGCGTCGCTGGTTTTCAGGTTGTGGACGGCGTCCAGCGGATGCCACATGCAATCAATAATCTCGTTGAGCGGCCGGGCTTCATGCAGGTTCAGCACCGACGCTTCATAAACATGGTGGCGGGTGCTGCCGTCCTCCAGTTCCATCAGGTACAGCATGCCGTCGACCCCAAGCCCGGTTTCTTCCGCCAGTTCCCGCACGGCGGCATCCATTTTGGTTTCGCCTGGCTCGACCTTTCCGCCGGGCAAGGTCCAGCGACACCTTGGCTTGCGCACCAGGAGGACGTGTCGGTCTTGCTCGCAAATAACGGTGGCGCGTACTTTCATGTGTTACCTGATTGCCCGTTTGTCATAAAACAGTCATAAAACTGCAATATTCGGGCCGAGGCCCCGTATTTCGGCGGTTTCAAGGGTTGGAGTTGTCGTGCAAGCCGAAAGTGCCACCCGATGTCGCGACGTCTGGTCGGCACCCGCGCCGGGGCCGGGTGTAAGGTAGGCCAGTCAATCTTTGATTTTCACTGCCCAAAAGGAGGTGACTATGAGCATTGAGATGCTGACCAAGATGCACATCAACGGTTACGACGTACTCAGCGTGAACCACGGCCCATGGCGGGTGTGCACCAAAGGTGACCGCCTGGGTGCCTTTGGCAGCCGCGAAGAGGCACTCGCATTCGCCGCGTCTTTGCCGGCCTACAAGGTTCGGGCGAGTCGGCCGGCGCGTAGCCAGTAGTTAATGTCGTACGAGTAGCCCCGGCCTGTGCCGGGGCTTTTTTATAGGGAGCGACCGGTTACCGCCATCATTGCCCATGCCGCCGGAGGGCCGGGAGAGGCGTTATTGAGGTTTCGTTCGGCTGATGCGCCGCGCCTTGACCTCCTCGGCGTAGCGCTTCAGCCGTTCTTCGTCCCCCTGGAGCACTTCCCGCAGCCGTAGGGCTACTTGGGCATCCACTTCATTGCCGGCCTGGCGAAACTGCTCCGCCAGGCGCAAAAGTTCTACCGCCGACCACCGCAGATTCGACTCCACGCCCTGGAGGTCGCGCCGAAGTTCCTGTTCGAGTTCGTTAAGCCACATGATGATCTCCTGCAAAATCCCCGCTACGAAAGATTAGCCCCGTTTGCCGCGCCGGGTGTTCCGTTCGTAAGGCCGCGTGGCGGTCTGTCGCTTTTACCAATCGTTCGCTGGATGTCTTTGCAACGACGCGTTACATTCGCCGTTTTTCAGGATAAGGAAGCATCATGCGGATGTTGATAGCAGGGGTAGCGGTGGCTATGTTGGCGGGTTGCTCATTGCCAGCGTCCCTGGTTCCCGGCGAGCCCAATGTCAGCAAATACAGCAGCAAGCCGCCCAAGGAATACGTCGCGTGCGTGCTGCCGTTGTGGCAACAGCAGATTCCCAAGACCACTCAGATTGGCATTTCCAACGGCTATCGCCTGACCGCGCCGAGCATCATCACGGCGGACGAGATCCTGGATATTGTGAAGTCGAAGGATGGCAGCCGGGTGTCGTTGTATCAGGGGCCGCCGTGGGCGAAATCGGCGGCGATGCGGCAGGCGGTGCGCGACTGCCTGTAAGACTGGGTATTGAATATGCAAAAAGCCGAAGCCGGATGATTCCAGCTTCGGCTTTTTTTGTGGCGAGCGAGCTTGCTTGCCACAGTTAGTTAGTCAGTGATGTCGGTCAGCGTAATGCTCTGTTCGCTGCCGATGCCTTTCTTCTCCCGTCGATCCCCCAGCCATTCATCTACTTGCCCGGCAAACTCCGGCGGGGCCTTGCGCCCGACCTTCCGGGCCAGGTCCAGAATGGTGGTCTGGGCGAGGGCGTCTTCCATACGTTTCTGCGCGGTCATCATTGCCCCGTGCACTGCGCAGCCACCGTCCAGCGCCCAGGCCGGCGCCGAGCCTTCGAACAACGCGCAACGGCCACGAATCTCGCGGCAATCGAAGATCAGCTTCTGGCCGTCGATGGCGTTGACGATATCCAGCAGGGTGATTTCATCGGCAAACCTGGCCAGTTTGAAACCACCGCGCACGCCTTCGGTGGCCACCACCAGTTTGGCCTTGGCCAGTTTGGTGAAGATCTTGGCCAGATAATCCAGCGGCACGCCTTGCAGCTCCGCGAGGTCGCGCACGCTCGCCTCGCGGGAGTCTCCGCCATTGCCCACCAAAAAAAGCAGGCAATGAATGCCGTACTCAACGCCTGCGCTGTAAAGAGACATAGTGATCTCCGACTAATGTAGTCGCAAATATTAGCAGCGGAACGGGAGGGCGGCAACGCGCTTCATCGGCTGCGGTTGCTGGGAGCTTCATGTTTTGAAGATGAGCCGGGCCAGTGATGGCCGGTTTAGAAGGGTTGAACAAACAGATCTGAAAAACCGATTGGAATGATCAGTAATGTTGACTTGTTTGATTTAAAGGCGACCAATAGAGTCGTAGTTGTTCGGTCAGCAGCGGTCGTTGACCCTAAACAAATTCATTACCTGGTTTTCCACTCGGAGTTAAAAATGAAACAACAGATTCTGGTCATTGGTGCAGGTTTCGGTGGCATGTGGACGGCTTTGAGCGCTACGCGTCTGTTCGATATTCACAATCACGACGCCGTTGAAGTGACCGTTCTGGCCCCGCAGGCCGAGCTGCGCGTGCGTCCGCGCTTCTACGAACCGAACGCCCATCAACTGGCGGCGCCGATTGGCGAGCTGTTCGACGCGGTCGGCGTGAAGTTCCTCCAGGGCGCCGCTGAAACCATCGACGTCGAGCAAAAACAGGTTGGCTATATTGATGCTTCGGGTGCCAAACAGGTGTGCAGCTACGACAAACTCGTTCTGGCCACTGGCAGCCGCCTGGCGTCATCCAACACCCCGGGCGTAATCGAACATGCCTTCGACGTTGATCAGATCGAACAAGCCGTGCGCCTGGAAAACCACCTGAAATCCCTCGCCAACCTGCCAGAAAGCAACGCTCGCAACACCGTTGTCGTGGCTGGTGGTGGTTTCACCGGGATTGAAACTGCGACTGAAATGCCCGCCCGCCTGCGAGCGATCCTGGGTGATCGCGCCGACATCAATGTGATCATCGTTGATCGCGGCGAAAAAGTCGGTGCGTCCATGGGTGCTGAAATCAGCCAGTCGATCGCCGAGGCCAGTACCGAACTGGGTGTGAGGTGGCAGCTGAAATCGACGGTGGTGTCGGTTGATGAAAACGGTGTGACTTTGGCCGACGGCCAGCGCATCGAAGCCAACACCGTGATCTGGACCACCGGTGTGCGCGCCAGCTCGCTGACCGAACAGATCCCGGGCGAACGCGAT
This sequence comes from Pseudomonas nunensis, assembly GCF_024296925.1. NCBI lineage: Bacteria > Pseudomonadati > Pseudomonadota > Gammaproteobacteria > Pseudomonadales > Pseudomonadaceae > Pseudomonas > Pseudomonas nunensis. The sequence goes on from NZ_CP101125.1 coordinate 2,006,684, forward strand.
AACCTTGGCCGTCTGCACGTGGACGCGCACCTGAAAGTCATTGGCCAGGACGATATCTTCGCCACCGGAGACGTGGCTTATGCAGCCTCCGACGACATCGGCAACCACGCGCTGATGACCTGCCAACACGCCATCGTCCTCGGTCGTCATGCCGGCAACAACGTGGCCGCGCAGATTCTCGGCGTAGACCCGACGCCGTACAGCCAGCCCAAGTACGTGACGTGCCTGGACCTGGGCGCTTGGGGCGCGGTGTACACCGAGGGTTGGGATCGCCAGGTGAAACTGGTGAAGCAGGAAGGCAAAGAGCTGAAAACCCAGATCAATACCGTGTGGATTTACCCGCCAGCGGCCAATCGTGAAACGGCGTGGGCGGCGGCAGATCCGCTGATTCCGATCGCTTGATGAGCGCAAGTCCGCACAAATAGTGTTGATATATAAGGGCTTACGATTTTAATTAACCGAACGGTGTGCAGAAAAATATTGTTTCAAAGTGTTTTAGTAGGTTAATATTGCCCTGCGTTCACCACCACGGTTTATGCATTTTTAAGTCCCAGGCGTCCATCAGCTGCCTGGGATTTTTTTTTGCCTGCGATTTGTGTCCTTCAAAAGAAGTGGCGATCAAAACGCATATTGCAACCGGGTGTAGTAGTAGCCGCCGGTAAAGCCGAACGGCGAATAGCTGCCCCAGTTGTCGCCGAACGATGAGTTGGATACGCCGATGTGGTCCGGGTATTTGTCGAACAGGTTCTGCGCGCCCACGGCCACGGTCAGCTGTTTGCTCAGGGCATAGGCGACGTCGAGGTCGGTGATCCATTTGGCTGAGTACTCGCGGTCCAGGCTTGGATCGCTCGAACTGTTGACCTCGGTGTAGGTGCCATAGCGGGTCAGGCGCAGGTTGACGTCGAAGTCGCTGATGCCCCAATCGGCGGCGAAAATCATCTTGCTGCTCGGCGAGGTCTTGGTGATCAGCGCCCGGGATTGGCGACCCATCAGTTGAAAATTCCCCAGCGCAGTCAGCTGCTCCGGGGTGTCGTTCACGCTGAGGATCTGCGTGTGGTTGTAGTTCAGCGCCGCCGTCCATTTCACCGTGCCGTAGCGATTCAGGTTCTGCCGATAATTACCCACCACATCGACCCCGGAGGTGCGGGTGTTGGCGCCGTTGGTAAAGTACTGCGCACCCGCCGTGGCCGGTACGCCGATGCCGTCGAGCAGGGCGGCGACGCCGGGACCCTGGAAGCGTTCGCTGAGGACCAGGCGATCACGCAGGTTGATCACGTAGCCATCGACAGTCAGGCTCAGGTCTTCGCTTGGCGTCAGGGCAAAACCGAGGCTGAAGTTGGTCGAGCGTTCGGGTTTCAATGCTTCGGCGCCCAAGGCCTGAGCACCCGCAGAGTCCACCGGCAAAATCACGTAGTTATAGGACTGGTAGACGCCATTGATGGTGTCGAACCCGGTCGAGCGTGCGGTGAAAATCTGGTTCGCCAGGGACGGCGCACGAAAGCCGTTGCTGACGCTGCCGCGCACCGAGAACACCGGGTTGAACTCGTAGCGGGTGCTGAGCTTGCCGCTGCGGGTGCCGCCGACGCCTTCGTTGTAATGCTCGTAACGCCCGGCGACGCCGACGTACCACTGTTCCACCGGATAGAAGCCGAGATCGATGTAGCTGGCGACGCTGTTGCGGCTGACTTTCTGCGCATCTTCCGGGGTGATGCCATTGGTAACCTGCGCCCCCGGATCGGGACGTTGCCCGGCCCGTGGATGGCCGGCCGGGAACACGTAGCCGCCATCGATATACGAAGCTTCGGAGCCGGCGCGGGTTTCGTAGCTTTCGCGCCGATGCTCGAAACCGAAGGCCACGTCCATGGGTTTGGCCAGGCCGATTTCGTAGCTGTTTTTCAGGTCGAGGTTGCTGGTCAGTTGATCGGCGATGTAGATGCCGGAAGTGAACTTGTTCGGGGTGTTCTCGCCGAGGGACGGGTTCTGATTGTTGTAAGTTCGTTGCTTGGCGTAGTTGCGCCCGTAGGTGCTGCTCAGGTCCCAGGCCCAGCCGCCGAAGTTGTCGCCCTTGGCGCCGAACGCGGACTGGAAGTCGGTTTCGTTGACCAACCAATAAGGGCTGTAGCCATCGGGATAACCATTGGGGCCGGTGGTGATGGTGTTGCGCCCGCTGGGCAGGCGGAAGTTCTGGCCGTCGTTGTTCTCGCGGGTGGCCACAGTCGAAAACGAATACAGGGTCAGCGCATCGCTCAGCGGCAAGTCGAGGTTGTAGCCGGCATCGGCCAACTGACTGCGCGGCAAGCCGTAGCCCTTGTAGGTGTGATGGCTGGCGTCGGCTTCGCGCGGGTCGGGCGAGCCGTCCGCCTGCGGGTAGTAATGGGCGCTGTAGCCGTTGCTGCCGGCCTTGTTGTCGCGCTCCTGATAGCGGGTGTCGAGGGACACGTTGAGCACTCCTGCCTCACCGACCTGGAAACCATAATTCAGCGCTTCCTGGCCGGTGCCGCGCTTGCCGTCGTAACCCTGGCCGAGGGTGGTGTCGGAGCTGCCGCCGGTGGTCTGCTTGAGGATGATGTTGATCACCCCGGAGATCGCATCCGAACCGTATTGTGCCGCCGCGCCGTCGCGCAGCACCTCGATATGGTCGATGGACGCCACCGGGATCAAGTCCAGATCGCTCGGCGCCGCGCCGCTGTTGATCCCGTTGATATTCAGCGTGGCGCTGGTGTGCCGACGCTTGCCGTTGACCAGCACCAATACATGGGAGGCGGTCAGTCCGCGCAGGGTCGCCGAGCGCACCACGCCGCTGGCGTCCCAACCGGCGCGGTCCGGTAGGTTGAACGAGGGAATGAATTTGCTCAGCGCCTCGAGCAGGCTCGGTTTGCCGACGGAACGCAGTTGTTCGCCGGTGACCACATCGATCGGTGTCGGGCTGGTGGTAACGGTGCGTTGCTCGGCGCCACGGTTACCGGTCACGACGACGGTGTCGAGGGTCGGCGCTCCGGTTTCAGCGGCTTCGAGGCTGAACGAGGTCAGGCTGCAAGCAAAGGACAGCGGCAATAATAAGGGGCGATAAGCAGGTACTGGGCAGTTGCGCATAAAGGTGAAGCTCCTGGATTTCGGGTGTTGTCCGTGTCATTTCTTGCGTGCGGCGACGGCTTCGATTTCCACCAGGCCACCGGGCAGCGGCAGCGCTACGACTTGAATCGCCGTGCGGGCCGGTTTGTTCGGTTGCGCAGTGCTGCCGAAGAACGGCGTATAGCCTTCCTGCAAACCGGCGAAATCGAGCTTGTTGCCCTTGGCCGGATCACCCACCAGGAACACCCGCAGTTGCACCACATCGCCAAGGTCCAGGCCCTGGCTTTGCAGTACGCCTTTGAGTTTGTTGAGGATCGAAGTGGTCTGGGTCGCCGTATCGCCATAAGCGGCGAAGGAGTCTTTAGGTGCTTTCGGGTCATGCAGATCGGCGAGTAAACCGCTGACGAACAGCAATTCGGTTTGCGCCGGCACCGACACTGCCAGCGAGATCGGGAAGTTAGAGTTGGGCAGGGCGATGCGTTTGATTTCATCGGCCTGGCTGGTGAGGGCGGTGGCGGTCATGAGCAATCCTGTGAGCAAAGTAATGGCTTTCATGGGTTATTCCTTTAAATGAGTCGATGACCTGTGGGAGCGGGCTTGCTCGCGAAAGCGGTGTGTCAGGCAACATTGATGGCGGCTGATACACCGCTTTCGCGAGCAAGCCCGCTCCCACAGGGTTTGTGCTTGACTGACTGGCTTCAGGCAGCAACGCCCGATTGAGTGCGCTCCGCATGTCGTCCAATCAGCCCGACGATGCGTCGCGCCGAGTCGGCGGCGCTGTTCTGCCAGATGCCGACGCCGCCGTGGGCGAGGGCGTCGCTGGCCAGGTAGGTGCGGCCTTGCGGTTCGTTGAGAATCTGATAGGCGCTCTCGCCAACCTCGTCGTTGACGATCCACGGGCCTTTGCTGAACGGCACCTTGGCCCAGTTGATCGCCACCGGTTTTTGCAGTTGCGCGCTGTACCCGGGGTGCAGCAGTTCGACGGCCTGCCGGGACGAGGCAAACTGTTCGGCGAGGGATTTTTTGCTGAAGGCCTGGGCTGATTCGCTGGTGTTGTAGGCCGCGACCAGAATGCCTTGGGCGCTGTTCAGGCGATCGCTCGGATACCACAGGCCTTTGACTTCGTGATCCAGGTACGAGAGGCCGCCGTAGATGTTGAAGTCGGTTTCCCAGAAACGCGGCGACTGCCAGGCGACTTTGTTGGCCTGATCGCTTTGCGCGCTGAGAATCGCTTGCTTGAACGGCGGGCTGAAGTTGCTCGGCAGTTTCGCCAGCAGCGGCAGCGGCACCGTGACCACGGCGTAATCGGCGCTCAGGGTTTGTGTCTTGCCAGTCTTGCGATCCCGATAAGTGATGCGGCTGCCGCTCTCGGAAGTCTGGATATCGCTGACCTCGGCGTTGAAACGCACCGCGTCCTTGAGCTTGTCGTAGAACGCATAGGGAATTCGGTCCATGCCGCCAACCGGTTGGAACATGGTCGAGGAAAACTCCGGGATTTCATCGAACACCAATGCGCCCCAGAGCTTGGGATTGAGCAAGGTTTGCAGCTCCAGCGGTGCGCGGGTCACGCCGGTTTGATCGCCTGCGCCGGGTACGCGGGTGTAGCCGGAGCGCACCGAACCCTTGTATTGGAAATCGGCGTTGAGGTCGCCGTAGACCTTGAGGAAATTCAACAGTGCCTTGCGGTCGTCGACGCTCAAGTCCTGGTCGAGAGCTTTGCGGCTGACGGTCCTTGCCAGCAACTCTGATAACTGACCGCGTGTGTCGTTGACCGCTTGGCGCAACTGGAACGCCGGTTTGCTCGGGTCCGGCAGGGCCAGCGCGTTGCGGCTGCTGTTGACCAGCACTTGCAGCTCGACACCCAGCTCACGGCAGTAGCCGAGAATGGTCTGGTGGTGGCTGGGAATCCGTGCCGGGCCGGCGTTGAAAAACTGCCCATCATCGAAGTCGACGGTCTGGCTGACGCCGTCGTCGAAATCGACTTTCGTGCCACGCCGCAAAGTCCAGTTGCGTCCGCCAACCCGCTCGCGGGCTTCGAGAATCGTCACGTTGAAACCGGCCTTGCGCAGCTCATAGGCACTGACCAGTCCGGAGATGCCGGCACCGACGATCACCACGTTTTTACCTTTGCCACTGCTGCCCAGTTGCAACGGTTTGAAGCTCGCCGCCACGGCCTGAGGCGTGAGCCCCAGCGCGCCGAGAGCGCCGACAGCGGCACCATAACCGCCGACGGCGGCAATGCGGGTAATCAGTTCTCTGCGGGTAAAAGCCATTGTGTTGCTCCTTGGCATGAAGAGGTGTGGATCCTGCGTAGGAGCTGCCGCAGGCTGCGATCTTTTGATCTTGATCGTTAAAAGCAAGATCAAAAGATCGCAGCCTGCGGCAGCTCCTACGGGGTGTTTGTGTGAGGTTTAGAGGTCGTAACGCACCGACAACAACAGGGTTCGCGGGTCGTTGATCGAGTAGTAGCGAGCGCCACTGGACGGCACGTAGCCGACCGATTGCGGGTAGGCGCGGTCGAGCAGGTTTTTCACCGCCAGCGTGGTGGTCCAGTGACCGTCGCTGGAGATGTAGCGGGTGTTGGCGTTCCAGAAGGTCTGCTTGGGGATTTCCTGCACGTCGTCGTTCAACGCGTTGGCGTAGGACTTGGTCTGGAACTGCGCGTCGGTGCCCGCCAGCCAGGTGCCGGGCAGTCCGGCCGGGATCGTGTAATTGAGGCCGAGGCTGGCGTTCCAGCGTGGCGAGAACACCAACTGCTTGCCGTTGGCATCGACCCCGGGACCGCTGGCGTTTTCGAAGTCGTCGTACTGGCTTTGCAGGTAGCCGACGTTGGCGGTCAGTTGCAGGTCGCGGGTCAGGGCGGTCAGGGTTTCCAGCTCGACGCCGTAGGTGTGGGCCTGTCCGACGTTGGTCCGCAGGCTCACGCCCAGCGCCGGGTCGTAGGCGTTGGTTTGCAGGTCCTTGTAGTCGTTGTAGAACACCGCGACGTTGGCCCGCAGGCGCTGGTCGAAGAAGTCACCCTTGAAGCCGGTTTCCCAGGTGGTCACGTCTTCCGGCGAGAACGCCTGTTCGGCGGCGGCGCGGGTTGGTGCGCGGTTGTCGTAGCCGCCAGCCTTGAAGCCTTTGGCGACGTAGGCGTACTGGTTCAGGTGCGGAGTCCAGGCATATTCGAAGCCAATTTTCGGGCTGGTGGACTGCCAGGATTTGCTCGAATCAGCGGTGAAGTTGGTCTCGGTGATCTGCCGGTTGGTGTTGATCGCGTAGTTGGTGTAATCGAAATTCTTGTGCTCGCGGGTAAAGCGCAGCCCGGCGATCAGCGACAGTTGCGGGGTGATCTTGTAACTGCCCTGACCATACAGCGCGTAGCTTTCGGTGTTGGTCGTGCTGTATTGGCCCTGGCCGATCACCCGGTTGCGCGCCACGGAATAAGTGAGGTTGTCGCGGTCGGCTTCGAATTTTTCGCGGTACAGGTACAGGCCGGTGCTGAAGCTGAATTTGTCGTAGTCGCCGTTGAGCTGGAATTCCTGGGTGGCGTAGTCCTGCTTGTAGGTGATCAGGTTGTTCTGGATCAGCGCGGCTTGACCGGAGTTGTCGTAGTCCACCGGCTGGTTGAACGCCGAATAGGCACTCACCGATTTGAAGCTCAGGTTGTCGTTGATCGTATAGATCGCGCGCAGTACCGAACTGCCTTGATCGAGGCGGTTCTTCGGGTCGAGGCTGCTGTAGGTCTTGAATTTGTCGAAGTGGCCGTTGGCATCAAACGGCGTGTAGCTGGTGGTGTCGCCACGGTCGAAAGTGCCGGCAAGGGTCAGTTGCACATCCCACGGCGAATCGATGGGGTTGAAGCGCAACTTGCCGCGATAGGACTGGATGTCGACGTTGTTCACATCCTTGCCGCGCGTCGGGTTGGAGACGGTGCCGTCGCGGGTCAGGCGGATCGCCGAAAAACTGCCGAACAAGGCGTTGTCCACCAGCGGTCCGCTGATCAGGAAGCGGCCGTTCTGCGCGTTGTAATTGCCGGCGCCGAGTTCGAAGAAACCACGGGTTTCCTGGGTCGGATCGCGGGTGATCACGCGGATCGCACCGGCGCTGCTGTTGCGTCCATAGAGCGTGCCTTGGGGGCCGCGCAGCACTTCGACGCGCTCGACGTCGTTGAAGTCGAGCATCGAGGAAATTGCCCGCGGGATGTACAGGTCATCGGCGTACACCGCGACGGCGGACTCCTGGATCGGGTCGGTTTCGCCGATGCCGCGAATGCCGTAGGTCTGGGCGCTGTAGGAGATCGACTGGCGGCTGAGGGTCAGGTTCGGTACTTGCCCGGAGAGGTCGCGGATGCTTTTGATCTGCTTGTCGTCGAGGGTTTTCTCATCGAACGCCGAGATCGCCAGTGGAGTTTTTTGCAGGTCTTCGCTGTGGTGTTCGGCGGTGACCGTGACAACAGGGAGGGCACCATCCTTGGTGTTTTCATCGGCGTGGGCCGACAAGCCGAACAGGGCCAGCGAGACGGCCAGCGTCAGACGGTTTGCAGTGAAGGTGTTGTGCATGGTGAGCCCCAGGTGTGTAAGTGCAGCGTTGGCGATGTCAGTTTTTTTTAGGCAAAGCGTTGCCGTGGCCATGGTTTGAAAGCCATGGCGGTGGGGGCTTTAGCCGTTTTCAGGTTTTGGGTGTGGCGGTTGACCGTGGAGTGGTGTCGGCCGGAAAAACATGCAGTTCCGTGGGCCTCCACCTGGTCAGGGGTCGGTGATGGTTGTAACAATATTTGTATAATACGGCGCTGTAAAAGTCCGATTAGTTATAAGTTAATTATAAAAAATAGGCATTAAGTGTTTAGTTGAAATGCGTAAAGCTGATGTTGTTGTGGCGGATGATAAAACGCCTTCGCGGGCAAGCCTCGCTCCTACAATTGGAATGCATTCCCTTGTAGGAGCGAGGCTTGCCCGCGAAGGCGGCAGAACGGCTGGAATCAATACCCGCGCTGTACGTTCGCCAGATTCTCCGGCGCCAACCCATTCAAGAAGCGCTCAAGATTGGCCAGGAAACTGTCCGCAATCTCATGCCGGCTGTTGCTGGAAATCGCCGAGGTGTGCGGCGACAGGCGAACCCTAGGGTGGGAGTAGAGCGGATGTCCATCGGGTAGCGGTTCCGGCTCGGTCACATCCAGCGAAGCGAGTCCAATCGCGCCGCTGTCCAGCGCTTCAAGCAACGCCCCGTGATCGAGCAAACCACCCCGGGCAATGTTGATCAGGTGCAGGCCTGGCTTGGCGCTGGCCAGCACCGCGCTGTTGACGATATGCCGCGTCGCACCGGTCAAAGGCGCGGCCAGCACCAGGTGATCGGCGCGGGCAAACAGATCATGGATATCCCGCGCGGACTCTACGCCTTCGACCTCGAATGGCGTTTCACTCTGTCGCAACGCGACCACATTAATGCCCAAGGCATGGGCCTTGGTCGCCAGGCTGCGGCCAATCGCGCCGAAACCGAGAATCCCCAATGTGGTGCCCTTGAGCGGCGTCAGTGCGGTGAAATTCCACTGTGAGTCATGCACCCAGATGTCCGGCAGATGCTTGGCGGCGGCGAAGATCGCAGCCAGGGCGAACTCGGCGATGTTCTCGGCGGCGCTGCCGCGCGAAGTGCTGACTGGCGGGCCGTTGAACAGCCATTTGGGGTAGAAGTCGATGCCGGACGACACCACTTGAATCCACTTCAAACCGTAGGGCCAACCCGGTGGCGGTGTGTCCGGCGCCAGGTAACCGCGCACGTTGATTGGCCGCGCCAGCAGAATGCTGACCTCGGCTGGCAAGTCGCTGGGCACGCCGGCCGGGACGTCCAATACCTCAGCGCCCGGGTGTGTGAGGGCGAGGCGTTGGCGGATCACCTCATTGAAATCTGCGTCCAGTTGGCTGGCGATCACGAGCTGGCTCATTGGCTGTCCTTTGGCTGGCGCTGGGCGAATACGGCTTTGCCGACGCCTTGCAGCACGGCGTCGTTTTGCGGGGTGTGGACGCGACTGCACAGCACATCGCGGTAATGCCGTTGCAGCGGATTGTGCCGCGACAGACCGGGATTGCCGGATGCTTCAATGGCCAGCTCTACGGCGCGGATCGCGTTGCCGGTCACCAGGAATTTCAGCTGCGCGGCGTTGCTCGCGGGGGTGCGGCCCTCGGCGGCGGCATCCAGCAGGCTGCGATTGGCGAACAGCAACGTGTCGATGTGGCCGACGGTCTCCTGAAAACGCGGCAAGGTGGAGAGTGCCGCACCGAGGTTGGATGGCTTGCGTTGTTCGAGCCAGCCGACCAACCAGTCGCGGGCAGCTTGGGCAACGCCGTCGTAGACCGACGACAGCAACACCGACATCCACAGGAAGCCATCGCCATCCAGTTCCGGTTGCGGCGCACTCCACGGGCTGACGCTGACGGCGTGATCCAGCGGCACCAGCACGTTGTTGAATACCACTTCATGGCTGCACGTGGCGCGCATGCCGAGGTGATCCCAGTCGTCGATGATGCTGATCCCCGGCGTGTCCTTGTGCACCAGCCAGGCGCCGACTAGCGGATCTTCATCGGTGCTGCGCGCCCAGACGCTGAACCACGTCAGGCCATGGCTGCCGGTGGAATAGATCTTGCGCCCGCTGATGCGCCAACCGGCGGACGTGCGTCGGGCAACCGTTGCCGGCAACCCACCGCGAGCCGGGGTGCCTAGGTCGGGCTCGACCCGCAAGGCATTGATCAGCGCGCCGTGCTCGACGGCGTCTCGGGCCACTTGCAGACGCAGGGTTTCGGGCCAGGTTTTGCTGTCCTGCAGGCGTGTGTGTTGCAGGTATTGCATCACCAGGATCAACGCTGTCGAGGGTTCACCCTTGGCGATTGCGCTGATTGCCTTACGTGCCTGAACCAGACTCGCGCCGCCACCGCCGAGGGCTTTGGGCACGGTCAGCGCGACCAGACCGTGCTCGTGCAGCAGCTTGAAATTGTCGTGGGGGAAGGCGCCGCTTTCGTCATAGACGTGCGCCGTGGCGCCGAGTTGTGCGCCGAGGGTTTCCAGCAGTGCTTCGAAATTGGCCGCTTCGATGGAGCGCAGCGGCGGGGCGTGTTGAGAAGAAAGACTCATGATGGAATCACTCGATCAAAAATGGCTTGGAATCGATATCTATGCCGGCGCAATCAACTGTGGCGAGGGGGTTTACCCCCGTTGGGTCGCGAAGCGGCCCCAGCATTTTTTCAGTCATACCGTGCCAGCAGGTTTTGCGACTGCTTCGCAGCCGAACGGGGGTAAACCCCCTCGCCACAGGGTTTTGCGCTCGGCCTTAGGACTCATATCGGCAACAACTTGAACTGCCGATCCCACAACGGCCCGACATCCAGCCGTTCACTCAGCACCCCGGCATCAAAGAACAGATCCGCGACTTCCTGCTGCGAGGCAATCGCCTGATCGTCCACTTCGAGGACTTTCCACGGCTGGCTGCGGCTGTTGTACATGTCGAGGAACACCGCTTTGTCGACGCCGAGCAACTGCGCGGATTTGCTCGCCCACGGCTCGGGGTTGTTGTTGATCCATTCCAGTGTGCGTGCGGTGCGTTGCACATAGTCCTGAATCGCCTGCTTGCGCAGCGGGTCTTCGAGAGCGGCGGGGCGGGCGGCCATCAGATAGTTGCCGGACAAATAACCCTGCGCAGTCTTCAACACCCGGGCGCCGCTGCGGAATTTCGCCAACTGGATAAACACCCCATAAATCACCCACGCATCGAGCTGGCCGCTCTGGAACGCGCTGAAGCCATCCTGCGGCGTGAGCGCGACTGCGGTGATGTCCTTCATGGTCAGGCCCTGTTCCTTCAGGGCCTTGATCAGAAAGTAGTGCGAAGTGGTCGAGCGCACGTACCCGACGCGTTTGCCGCGCAACTGGCCGACGGATTCGAGTTTTGAATCCTTGGGAATCAGGAACACTTGGTTGTTCACGTCGCCCTGAATCACCGCGATCAGCTTCGGTTGGCGATGGCTCTGGATCGAGAAAATCGGCGGGATTTCGCTCATGGAACCGATATCCAGACTGCCCGAGGCCAGTGCTTCGACGATCAGGTTGCCGCCGGCAAATTCCGCGTAATCGACCTTGTAAGGGCGGTTGGCGGTGCCGGCGTCTTCGGTGAAGTACGATTCCTGGCCGCGATAGGTGGCGACGCCCAGGGTCACGTCCGAGAGCAGGGTGTTTTGCGCGAATGCACGCGGGCTCAAGCCGAGCGAGGACAACCCCAGCGCGCCGACGGCAATCGAACTGGCCGTCAGGAAGCCGCGACGATTGAACTGCCCCTGTGAGATGTTTTTCGTCATGGTCAGACTCTGGTCAGATAGCGAGTTGCAAGGCGGTTTGCCCCAGCAGTTGTTCAACGGCGTGCAGCACCGGGTCGGCTTCGGTGCGCACCAGCCAGTCGGGGCTGACCTCGGCGAAGGCCACGCTGCCGTCCCGGGCGATCACCACCACGGTCGGCTGCGGCAATTCCCAGGTGCCGGTGCCGGTGGTTTCGCCGATACTCTTGCCTTTGGCCAGCGCGGCGTTACGCGAGGCTTCATCGAAGCTGTAAAGAATGCCCAGGCGCCGGCCGAGCTGGTTATCCGGGTCGCTGGCTACTTGCAGGTCGAGGGTGTGGCGGGTCTTGATTTCGATCAGGCGCTCCGGCACTTGCGGGCTGACCGCCACCAGCGGCACCCCCAGCGCATGCAATTGCGGATAGAGCCGGCGCTGGTAAAAGGGCAGGGCGATGTTGCACGCCGGGCAGCCGGCGAAGCGGAAGAAAATCAGCACCGCCGGACCGTTCGCGAGCAATTCGTCACGGCTCAGGCTGCCGCCTTCGACCTTCAGCAAAGTGAACGGCTCCAGCGTGTCGCCGACCCTGACGAAATCGTCGACCCTGGCTTCATCCACCAAGCGTTGACGCTGATCGATATTGATTTGCAGGGCCGCCGGCTCCCAGGTCGCCACGCGTTCGGCATGCAGGTTCGCGAGCAGTTGATTGAGGGATTCGCTCATGCCACTGCCTCGCTTTTCTCTTGAACTTGAGGGGTGGTGTGACGGTTGGCGGGCACGTCGAGCCCAAGGTTGTCACGCAAGGTGGAGCCGCTGTACTCGTCGCGGAACAGACCGCGCTGTTGCAGCACCGGCACCACCAGTTCGGTGAAATATTGCAGGCCATCGGGCAGCAGCGAGTTGATGATGAAGCCGTCGGCGGCGCCTTCTTCGAACCAGGTCTGCAACGCATCGGCGACCTGCTCCGGCGTGCCGACGAAGTCTCGACGTGGTCGTGAGAAGCGCAGGGCGACCTGGCGCAAGGTCAGGCCTTCGTCCTTGGCCAATTGTTTGATCCGGTCGGACCCGCCTTTCTGGCTGTTGGAACCCAGATCACCCAGTTCGGGGAACGGTGCGTCCAATGGATACTGGCTGAAGTCATGGTCATTGAATGGCCGGCCGAGCGCGACAATCGCATCCTCGATGCCCACCAGCTCCACTGCTTGCTGATAACGGCTTTCGACTTCCGCTTCATCGCGACCAACGATCGGGCGGATGCCCGGCAGGATCGACAGTTTCTGTGCATCCCGGCCGAAACCGCTGGCGCGTTGTTTCAGGTCGTTGTAGTAGGCGCGGGCTTCGTCGAACGACTCGGGGCTGACGAAAATCGCATCGGAGTTCTCGGCGGCGAAATTGCGTCCGTCCTCCGAGGTGCCGGCCTGGAAAATCACCGGCTGACCTTGCTGCGAGCGCGCAATATTGAGCGGGCCTTTGACCGAGAAAAATTCACCCTTGTGCTCCAGCGCGTGCAATTTGCCGGGGGTGAAAAACTCGCCGCTTTGCTTGTTGTAGGCGAAGGCGTCGTCTTCCCAGGAATCCCACAAACCCTTGACCACATTCACGTGCTCCTTGGCGATGCGGTAGCGCACGGCATGCGGCGGATGCTCGGTCTTGCCGAAGTTATCGGCGGTGCCGCTGAGCCACGAGGTCACCACGTTCCAACCGGCGCGACCGCCGCTGATGTGGTCCAGGGAGGCGAACTGGCGTGCGACCTGGAACGGTTCGGTGTAGCTGACGGTGACGGTCGCCACCAGGCCGATATGTTTTGTGGTGGCCGCCAGCGCCGAGAGGATGGTCAGCGGCTCGAAGCGATTGAGGTAGTGCGGGCTGGATTTTTCGTGGATGTGCAGGCTGTCGGCGATAAACACGAAGTCGAACTTCGCGCCTTCGGCCAGTTGCGTCTGCTGCTTGTAGAAATCGAAGTTCACGCTGGCGTTGGGCTGCGCCTGCGGGTGGCGCCATTCGCCCCAGCCGTGGCCGACGCCATGCACCATCGCGCCGAGTTTCAATTGACGTTGTTTGCTCATGGTTCTACTCCTGAATTAGCGCGATGCCTGGGTGGTCGGGGCACGCTGGGCGTTGAAGCTCTTGTCGAAGCCTTGGGAGACGTCGATGTGTTTGGTCAGAATTCCTTCTTCCTGATAGATGTCCGCAGTGGTTTGCAGGCCTTTGATCACTGTGTCGTCAATGGTGACTGGCTGCATGTGCGTGCCCTTGGCCACGGCGACGTGCACGGCCAGCGGCAGGCCGGTGACCTTGGCCTGGGCGGCGGCGTATTCCTCGGGATGGTTGTTGATCCAGCGGTAGGCGCGATCGACCCGGGCGACGAAATCGTCGAGTTGCTGGCGCTTGCCGGCGATCGCCTGGCTGGTGGCGGCGAGGTACAAATGGTTGGTCAGCAGGGAGTCGCCGCTGGCCAGAACCTTGGCCTGGCTTTGGGTGGTGGCAATCGTGGTGTACGGGTCCCAGGTCGACCAGGCATCGGCGCTGCCGTTGTCCAGCAGGATTCGCGACTCGCTCGGCAGCAGGTAGATGAACTGCACGTCGTGGGTGCTCAGGCCGACGCTGCGCAAGGCCTTGATCGCCAGGAAGTGGCCGATGGAACCGCGAGTGGTGACGATCCGCTTGCCCTTGAGGTCGCTGGCGTTGTTCAGGGGCGAATCCTTGAGCGCTAGGATCGCGGTGGTGTAGCGACCTTCGGCGTGGATGATGCTGACGACTTTCAGCGGTGCGCCGGCGCCGAGGGCGAACACGTAAGGCGCATCGCCGAGGGCGCCGATGTCCACCGCGCCGGCATTCAACGCCTCGCCTAACGGTGCGGCGGCGGGGAACTCGGAAAACTGGATTTCGTAGGGCACATCCTTCAATTCGCCGGAGACTTCCAGCAGCACTTTGATCGAGGATTTTTGATTGGCCACCAGCAGCGGTTGCAGGTCGGCGGCGTGACTGGTGGCGGTGAAGCCCAGAGTGCAGAAGAGGCTCAACAACAGTGGTTTGAGTGACATGAGATGCTCCAGGCGAGTTGTTGTGCTTCGTATTGCCTCCGCCTGGAGAAGGGGTCGGTCTGGAGTTGACGTTATCTCTATAAAAAGCGCTTGGGAAAGTCTTTCTGGTTATATGCTAATTATTAAGTAAGCTGATTATAGGGATGTTCAATATGAAATAAATGCATTTAGTTGAGGCCGAAACACAAATTCCCTGTGGGAGCGGGCTTGCTCGCGAAGGCGCCGTGTCAGCCGACATCAATGTTGAATTTGAAACCGCCTTCGCGAGCAAGCCCGCTCCCACAGGGGATCTTCGTCGTGTGCAATATTTGCGTGCACAGCAAATCCCTTGTGGGAGCGAGCTTGCTCGCGAAGGCGGTGGGTCAGGCAACATCACCGTTGACTGATCAGCCGCCATCGCGAGCAAGCTCGCTCCCACAGGTCTGCATCGTCAGAAGTTGTAGGCCAACCGCGTGTAGTAATACGCGCCGCCAAATCCAAACGGTGAAAACTGTCCGTATTTGTAGGCGCCGGCCCAATCCTTGATGCCGTTTTTATCCGGGTACACGTTGAACAGGTTGTTCGCGCCCAACGCTACCGTCAGGTGCTTGGTCAGGTCGTAGGCCGCGTCCAGGTCGGTGATCCATTTGGCGCTGAATTTGCGGTCGTTCACCGGGTTGTTGTCGCCCTCGGTGTAGCTGCCGAAGCGGGTCAGCGCCAGGTTCAGGTTGTAGTCGGTAACTTTCCAGTTAGCCGCCAGGATCAGTTTCGATTGCGGCGTGGCGACGGTCAGGTCCTTCTGCAGACGGCGGTCGAACAACTGGTAATTCGAGCCCAGGCTGGTGAGTTTGGCCGGGTTGTCCTGGAGCTTTTCGATCTTGGTCTGGTTCCAGTTGTAGGCGGCGCTCCAGCGCACCTGGCCGTATTCATCCAGTTGCTGGCGGTACTCGTTGATGATGTCGATGCCGCGCGTTCGGGTGTCCACCGCGTTGGTGTAGTACTGGGCAAACAGTCCCGGCGACAAGCCGTTGGCGACCAGGATCTGCGAAACTGCCGGGCCGCCCAACAGGCTGGTGGAGACGATGCGGTCGCGAATACCGATCTGATACAGGTCGGTGGTCAACCGGTAGTTTGCCGTGGGGTCGTAGGTGAAACCGAGGCTGTAGTTCAGGGATTTTTCCGGCTTGAGCTTTTCCGCGCCCAGGGCCTGAGCCTCCGGAGTGTCCACCGGCAACACCTTGACCGGCACCGAAACCTGCTCGCCATTGACCACGCCGCCCGAGGTGAAAGTCGACGAGGCATAAATAGTCTGCGCCAGGGACGGTGCGCGGAAGCCGTTGTTGACCGTGCCGCGCAGGGCGAAGGCGTCGGTGATTTTGTAGCGGGTCGAGAACTTGCCGCTCCAGGTACTGCCGATGTCCTGGGTGTAATGCTCATAGCGCGCAGCGGTGCCGACGTACCACTTATCCGTCACGTCCAACCCCAGATCGACATAACTGGCGACGTTGCTGCGACTGATTTCCCCGGCGTCGGCGGTGCTGGTGCCGTTGTAGGAGGCCAGGCCCGGCAGCGGCGTACGGCCGGCAAACGGTCCGCTGGGGATCACATAATCACCGGGGGTGTAGGACGCAAAGTCACCCGGCTCGATCTGGTATTTCTCCCAGCGGTATTCAAATCCGAAGGAAGTTTGCAGCGGATTTTTCAGGCCGATGTCGAAGCCGCGACTGAAGTCGAGGTTGTTGGTCCACTGATCGAAAATCTGCGAGGCCAGGTTGAACGAGGTCGGGCTGGTCGGCCCCAGAGACGGGTTGAGGGTGTTGTTGGCATTCAGGGTCGAATCGTCCTCGCCCCAGGTCGAACTGGCGTCGTAGTTCCAGCCGCCGACCTCGCCCTTGAAGCCGCCCGCCACCTGGAAGTCGATGGTGCGGTTGCGCCGTTGCGCGTGCACGCCGTCGGGGTAGGGCGTGTTCGGGTCGCCCGCCAGGGACGTGATGTCGTTGGGGCGATAGTTGCCGGTGACCTTGGTGGTTTCCATGTAGCTTGCGGTGGAGAACGAGTAGAACTTCAGATCATCCTGAATGGGCAGCTCAAGGTTATAGCTGGCGTTGGTGACCTTCTCCCGGCCCAGCCCATAGCTCGGGTTCCAGCCGTGGCGATTGACGGTCTGGTCGCGGCTGTCGGGGAAACCGGGTGATGAATAAAGATTGCCGGTGGCACTGCCGGTGCGGTCGAAGGGTTCCTGTTCCTTGCTGTCCAGCGCCAGGTTGGCGAATCCGTCATTTGGCAGCGCCAGGCCGTAGTTGACCGTCTGGTGCACGGTGTCGCCATCGCCACTGCCGTAGCGTCCGAACGAGGTTTCGGCGCTGCCACCGCTGTCGTTTTCCTTGAGAATGATGTTGATCACCCCGGCGATGGCATCCGAGCCATATTGCGCCGAGGCGCCGTCGCGCAGCACCTCGATATGATCGATGGCCGAGACCGGAATCAGGTCGAGGTTGACCGGCACCGCCGCCGTGCCGATGCGCGCCAGGTTGTTGATCAGCGCGGTGTTGTGCCGGCGTTTGCCGTTGACCAGCACCAGCACCTGATCCCCGGACAGACCGCGCATGGTCACGCCGCGCACCGACCAGGACGTCCCGCCGCCATTGATCGCCGGCAGGTTGAAGGAGGGCAGCAGGCGTGCGAGCAATTCCTTGAGGCCGACTTTGCCGCTGGCTTGCAGTTGCTCGGCGCTGATCACATCGATCGGCGAAGGGCTGTCGGTGATGGTGCGCGGTTGATTGCCACGATTGCCGGTCACCACCACGGTGCTCAGGGTTTTGTCCGGCTCACTGGTTTCGGCATGCACCTGAAGGCTTGCCGTCAGCAGGCTCAAGGCTGCGGCGGCGTAATAATCGTATTTCACTCGGGGGCTGGATGAGGTCATGACGCGAATTCCTGAAAGATTGCACGCACAGGCAAAAATACCGATCAGCTAAAAATCGCCAGCCAAACATGCTTCCCGTAGCAGCTGCCGAGGCACGAGGCTGCGTTCGGCTCGTAGCAGCTGTCGAGGCACGAGGCTGCGTTCGGCTCGTAGCAGCTGTCGAGGCACAAGGCTGCGTTGGGCTCGTAGCAGCTGTCGAGGCACAAGGCTGCGTTGGGCTCGTAGCAGCTGTCGAGGTACGAGGCTGCGTTCGGCTGCGAAGCAGTCGCCAAACCTGAACACGCGGTCTGCCTGAAACACCGCGTCGACTGGTTTCACGACTGCTGCGCAGCCGAACGCAGCCTCGCAGGCTCGGCAGCTGCTACGGGGCGTTTGGTGGCTAGTTGATCGGCATTGGGTTGCCGGGTCTTTTCTTGGGGGGTGAGGTCAGGCCGCGTTGGCGCGTTTTACCCGATGTGGAATGTCGTCATAAGCGATGAGGACCCGTTCCATGCGGCGCGGATAATCGCCGTAGTTGTAGACCGGGTAGTGCAGCGTCGAGCGGTTGTCCCAGAACGCCACGGAGTTTTCACGCCATTTGAAGCGAACCTGATGCTCGGGCTTGTTGAATTCCAGCAGCAGCCGATCGATCAGTTGCTTGCTCTTTCCCGGCGTCCAGCCGATCACCGAAGGGTTCTGCGAGAAGTTGATGAGCAAGCCATCCTCGCCGGTTTCCGGGTGGGTGCGCACCAGCGGATGCGCCAGGATCGGGTAGTCGTAGCCCACTTTATCCAGGGCTTTCTTGAAGTCGTGGACCACATACACATCGTCGATTTCTGCGCGCAGGTCATCCGGCAATGCGCGATACACCGCGCCGGTGTCGGCCCACAAGGTATCGCCGCCCACCGGTGGCAAATCCACGGCGCGCAATATCGCGCCGAGGGTCGGGCGCAGCAGCCAACTGGTATCGGTGTGCCAACGGCCGCTGATCTTCGGACCATAAAGCTTGCGTTCATCCTGGGCTTGAATCAGGTGCGCTTGCGGTTGCGTCGGATCGTTTTGCTGGGTGGTCGGGTGCACGTACAGCTCACCGAATTCCCGGGCGAAGGCGATCTGCTGTTCGGTGCTGATCACCTGGTCGCGGAAGAAAATCACTTTGTGCTCCAGCAGCAACTGGCGCAGTTCATCGCGCAGGGCTGGGGTCAGCGGCTGGCTCAAGTCGAACCCGGAGATTTCGGCGCCGATGGTCGGTTCCAGGCGGGTGACCTGCAAGGTTGGTTGTGGCTGTAAGTCAGTGCGGTGCAAGGCAGAAGGCATGGTGAAACTCCTCTCGGTTGTGGGTTCAGCCTCCGCCTGGAGAGGGGTCGGATGTTTGTGTGTGTGACGTGTTTTTGTAGCAGCTGTCGAGCAGCGCGAGGCAGCGTTCGGCGGCGAAGCCGTCGTGAAATCGGGCGACGCAGTGTTTCAGATAAACCGCGTGCACAGGGTTTGCGACGGCTTCGCCGCCGAACGCAGCCTCGCGCTGCTCGGCAGCTGCTACAACGGGTTGTAGTTAGATTACGAAAAAGCCATGGGTGGCGTCGCGAGCCAGTTGCGCGACCAAGCCATATTCCCAATCCAGATAGGCTTGCATCGCTTCGCGCGGGCTGTCGGTGCCTTCGTACGGGCGGCGATAGCGGTCGATGCGCGGCGAGGCCAGGTGCGTTTCGCCTTCCTCCAACGGCAGTTGTGCAGCGATCCAGCTGGCCGTGCCGCCCTTGAGCAGGAACACCGGTTTTCCGGTCAAGGCCTCGACGTCAGCCACGGCCAGCCGAGCCAATTGGCTGCTGCCACAGGTCAGGACGTAGCGTTCTGCTTTTGGCACATTGGCCAGCGCTTCACGCAACTGCCCGCGCAATGCCCACCACGCGCCGGGGATGTGGCGTTTGACATAGTTGGCGCTGCTGGTGAAATCCAGCACCACGCTGTCGCCATGGGTCAGCCATTCGGCCAGGGTTTCCGGGCTGATTTCCTCGGCTTGCCGGGGTGCAGGGGCCGGCGCCTGCCAGGCACCTTTTTCGCTGAAATGCGCAGGCTGCGCATCGTCCAGCACATGCACCTCCCAACCCAGTTGCGACAGCCAGGACGCCGACATGTTGGCGCGCACGCCGTCGTCATCCACCAACACCAGACGTGCGCCGCGCACACTGGCGAAGTGATCGGTTTCCTGCACCAGTTGGCCGCCGGGGGTCGAGCGTGCAGCGGGTAGGTGACCCGCTTCGAATTCCTCCGGCGTACGCACGTCGAACAGGTAAGTGCTGCGGGTCGATTCCTGCTGCCAACGCTGAAAATCTGCCAGGCTGGCGCGACCGACCAGGGCGTTGTCGGCAACGCGACGGGCATCCTGAGCGGCAATGTGCCGGTGTTCTTCGCTGGTCGGTGCAAATCGGCGTGACTGACCGTGTTGCAGTTGTTGACCGGCGAGGGTCCAGCCGATGGTGCCGTTGCGCAAGGCCGACACCGGGTTCGGAATGCCTGAGTTGATCAGCGATTGAGTGCCGATAATGCTGCGGGTACGCCCGGCGCAGTTGACGATGATCCGCGTCGTCGGGTCCGGCGCCAGTTCGCGGGCACGCAACACCAGTTCCGCGCCCGGAACGCTGATCCCGGTGGGAATGCTCATGGTCTGGTACTCGTCGAAGCGCCTGGCATCCAGCACCACCACGTCGGCTTCGCTGTCGAGCAGCGCCTGAACCTCTTCCGCCGCCAGGGACGGCGTATGGCGCTGGCTTTCCACCAGTTCACCAAACGCTTTGCTCGGCACGTTGACGTCGATAAACAACTCGCCACCGGCCCGGCGCCAACCGTCCAGGCCACCTTCCAGCAGGGCGACATTTACATAGCCCAAACCTTGCAGGCGCTGTGCGGCGATCTGTGCCAACCCTTCGCCGTTGTCGTAGACCGTCACGGCGGTGTCGAGCCGTGGAATCCGCGAGTACACCTCCAGCTCAAGTTTCGACAAGGGAATATTGGCCGCGAACAATGGGTGCGCCTCAGCGAAAGGCGCTTCTTCACGCACATCCACGAGGGCCAGTTCTTCCTTCTTCAGCAGAGCCTTGCGAATGTCGGCGAAGGTGCGGGTCAGTACGTTGCTCATAGGGCTTGGCTCTCTTTGGACAGATCCCAGATGTTGGGGAGAAAGGCGTTGGAATAACCGGAGATAAACAGTTTCTCGCTGCCGTCGGGCTGATACACCGCGCGGCGCACGGCACCGATGTTGGCGCCGTAGACATGAATGCTGATCGAGACCTGATCTTCAAACGCGTTGCTGACTTGATGGATGTCGCCAATCTTCGGCGACACGGCCTCGACCTGACCGGGTTGCAACTGAATCCGGTTGCCCTCGGGCACCAGCGTGCCGTCGGTGTGACGGGCGAACCCCTGGGAATACTCTGCACCGCGCAACATGCCGATCAGGCCCCAGACCCGATGATCGTGGATCGGCGTGCGTTGTCCCGGCCCCCAGACAAAACTGACCACACTGAAACGCTGCCGCGAATCGGCGTGCAGCAGGTATTGCTGATAGCGCTCCGGGTCGGGGCGGGCAAAATCTTCCGGCAGCCAGTCGTCATGGCTGACCAGTTGGCCGAGCAGTTTGCCGCCGCGATGCAACAGGTCACCCTCGCGCGGGTTGCTGTCGATCAATTCCGCCAGGGCGCCTATGAATGCTCTGAGTCTCTCCGGGTGTCGGGCCTGGGTCATGGCGATTCCATCGTTGGTTTCGAAGGTTGTTGTGGTTATCTAAGCATAATGATTGGTCTTAATATGCAATTTTTATATGATTAGGTTATAGCTGAAAGGAATTTAGAACCCATCTGAATAGCGTTAGACGTTATCGATAGAGGCACACGTACGCTTCGGGCTATCCAGATGCCAGCAATGGAACTATGCTTTTCAGACATCTTATTGACTGTTCTCTATGTGCGGCCCAAATGAAAATTGATGATATCGATGCCTTCGTCGAAGTGATCCGTTGCCAGTCCATCAGCCATGCCGCCGAGTCGTTGCAACTGACTCAACCCGCGATTACCCGGCGGGTGCAGAACTTCGAGCAAGCGTTGGGCGTGGAATTGTTCGACCGCAACACCAAACCGCTCAAGCCTACTTTGATCGGAACCCGGGTGTATGAACAGTGCCGTTTGATCCTTCGGGAGATGGACGCATTGCGTGAACTCGTGGCGACGGACGCACCGCCCACCGGGCTGCTGCGCCTGGGCGTGCCGCAAACCATCGGCGACGTGGTGCTGCTCGATGCCCTCAAGCATCTGCGCGTCGAGTACCCGGAATTGCGCGCCCAAGTGGCGACGGGCTGGGGCAGTCAACTGGTGGGCAAGATCGAACGCGGTGAACTCGACGCGGCGGCAGCGCTGTTCCCGGCGGGCAAGATTTTCCCGGACAACATCGTCGGCGAGTCCATCGGCAAGATGGAACTGGTGGTGGTCTGCGCCAAGGCCGAGGTGCCCAAGCGTCCGTGCAAACTGGCCGACGTTTACCAGAGTGGCTGGATTCTCAATCCCGACGGCTGCGGTTTCCGCGCCGGGTTGCAGCGGACCTTATCGGATCAAGGTCTGGCGCTGCGGGTCAACCTGGAAACCTTCGGCACCGAGTTGCAGCTGGGCCTGGTCGCCGATGGCCTGGGCCTCGGCTTGGTGCCGCGTCCGCTGCTGGAACGTAGTGCGCATTTCGATCAGTTGGCGGTGGTGCCGCTCAAGGATTTCAAACCGGTGATGGACCTGTGGCTGATCTACCCGCACTTCCTCGGCAACCTGCAAGGACCGGTGGATGCCTTTGGCAAACTGGTCGCCGGCTCGCTGCAGAAGATCAAGAGCGCCGCATGACGGAGGGCTTAAGACATAAAAAAAAATGATAATTAGCTTAGATTAAAATGTGCTTTTTATTATTTTTTTGCTTCCCATAGGCTGGCTGCAATTCTTAAGGCCATCCAGGAAGTTTTGCCATGAGCAGCGTCAGCCCGTTGTCCAGTGTCTCGAAAAATGTTCGCCAGCGCGTCACCCCTGAAGAATGGGAAGTACGGGTCAAACTGGCCGCGGCCTATCGGCTGGCGGCGTTGTTCAAGTGGACCGACCACATCTACACGCACTTTTCCGCACGGGTGCCGGGGCCTGAAGAGCATTTCCTGATCAACGCCTTCGGGCTGCTGTTCGATGAAATCAGCGCCTCCAACCTGGTCAAGGTCGACCTCGACGGCACCATCGTCGACGACCCCACCGGCCTCGGCATCAACTACGCCGGCTACGTGATCCACAGCGCCATCCACGGCGCGCGTCCCGACCTGCAAGCCGTCCTGCACACCCACACCCGCGACGGCATCGCGGTCTCGGCTCAGCGCGACGGGCTGTTGCCGATCTCCCAGCATTCCATCGCTTTTTCCGGGCGAGTGGCCTATCACGGATACGAAGGCATTGCCCTGGACCTCGACGAGCGTGAACGGCTGGTGGCGGACCTGGGGGATAAAAGTGTGTTGATCCTGCGTAACCACGGTTTGCTGACGGCGGGTGTCAGCGTTGAACACGCGTTCCAGCAACTGCAAAGCCTGGAGCGCGCCTGCAATATCCAGATCGCGGCCCAGGCCGGGGGCAATGCCGAACTGGTGTTCCCGCCGGCCGAAGTGGTGGCCAAGGTCGAGCAGCAGGCGGAGGCATTCAAGAGTGGAACTGGGCCGGGCGTGGCGCGGCACTGGAATGCGTTGATCCGGCAACTTGAGCGGACTGATACCGCTTACAAAGATTGAATTAACACCACAACCCTTGTGGGAGCGGGCTTGCTCGCGAAAGCGCTGGATCAGTCAATATTGATGTTGGCTGACACTCCGCCTTCGCGAGCAAGCCCGCTCCCACAGGGGGATTATTTATGACTCGCGATCCGCCAGCTCTTCCAGCAAATCCGCAGCAGGCACAAAGAACAACCCGCCCGTGACCGCCGTGCTGAAGTCCAGCAAACGGTCATAGTTGCCCGCAGGCCGGCCGACAAACATGTTCTCCAGCATCAGCTCAATCGGCTCCGGCGAGCGCGCATAGCCGATGAAGTACGTGCCGAACTCGCCCGCGCCAGGCCGGCCGAACGGCATATTGTCGCGCAGAATTTTCACTTCCTGGCCGTCCTGGGTGATGGTGGTCAAGGCGCTGTGGGAATTGCTTGGCTTGGCCGCATCATCGAGTTCGATATCCGACAGCTTGGTCCGCCCGATCACGCGTTCCTGCGCCTCGACGGACAGCGCGTTCCACGCGTCCATCTTGTGCAGGTACTTCTGCACCAGCACGTAGCTGCCGCCGGCAAACGCCGGGTCTTCATCGCCAATAATGGTGAATTTGGCCATGTGCCGATCATCCGGATTTTCCGTGCCGTCGACAAAACCGATGATGCTGCGCATGTCGAAATAGCGGAAACCCTGGACCTCATCGACCACCGAAACCGCATCGCCCAGCGCCGAGAGCAACTGCGTGGCCAGTTCGAAACACAGGTCCATCTGGTCCGCACGAATGTGCAGGAGGATGTCCCCCGGCGTTGCCACCGCGCGGCGTCCTTCGTCACCGAATTCGCGGAAGGGGTGCAGCGCATTCGGACGTGGGGTGCCGAAGAGCGTGTCCCAGGCGCTGGAACCAAAGCCGCAAACGCAGGACAGGTAACCGGTCGGCACGCGTTTGCCGACGGAGCGGGTGAGGGCGGCGATATCGCCACACCAGCCGCGGACTTTTTCCGCGGCATCGCTGCCGGGTGCCACGGTGGCCACGATGAAAATCGCGCTTTTGGTGATCGGGGCACAAACGGCTTGAGGATCAGGCGTAGGGTTGGTCATGGTGTGAGCACTGTCGTTGATGCGAAGTGCAAAGACAGTAGCAGGATAAAGGCTGTGAATCAGCCTTCGAGACGCTCCGGTCTGCTCGCGAAAGTGTCTTGTCAGTCACCAGCAATGTTGACTGTGAAATCGCTATCGCGAGCAAGCTCGCTCCCACAGGGGAGTGGCTTTGTCTGCGATGGTGGCATTACGCAGGGCAAATGTGGGAGCGAGCTTGCTCGCGATGAGGCCAGCTCAGTCAAATCAATGCCGCCTGTCAGGCCGCCTTCGCGAGCAAGCCCGCTCCCACAGGGATTAGTGGTGGTACAAAAAATTTGCATGCACCGCAGACCCCTGTGGGAGCGAGCCTGCTCGCGAAGAGGCCATCACATGCACCGCTCAATCAAGCCATTCAAGCGACTTTCTCCGCCGCCTGCCGCTCCCGCTCGGCCACCAATTGGCGAACCAGCGGGATCAGACGCTTGCCATAGTCGATAGCATCATTAAGCGGATCGAAACCGCGAATCAGGAACGTGGTGATACCCAAGTCGTAATAATCGAGCAACGCTTCGGCGACCTGTTCCGGCGTGCCAACCAGCGAGGTCGAATTACCTTGCGCCCCAAGCAACCCGGCAATCCCGGTCCACAGCCGCTTATCCAGCCGCGAGCCTTGCGCCGCTGCCGCCAACAACCGCCGTGAGCCTTCGTTCGGCGGTTCGCGGCGCACGAAGCCATTCTTTTCCGCCAACGCCGTAGCCTGTTCCAGAATGCTTTGGGCGCGTTCCCAGGCCTGCGCTTCGGTGTCCGCCAGGATCGGGCGCAGCGACAGGCTGAAGCGAATACTGCGTCCATGCTTCGCCGCTTCGGCGCGCACCTGGTTCACCACTTCACGCACCTGTTCGTAGGTTTCGCCCCACAGCGCGTACACGTCCGCATGCTTGCCCGCCACCGCAATGGCCGCCGCCGACGAGCCGCCGAAATACAGCGGAATGTGCGGCTGCTGCGGCGACTTAACCGCCGAGTGCGCGCCTTCGACCTGGTAGTACTTGCCCTGATAGTCGAACGGCTTCTCGCTGGTCCATTCCTGGCGCAACACGTCGAGGTATTCATCGGTGCGGGCGTAGCGTTCGTCCTTGCCGATGTAGCTGCCATCGGCCCTTAGTTCGCGGTCATCGCCACCGGTAATGATGTGCACGGCGGTGCGACCGCCATTGAACACATCGAGAGTATTGAACTGTCGCGCAGCCAGGGTCGGCGCGGCGAAGCCCGGGCGATGCGCGATCAGGAACTTGAGGTTTTTCGTCACGCTGGCGGCGTGGGAGGCAATCAGCGTGCTGTCCGGGCTGTTGGAGTGGAACGCCACCAGCGCGCGGTCGAACCCGGCCTCGTCATGGGCGCGGGCGACGGTTTCCACATAGTCGGGTTGCAACACCGGGCCGCTGCGCGGATGGATCTCCGAGGAATGGTGGCCGCCGATGTAGCCGATAAATTCGATGCTCATGCTGAGTTCCTTGTCTTTAGATAGAGATAGGCGTGATTCACCTCCACCGGGCAAGGGGTCGGTCCGTGGTGTCGAAAGTAGGCGCTGCGAGGGCGGGCTGTGAAATGCCGTTTTGTTCTAAGTTAATTATTAATTTAATGAATCATAAGAAATTACAGATATCAGAAATCCGCATTTTAATCGGGGTCGGAGATGCACGCCGCGAAGGGCGCGGGCTGAACGCTTTAATTATGCAAATAATTTATCTGGATAGTGTTCTATCTGATTTTTAATCATATTAGGTTATTCCTAAAAAGAATTTCACTGGCGTTTTTTATGCGAATAGCATGAATCCGAAGCCATGATTTTGATGAGGAAGGAAGCCTGATGACCGAAAAGACCTTCGATACACCGAGCGCCAGTAGCTCATTTTCCGTCAATAAGGCGATTGATAGCCCACGTGCGTCGCGGCTGATCCCCAACTGGCTGAGCAATTGGCGAACCCCGGAAGTTTTCCTGCGCTTGCTCAGCCCGATCGCACTGCTGTTGTTATGGGAGCTGGCCTCGCAGTTTGGCCTGATCCCGCAGCGGGTCATCGCCGCGCCGTCACAGATTGGCGGCACGCTGTGGGCGATGATCGTCTCCGGTGAGCTGGGCAAGCATTTGCTGGTATCCCTGCAGCGCGCGCTGTTGGGCTTGAGCATCGGGGTCAGCGTTGGCGTCGTCGCCGCGCTGATCACCGGCCTGTCAAAGCGCGGCGAGGTGATCCTCGATTCGCCGATGCAAATGCTGCGCACCATTCCTTCACTGGCGCTGGTGCCGCTGTTCATCCTCTGGTTCGGCATCGGCGAGTTCACCAAGATCGCGCTGATCGTCACCGGCACCACCTTCCCGGTGTACCTCAATCTGTTCTCCGGCATTCGCAACATCGACCCCAAATTGATCGAGGCCGCCAACACCCTCGGCCTGAATCGTCGCGAGTTGATCTGGCACGTAATCCTGCCGGGCTCCTTGCCTTCGTTCTTTGTCGGCTTGCGGTATTCGTTGGGGATTTCCTGGCTGGCCCTGGTGTTTGTCGAGCAGATCAACACCACCGCCGGCATCGGTTTCCTGGCCAGCGATGCCCGGGACTTCATGCGCACCGACGTGATCGTTATCTGCCTGTTGATTTACAGCGTCCTCGGTTTGTTGATCGACGGACTGATCCGCACGCTGGAGCGTTTCGCTTTGGCCTGGCGCCCATCTTTTGTGAGGAACTGACATGTCGAACGTCGATATTCTGGACGCACCATCAACAGCGCCCGTGCAACTGCGTAACGTCGTGCGCCAGTTCGGTCAGCAACGGGTCATCGATGGCCTGGACCTGGACATCGCACCGGGCGAGTTCGTCGCGTTGCTCGGGGCCAGCGGTTCCGGCAAGACCACTTTATTGCGCAGCCTGGCCGGGCTCGACAGCATCGACAGCGGCCAATTGCGCGTGCCGAAGGCACGGGCGGCAGTGTTCCAAGAGCCACGTTTGATGCCCTGGAAACGCGCCTGGAAAAACGTGATCCTCGGCCTGCACATCCCGAATGCCAAGGAGCGCGCAGTGCAAGCCTTGACCGAAGTCGGGTTGGCCCATCGCCTGGAAGCCTACCCGGCAACCCTCTCCGGCGGCGAAGCGCAGCGAGTGGCGCTGGCCCGTGGCCTGGTGCGCGAGCCCAAGCTGTTGCTGCTCGACGAACCGTTCGCCGCCCTCGATGCCCTGACCCGGATCAAGATGCATCGATTGATCATCGAATTGTGGCGCAAACACACGCCAGCGGTGCTGCTGGTGACCCACGACGTGGACGAAGCGATCCTGCTCGCCGACCGGGTCATCGTGCTGGCCAACGGCAAGATTGCCGAGCAGTTGACCATCGACTTGCCCCGCGCTCGCGACACCGGGCAAGACGGTTTCCAGGCCATTCGCGCACGGCTGCTGAGCTTGTTGGGTGTGGAAGTGGAAAGCGCTGCGGTAGCTGAACGTCAACCCGTGCTTCGGCGGTTTGCCCATGCTTGATCGACCTCTATGGAAATCGGCGGTGCTGTTGCTGTCAGGTGCCGCGCTGTTGCTCGGTGGCTGCGGTGATGCCGTCGAACCCAAAAAACAGGCGGACTTGTCCAGCGTCAAACTGATCCTCGGCGATCAAGCCAAGGGCCTGCGCACGGTGGTCGAAGCCGCCAATGCGCTGGAGGGTATTCCGTACAAGGTCGAGTGGGCCAACTTCCAGGGCGCCGCGCCGTTGTTCGAAGCCTTGCGCGCCGGTGCTGTCGATCTGGCCCCGGCCGGTGATACGCCTGTGCTCGCGGCCGCTACCGGTGGCACGCCGCTGCGCATCGTCGCGGTACGCCGCAGTCAATCCCGAGGCATCGGCATTCTGGTGCCGCAGGATTCGCCGATCCACAGCGTCGCCGATCTGAAAGGTCGCAACGTGGTGGTGTCGTCGGCCCGGGGCAGCATTTCCCAGTACCTGTTGATTCGCGCACTGGCCAACGCCGGGGTCGATGAGAAGGACGTCAACGTCGGCTTCGTCCTGCCCACCGACGCCTTGTCCGCGTTCAACGCCGGCAAGATCGAAGCCTGGGCCACGTTCGGTATCTACCAGGCGTTTGCCGAGCAGCAGGGCGCCCGGGTGTTGATCAGCGGCGAAGGCATCAACACCGGACTGACGTTTATCACGGCCTCGGATGAGGTGTTGACCGACCCGCTAAAACGCCAGGCCCTCAGCGATGTGTTGCAGCGTTTCGCCAAGGCCTTCGAATGGGCCCGGCAAAACCCCGACGAGTACGCGCGGGTGTTCGCCAAAGCCAACGATGTACCGCTGGAAGTTTCGCAGCGGCTGCGCAGTTGGGGCGATGAATCGCTGGTGCCGGTCGAGCCACGGGATGTCCAGGCCTTGCAGCAGGTTGACGATTTATTCGTCGAGAAGAAGATCTTTCCGCACCGTGTGGACGTGGAGAAATTCACCGATGCGCAGGTGTTTTCCAGTGAGTCATTGGCGCTGAGTCGAAGCACTTCCGCCCAATAAAACCGGGTTGATCCTCAACAACGCTCCTGTCTCTGGCAGGGGCGTTTTTGTGCTTCCAAACCGGTGAAAGCCTTGGTGAAGCGAACCTAAGCTAATGCAAAAAAGATATTTATTACGAGTTTTTAAGATCGTTTAGCTTGGATGCATCGCCACACAAAACAGCGTTTCACATGGGAGTGAACCATGCCGCATCCACTGGACATCACCACCTTGCCGACCCTCGACCTGTCATTGCTCGACGGCACCCCGGAGCAGCGCCAGGGCTTTCTCGACGACCTGCGCCACGCCGCCCGGGATGTGGGTTTTTTCTACCTGACCGGGCATGGCATCGACGGCGATTTGCTGAGTCAGGTACAGAACCACGCTCGTCAATTCTTTGCCTTGCCTGACAGCGAAAAGACCGCGGTCGGCATGATCAACTCGCCACACTTTCGCGGCTACAACCGTGCCGCTTCGGAGATCACTCGCGGCAAGCCTGACTTGCGCGAGCAGTTCGATCTGGGCGCCGAGCGAGACGTATTGCCGCAAGATGAAAACAGCCCGTTCTGGGCGCGCCTGCAAGGCCCCAATCAATGGCCGGCCGCACTGCCGGCGCTCAAGCCGTTGCTGCTGGATTGGCAGCAAGCGATGACCCGCATGTCCCTGCGCCTGCTACAGGCTTTCGCCCAGGCGCTGGCGTTGCCACATGACGCGTTCGACCGCTTGTACGGCGACAAGCCTAACGAACACATCAAGCTGATGCGCTATCCGGGGCAGGGGCCTGGCGGCAGCCATCAGGGCGTCGGCGCACACAAGGATTCGGGTTTCCTGAGCTTCCTGCTGCAAGACCAGCAGGCCGGTTTGCAAGTCGAAATCGAAGAGGGCCGCTGGATCGATGCGCTGCCCCGGGACAACACCCTGGTGGTGAACATCGGCGAATTGCTGGAGCTGGCCACCAACGGTTATCTGCGTGCCACGGTGCACCGCGTGGTGTCGCCGCCAAAGGACAGCGAGCGCTTGTCGATTGCGTTTTTCCTCGGCGCGCAACTCGATGCGGTGGTGCCGCTGTATCCGTTGCCTACCGCACTGCTGCGCGAAGCGCGGGGCCCGGCGAGTGATCCGGACAATCCTTTGTTTCGCGATGTGGGCTGGAATTACCTCAAGGGCCGCCTGCGTTCCCATCCAGATGTCGCCCAGCGTTTTTACGCCGATGCACTGATCCCCAAAGCACTGTCTGCCTAATCAAAAAAGGACTGCGAACATGTTGAAAAAAACAGGATTGACCCTGGCCGTGCTGGGCGCTCTGGTGACCTCTTTCAGTGCCTTGGCCGTGGAGCCATTGCGCGTTGCAGCGGACCCGGTGCCTCACGCACAGATTCTGGCGTTCGTGCAAAAGCTCGACCCAAAACTGAACCTCAAGGTGATCGAGATCCCCAACGGCGTGAACTCCAATGAGCTGCTGGTGCACGGCGATGTCGATGCCAATTACTTCCAGCATTTGCCGTACCTGAAGTCCCAGGAACAGGCCCTCGGCGAAAAACTCGCGGTGGCGGCGACCGTGCATATCGAACCGCTGGGGATCTATTCCCATCGGCATAAAACCTTCGCCCAGGTGCCGCAACAAGGCACCGTGGCCGTACCGAATAACGTCACCAACCTGAGTCGCGCGTTGTACCTGTTGCAGGACTACGGCCTGATCAAACTCAAGGCTGGGTTCAACGACCCGGCCACCGATCAGGCAACGCCGAAGGACATCGCTGAGAACCCGAAACAGCTGAAGATCCTCGAAATCGAATCGCCACAAATCCCTCGCGCCCTGGATGACGTGGACCTGGCGGTGATCAACGGCAACTACGCGCTGGAGGCCGGTCTGTCGCCGGCCAAGGATGCCCTAGGGCTGGAGAAGGCCGAGCACAACCCTTACGCGAATATCCTGGTGACCACGCCAAAATTGCAGGACGACCCACGGATCAAGCAACTGGCCAAGGACCTGACGTCGCCGGAAGTGGCCAAGTTCATCACCGATAACTTTGCCGGTTCGGTAATCCCGGTGGTGCCGGTGAGCGTCGCGGCCAACAAGCCATGATCGTCGTCGAGCAGTTGAGCAAAACCTACGGGCCAGGGCAGGCACCGGCGCTGGATCAGGTGTCCCTGAGCATTCCCGATGGCGCGATCTACGGGATCCTGGGGCGCAGCGGGGCGGGCAAATCGACGCTGCTGCGTTGCCTCAATCTGCTCGAACGGCCCAGCGCCGGGCGCATTCTGCTGGATGGCGAGGACCTGACGGCGCTGTCCGACATCGAACTGCGCCGCCAGCGCCAGCGCATCGGCATGATCTTTCAGGGCTTCAACCTGCTGCACTCGCGCAACGTCTTCGACAACATCGCCGTGCCGCTGGAAATCGCCCGCGTCGGCAAAGCCCAGCGGCAGGCGCGGGTCAAGGAATTGCTCGATCTGGTGGGCCTGAGCGACAAGGCCCAGGCGTTTCCTTCGCAACTGTCCGGTGGGCAGAAACAACGGGTGGGCATTGCCCGGGCCTTGGCGGCGCGACCGGCGTATCTGCTGTCGGACGAAGCCACCAGCGCCCTCGACCCGGAAACCACTGCTTCGATTCTTGAACTGCTGCGCGACATCAATCGCCAATTGGGCCTGACCATCGTGCTGATCACCCATGAGCTGGACGTGGTCAAGTCGATCTGCGATCACGCTGCTTCGCTGGCTCACGGCCGATTGGTCGAGGCCGGGCCGATTACCGAATTACTGGCCAATCCGGATTCCAGCCTTGGCCGCTCACTGCTGCCTGGGTACAGCACACCGTTGGGCAGCGATGCCCTCGACCTGAGTTTTTTCGACAACCTGTTGGCCACCCCGGTACTCAACGAACTCAAGCAACAAGGCGTGGAACTGGACTTATTGGCCAGCGGCGTCGAGTCCATTGGCGGGCGACGCGTGGGGCGCCTGCGCGTGGCGTTCCGGCAGCCTGCGGATGAGCCGAAATTGAACCAGGTGGTGGCGTTTCTCAAGCAACGTGGCGTCAGGGTGGAGCGCTCATGAACCGTGTGATCGACTGGAACGAAATCCTGCAACTGGTGCTGACGGCCACCGGTGAAACCCTGTACATGGTGCTGTTGGCGGGATTGTTTACCTTGCTGATCGGCTTGCCGCTCGGTGTGTTGCTGTTCATCAGCCGCAGCGGCGGCTTGTTCCCGATGCCGCGACTCAACAAAGGCCTGGGCAGTCTGGTCAACGTGGGTCGCTCGCTGCCCTTTGTGGTGATGCTGATTGCCCTTATCCCGCTGACTCGGCTGGTGGTCGGCACGACCCTGGGCAGCACCGCCGCCGTAGTGCCGATCACCATCGGCGCCTTTCCGTTCTTCGCGCGCATCGTCGAAAACGCTCTGGACGAAGTCGACAAGGGCCGCATCGAAGCGATCCTCGCCATGGGCGGTGACATCTGGCATGTGATTTTCAAAGTGCTGCTGCCCGAAGCGATGCCGGCGTTGCTGGCGGGCATCACGCTGACGCTGGTGATGCTGATCGGGTTTTCTTCCATGGCCGGGGTCATCGGTGGCGGCGGACTCGGCGACCTGGCGATTCGCTACGGCTACCAGCGTTTCAATAACCAGGTAATGGTCGCCACGGTGGTGGTGCTGGTGATTCTGGTGCAGAGCGTGCAAAGCCTCGGCGATCGGTTGGTTCGCTCGTTGGCGCACCGTCGATGAGGCCGCTGGCCGTGGCGCCCGAGCCGCTGATTCGTGTGCGTGAACTGAGCAAAACCTTTGGCGCCAGCCGCGCGCTGGATCGGGTCAGCCTGGAAATTTATCCCGCCGAAGTGGTGGCGCTGCTGGGTGCCAACGGCGCGGGCAAATCGACTCTGGTGAAGATTCTCGGCGGCAGTCAGGCCGCCGATTCCGGTGAGCTGTGGGTCGATGGCCAACCCCGGCATTTTGCCTCGCCACTGTCGGCGCGGCGGGTCGGGATTGTCGCGGTGCATCAGCAGGTCAACGATGGCATTGCCCCCGGTTTGAGCGTGGCGGAAAACCTCTTGCTCGATGAACTCTGCCAGCCCGGCGCGGACTTCTGGCTCAACCGCAAGCGCCTGTTCGAACGGGCCGCGAGCATCGCTGCCGGCCTCGGGCTGGAGCTGCCGCTGGAGCAACCGATCGAACGCCTCGGCCAAGCCGAACGGCAACTCGTGGTGCTGGCCCGGGCCTTCGCCCTGCAACCGCGTTTGCTGATTCTCGATGAACCGACGGCGGCGCTCTCGGACGTCGAGGCCCAGCGGTTGTTCGGGTTGATCGACACCTTGCGCAGTCGCGGGGTGGCGATTCTGTACATCTCCCATCGTTTGTCCGATCTGCAGCGAGTCGCCGACCGCGCCATCGTCCTGCGGGATGGTCAATTGGCTGGCGAGTTCAGCGCCCGGCAGTTACCCGAAGCAGTCGAGGCCATGCTCGGGCACGCACTGGACACCCATGTTTATGAACCGCGCACGGCGGGGCGGGAAGTCCTGACTTTGCTTGGGGCGAAAATCGCTCCGCAAAAGCAGGCTTTCGATTTGACCTTGCGCGAAGGCGAAGTGGTGGTGCTCACCGGACTGCTCGGCGCCGGCAAAACCGAGATCGCCGAAGTGTTGTTTGGTCTGCGAGAAGCGGCGGCCGGCAACTTGCAACTGGATAGCGTGGACTGGCAACCGGGATCACCACGGGAAGCGATTCGCAGCGGTGTGTTTTTCGCCGCCGAGGATCGCGCCAGCCAGTCGTTGATTGCCGACTTTTCCCTGCGCCGCACCCTGACGTTGCCGTTCCTCGAACGCTTCACCCGTGGCGGTTTTATCCGCAATCGGGCGGAGGCCGCAGCGGTGGAAGCGCAGGTCGCGGCACTCGGGATCAAGACGGCCGGTATCGACGTGCCGATGAATGCACTGTCCGGCGGCAACCAGCAGAAAGTCGTGCTGGGCCGCTGGTTGCTGGGGGAAGGGCGGGTATTGATTCTTGATGAGCCGTTCCAGGGTGTCGATGTGCGCGCCCGCCGCGAGATCGGCCAATTGCTGCGCGACAGTGCCGCTGGCCGCGCCACCCTGGTGATCTGCGCCGATGTCGACGAAGCCCTGGAAATCGCCGACCGGATTCTGTTGGTGCGCGATCACGCCGTGGTCGCCGAATACCCCCGCGCCGGCCTGAGCCGCGCCACGCTGGTGACAGCGCTGGCCGGCGTCGAAGCCACGTTTTCACCTGTTCAAGCCACGCCAAGGAGTAGAGCGAGTGCCTGATTCGAGTTCGTTGTTATCGACTGCCCCCGCACCAGGGGAGCGCCTGCTGCAAGCGCTGATTCGCTATGGATTGCTCTGGGTGCTGGCGCTGATCGTGGTGTTTTTCAGCTTCGCCGAACCGGCGTTCCTGCGGGTCGGCAACCTGTTCAGCATCTTGCAGTCGGTGTCGATTGTCGCGTTGCTGGCCTTGGGCGTGACCCTGACCATGGCGGTCGGCGGGCTCGATTTGTCGATTGGTGCAGTGGCGGCGATGAGTTTGATGATCGCCAGTTACGTGATGGTGGTGCTCGGTTGGGGCGCGGTGCCAGCGGTGCTGATCAGCCTCGCGGGCGGCGCGCTGGTGGGGCTGCTCAACGGCTGGCTGATCGTGAAGATGCGGGTGCCGGACATCCTCGCCACCCTCGGCAGCATGTTTCTGGTGATCGGCGTGCAGTTGATTCCTACCGGCGGGCGTTCGATTGCGGTGGGCATGACCCTGCCCAATGGTGATGAGGCCGAAGGCACCTTCAGTGCGTTGTTTCTGGCCCTCGGTCGCGGGCGGCTCTGGGACACGGTGCCGATCCCGGTGTTGATCACCGCCGTTGTGGCGTTGGTGGTGTGGCTGTTTCTGGAGCGCACGCGCATCGGCCGTTTGTTCTACGCCATTGGCGGCAACGAGCAGGCTGCACGTCTGGCGGGGGCGCCGGTGCAGCGATTCAAGTTGCTGGCTTACGTGCTTTCAGCGGTGCTCGCATCGTTGGGTGGATTGTTGCTGGCGGCGCGTTTGGGCCGGGGCGATGTCAGCTCCGGCAATGGCCTGGTGCTCGATGCGCTGGGCGCGGCGTTGATCGGTTTTGCGGTGCTCGGGGCCAAGAAACCGAATGCCTTCGGGACTCTGGTCGGCGCATTGCTGGTGGCCACGTTGCTGAATGGCCTGACCATGCTCAACGCGCCGTATTACGCCCAGGATTTCGTCAAGGGACTGGTGCTGGTGCTGGCCCTGATGTTCACCTTCGGCCTCGCGCATCGGGCGCGTTGAGCCGCTTTTAACGTTTGACCAAGGAAGCTGTATGCGCGGATCACTCAAGGTTTTTGTTCGTCATTGCCTGGCCACCGCCGTGTTCTCGGCGCTGGCGCTAAATGCCCAGGCCAAGGCACTGCCGGGGGCTCCGGCGCCGTTCGACAAGGGCAATGTGCAAATCGCCCTGGTGGGTTATCTGTTCTCGGGGGATTTCACCGAAGCCTATTTGCGTGGCGTCGAGAAACAGACCGAAGCCCTGGGCGCGACCTTGCGCGTGTTCGACGCCCGGCAGCAGGCGGCCAGCCAGCGCGAGATGATCGATCAGGCGATTGACCTCGGCGTGGACGGCATCATCGTCCAGCTCGGTCTGGCAGAAACCCTCAAGGGCCCGATTGACCGGGCCATCGCCAAAGGCATCAAAGTCGTGGCGTTCGACGTCGACCTGAACACCCCGCAAGTCACCCAGGTCGAGCAGGATCACCACGCCCTGGCGCGTCTGGCACTGGATCAAGCGGTCAAGGACAACGGTACGCGCTTCGATGCCGGTTACGTCTACATCAGCGGCTTCACCCCGATGGAGCGCCGCGACGAGATTTGGAGCCAGGTCAAAGCCGCGAATCCGGGGATCATCGAAAAGGCGCGCTTCGGTACGCTCAATCCACCGATTGCCAACTCGGTCGCGGATCAGGCCAGCGCCGTGTTGCGCGCCAATCCGGGGATCAGCGTGATCTTCGCGCCGTTCGACGAGTTCGCCAAAGGCGCGAAAATCGCGGTGGACGAGGCGGGTCTTGGCAAGAAAGTGAAAATCTACAGTGCGGATATTTCCACCGCCGATATCCAGATCATGAAAGAGCCGGACAGCGCCTGGGCCGCCACCGCGGCGGTGAATCCGCAAGTGGCGGGGGCGATCAGTGTGCGCAGTCTGGCGATGCTGATTGCCGGGGAGAATCCGGGGCATAAAGTGCTGGTGCCACCGACCTTGATTACCCGGCAACAATTGTTGGATCTGGATGTGAAGAACGTTCGGGACCTGGCGCAGAAACTGCCGGCGTTTGGTGATACCGCAAATGTGGCGCGGACTTCGTGGATTCCTGCTGCGGACTAAGGTAATACACACAATTCCTGTGGGAGCGGGCTTGCTCGCGAATACGGTGTATCAGTCGACATTAATAGCGCCTGACACACCGCATTCGCGAGCAAGCCCGCTCCCACAGTTTTATTGTGTTTGACTTGATGTGGCTTGCGTTAG
Source organism: Pseudomonas nunensis (assembly GCF_024296925.1). Classification (NCBI taxonomy): domain Bacteria; kingdom Pseudomonadati; phylum Pseudomonadota; class Gammaproteobacteria; order Pseudomonadales; family Pseudomonadaceae; genus Pseudomonas; species Pseudomonas nunensis. The sequence goes on from NZ_CP101125.1 coordinate 2,042,844, forward strand.
TTAGTTGGTTTTTTGCCGATATAACCTAAGTAGTATTGGTTCTTTTCCAAACTTCACCCCCTCGTCTAGCATCGCCCCTGTACTAACTCTGGGGTTCTACAGTTCGGGTGCTATTGCACTTGAAAACATGCTTTAACAGCGTTCGCTGCCTTCCTGATTACTAAAACTACAGCAGACATTGCCGTGCACTTTTTGCCGACTTCTTTTTGTTGGCAAGGGCCGGGTATTAGCTGCGATATAAGGAGCTGTTCCATGTATCACCGTTCTCGTTCATTACTCGCCGCTGCTGTCGTCACAGCAATGGCGCAACTTCCCGTGCAGGCCGAAGAAACTTCCGCACGCGCCGACGACGACACACGGCTGGGGACCGTGTTGGTTACCGGCACCCGTGGCACCGCGCGAACGGTGCTGGATTCGCCGGTGCCGGTGGACGTGCTGACCGCCGAAGACCTCAAGTCCGCCGGGGCCAGTAACGGCGAACTCGGCCAGGCGTTGCAGACGTTGTTGCCGTCGTTCAGTTTTCCGCGTCAATCCAACTCCGGCGGCGCCGACCATGTGCGGGCCGCGCAGTTGCGCGGCATGAGTCCGGATCAGGTGTTGGTGCTGGTCAACGGCAAGCGCCGCCACACTTCAGCGCTGGTCAATGATTCGTCGAAGATCGGCCGGGGCACGGCGCCGGTGGACTTCAACTCGATTCCGATCAGTGCGATCAAGCGCATCGAAGTGCTGCGCGACGGCGCCGGCGCGCAATACGGTTCCGATGCGATTGCCGGGGTGATCAATATCATCCTCGACGACGCGCCGGAGGGCGGCGAAATCTCCACCACTTACGGCGCTTACCACACCCATCAGGATGCGATCGGCAAGACCACCACCGACGGCCAGAACAGCATGACCACGGCCAAGATCGGCACACGACTTGGCGAGGAGGGCGGGTTCATTCGTGGCGGCACCGAGTACAAGGATCGCGACCCGACCAACCGCGCCGGTTTCGACGGTTTCGCCGACACGCCGGGCCAGCGCAACTACGTGATGGGCGACGGCATCGCGCGAGACGTGAACGCCTGGTTCAACTCCGAATTGCCCCTGGCCGGCGGCAAGGCCTATTCCTTCGGCACTTACAACGAACGTCACACCACCGGCGCGGAGTTCTATCGCTACCCGTCCGAGCAGCCGCAGTTCTATCCTAACGGTTACCTGCCGCAATCCCTCGGCGACAACCAGGACATCTCCGCCACCGCCGGTTTCAAGGGCTTGATCGGTGACGATTGGGACTTCGACAGCAGCGTCACCCACGGCCGCAACCACTTCGATTCCGCGACCCGGCGCACCCTCAACGTCACCCTCGGTGCCGACTCGCCGACCCGGTTCGACACCGGCGAATACGAACTGCGCCAGACCACCGCCAACCTCGATTTCACCCGCGAGTTGCGACTCGCTGGACGTCCATTTGTGCTGGCCTTGGGCGGTGAATATCGCTACGAAAACTACCTGACTTTTGCCGGCGACGAAGCTTCGTACATCGGCACCGGCGCGGACGGCGCGAACGGTTTACGCCCGAGTGAAGAGGTGGACCTGGATCGCAACGTGTTCGGCACCTATGCCGAGTTGTCCGGCGACGTCACTGACCGTTTGTTCGTCGACGCCGCCACGCGCTGGGAGCGTTACGACGACGCCGGCAGCAAGCTCACTGGCAAGCTCAGCGGACGCTATCGCCTGACCGATCAATGGGCGTTGCGCGGTGCGGTCTCCAACAACTTCCGTGCGCCATCCCTGGCGCAGATCGGCTTCCAGAACACCACCAGCAACTTCGGCGACGGCGGCACGCTCACCGACATCCGCGTGCTCTCGGTTAACGACCCGATTGCCCGTGCCCTCGGCGCTGAAAAACTCGATCCGGAAACCTCGAAAAACTTCAGCCTCGGCCTGACCGCGCAACTCAGCGAGCGCTTCGATGCGTCCCTCGACGTGTTCCGCATCGACGTCAAGGACCGCGTGACCCTGTCGCAACGCATCGGCAGTGACGCGCTGGAGCAGTACATCAACGACAACTTCGGCGTGGCCGGCGTGCACGACGTGAACTTCTTCACCAACGCCGCCGACACCCGCACCGACGGTGCCGAACTGGTGCTCAACTACCACCAGCCGTTGTACGAAGGGTTACTCGGATTGACCACGGCCTACACCTACAACCACACCAAAGTCACCAAGACCAAGGGCACACCGTCGCAACTCACGGCCCTGGGGATCGGCAACGACGCGTTGGTCGGCGTCGAGGAACGCAACACCCTGACCGACGCCGCGCCCAAGGATCGCTTCATGATTTCCGCGAATTGGGCCAGTCAGCACTGGGGCTTGCTCGGACGCCTGACCCGTCAGGGCGAAACCACTCGGGTCTTCGATTTCGGCAATTCGCAGCCGGAGCAAACCTACGGCGCGGTCTGGCAACTGGATGCCGAAGTGCAATACAAATTCACCCCCAAGTTCGACATCGCCTTGGGCGGCAACAACCTGACCGACAACTACCCGGAGCGCTCCAAGTCGGAGATCAACTACGGCGGCAACCTGCCGTATGACGTGCTGTCGCCGATCGGCACCAACGGCGCGTACTACTACGCTCGCGCTACGTATGGGTTCTGAACAAGCGCAACAGCGGGGGCCGAAGCGGCATCTGCCGGTGTTCCAGGCGTTGCTGGTTACGCTGGGCATGGTGATCACCACTGACATCCTGAAAACCGCGCCGACCGTGGCGTTGAACGTGGGGCCCGAGTATTTCTATTGGGTCTGGGTGCTTGGCGGTGTGTGCTCGATGGTCGGGGCGCTGTGTTTTGCGGAGATGGCCACCGCGTTTCCCCATCCCGGGGGCGACTACCACTTCCTGCGCACGGCTTATGGCGAACGACTGGGGTTTGTGTTCGCCTGGTCGCGCTTTTCGGTGATGCATACAGGGTGGATCGCGCTGTCGGCGTTTATGTTTGCCGACTACTTCAACGCCATCGTGCCGCTGGGCACCTATGGCTCGGGACTGTTTGCCGGCGGGGTGATTGCTTCGCTGGTGCTGCTCAATCTCACGGGCAAACACATCGGGTTCATCACCCAGACGGTACTGGTGGCGTTGCTCACTGTGGGGTTTCTGAGTATTGCCGGCGCGGGTGTCTGGCTGACGTGGCGCGGCGTTGAAGTGCCGGTTCCGGCTGTATCGGTAGCGCCTGAACAAACCGGCATGGCGGGGTTCTCTTCGGCGATGATTTTCGTGTTCCTGGCCTTTGGTGGCTGGAGTGACGCGGCGACCTTGTCAGCGGAAGTGCGCGACGGTCGGCGGGGGATGCTCATCGCCATGCTGGGTGCGTTGACTGTGCTGATGAGCATCTATCTGGCGTTGAACTGGGCGTTTGTCCAAGGCCTGGGGTTTGCCGGTCTGGCCGCCAGCAATGCGCCGGCAGTCGAGTTGCTGAACCGTGCATTCGGCGCGCCGGGCGGGGTGTTGATTGTGCTGATGGTCGGGATCGCGGCGGTCGCCAGCATCAACTCGACGCTGCTGGTGGGCGCCCGGACCACGTACGCTGCCGCCCAAGATGTGCCGCAGTTGCAAGGGCTGGGCGACTGGGACGAACGACACGGCGTTCCGCGCAAGGCGTTGTTGGCCGAAGGCGCGGTGGCGCTGTTGCTGGTGCTGCTCGGCAGTTTTACCCAGAGCGGTTTCAACACCATGGTCGAGTACCTGACCCCGGTCTACTGGTTGTTCCTGAGCCTGAGCAGCGTGGCGTTGCTGATACTTCGTCGACGTTTTCCCGACACGCCACGGCCGATCAAGGTGCCGTTGTATCCGCTGTTGCCCCTGCTGTTTTTCGCCCTGTGCCTGTACATGCTGTATTCCAGCGTGACGGCGGTTGGTTATGGCGCGTTGCTGGGCATCGGCGTGTTGCTTTTTGGCGTTGTGCTGCTGGGTGGGCTGAGCCGCTGGGCGTCACCGTCCCAGCGGGCGCCGGCAGCCTAGAAAGAAACTTGCGCCGGTTGCGACAGCCGCAGCACCGACAGGTCGCCGGTAATCCGCTTCCACGCGAGGCGAATCGCTTCGATGTCCTTGTCATGCCGCGCGTCGTTTTCGTGAAGAATCACGATGACTTTGGTGCCCAGGCGCTCCGGCTCCTTGGCGCCGTGGTCGCGCCATTGGCCGTAGGCGTCGAGCACGCTGAAGCCGTCCGGAAAACGCGGCGTGACTTCCTGATCGAGAAACTCGCGCCAGCGCGCGGGGCTGATCACACCTTCCTTGCCTTCCAGTGGCCCCACCGAAAAATACAACTCGGTGCGCAACCATTGCGCCTGCGCCGGACGCGTGGCGTCGCCTTGCAGGGTTGAACTGGCGGGATCTTTGGTATGAACGGAAACCGGTGTCGGGCTGGCACACCCGGCGACCGCCAGGAACAGTGCAGCCAGTAAAAGGCGTTGAGGCATGGAACGTCCTTATTTAGCGAGTTGGAGAGCGTGGCTATTATAAGGTGGCGGCTTAATAGCTAGAAAAGATTAAAAAGTCAGGCTGGTGGTAACTAACGGAATAAGCGAGCGAATGAAAAAAGTTGGCGCTGGTTAGAACGAATATTTCTTTCAGTTATTTATATAGCTTCCGGTCGAATATCCATGACCGATAAAAACACGTCGCAGTACTTATCTTTTCCGTGATAGCCATCAATAAGCTGCTACAGCAGTCGCAAGTGTCCCGTGCACGACACTAAGTCGGCTCCGGCGTCCGTTTTTGCTGTTTTATCCCCCTCTTGTCGCCCGGTCGGCAATCTTTAGAATCCACTCCATCAGCTTCATCCAACTATTCAATCCTTCGGGGAACAACACCATGATGAACGCCATGCAGATGCAAATGCCGATGAACGCCAACATGCCAATGATGCCGATGATGGGCATGCCGATGATGATGGCGACCATGACCTGCGACATGATGGACGACGGCATGATGTGCAAAATGATGCCGGCTGCTGGCATGGACATGGCGATGTTCAAGAACAGCGCTGAAATGATGCAGATGATGATGAACTGCGGCATGCCGATGATGATGCATTGCGGCAACATGAGCATGATGTGCATGTCCCAGGCGGCCATGACCATGCCGATGATGAACATGATGATGCCAATGCCGATGATGGGCATGCCGATGCCATCGATGAAATGCGTCATGGAATGCACCATGATGGACGACAGCATGATGTGCAAAATCATGCCGATGGCCGGCATGAACATGGACATGATGAAAAACTGCTGCACCCTGATGATGAAAATGATGAACGACTGCAGCATGCCGATGATGATGAGCTGCAACGGCATGCCGCTGATGTGCTGCACCTGCTGATACCGGGCAGCATAAAAAAAGCCCCCGCAGGCCATCAGGCCGCGGGGGCTTTTTTATATCTGAAATCACCAAAAATCAAAATTGTAGGAGCGAAGCTTGCTCGCGAAAGCGGTCTTTCAGTCGACATCGTTGTTGTCTGACACGCCGCCTTCGCGGGCAAGCCTCGCTCCTACAGTGGATCACGGTCGTACACAAAATCTGCGCACGCAGCCGATTTCCTGTGGGAGCGGGCTTGCTCGCGAAAGCGGTCTTTCAGTCGATAGTGTTGTTGTCTGACACGACGCCTTCGCGGGCAAGCCTCGCTCCCACAGGGGACAGGGGAATGTGGTTCAGTCCAGGCGTTCGGGGTAGGTCACTACCAGATACGCGACAGCCTCACTGTCCGCCGGGTTGCGATAGCGGTGGGGCTGGTCGGCGTAGAACAGGATCGAATCGCCGGTGGAGAGAAGGTAGCGTTCATCGTTGACGCTGATTTCCAGCACGCCTTGGGACACCACCAGGTTCTCCTGGACGCCGGGGCCATGGCCCTCGGAAACGTCCTCACCCAGCGGGCTCAAGCGCAGTTCGTAAAACTCCGATTGCCGCGCCACGTCGAACGGAAACAGCGCCCGACTGACAAACGCACCACTGGCACTGACCAGGCGTTTGCTCTGGCTTGCCGACAAAACCGCCACGCCTTCAAAGGCGCGGTGCTCAAGAAACGCGGCCACCGACACTTTCAGACCCTTGGCGATTTTGCACAGGACTTTGATCGACGGCACGCTGCGCCCGGATTCGATCTGCGCCAGCATCGCCCGGCTCACGCCGCACTGGCGGGCGAGGGCGTCGAGGGACAGATGCCGCTTGCCGCGCAGGCGTTGCAGGTTCTGCGCGACACGCTCGCAGATCGGGTCTTCTTCCTGTGATTCCAGGTTATTCAAATCCACGACAGGCTCGTCGGCGCTCGCCAGAAAGCGCGAGGGTTGCTGCCCGTTCACGCGTGACGCGTCTCGGAAGTATTGGCCGCTTGCACCCATTGAAAGGCCTGCAAACCGGCGTTGCGTGCGTACATTTCCCACATGGCCCGTGCCCGTTGCTGAGCCTGTTTGCGTTTGCGGTAGCTGGCGAAGTCGATGACGTTGGCAGTCGGATTCATGGGGCACTTCACTGTGTGATGAATGACGGGATGAGCTGACAGTACGCGAATATTTTTATAACGATAAATACTGATTTTGTATTTATTAATTCTTTTTGGTTCTTATAGGGGCCGCGACAGGACGCAAGTGTTGGTGGAGCAACAGGGATTCGGCAGGCTGTGCTTCGGCGATACAAGGGGCTAAACCGGTGGTGTGGTCTAACTGATTGATAGGTCAGCATTTAGTGGCTGGCACGGAGGCTGCAATGGCTGTTTGCAGTCAGCCCCCCGAAGAGATCGCCCCATGACCCAGACACTGCCCCAGGCCTTGTTATTGCAAGCCGCCACCCGAGGTTCGGCGATTGCCCTGCGTTACAAACAGTTAGGAATCTGGCAGGTCCGGCGCTGGAGCGATGTGGCGCAGGACGTCAGCCGTCTCGCTGCGGGTTTGCAGCAACGCGGGTTCAGTCACGGCGATGACTTGCTCATTATTAGCCAGGCCAGAGCCGAAGCCTTGTTACTGGCACTGGCGGCGCAATGGCTGGGCGGCAGTGTCACGCTATTGGACCCGGACCTTGATCACCGGCATCTATTGGCCACGCTGAAACCAGCGTTTGTTCTGGCCGAAACTCTCGACGCCGTGCAGCAGGTTCGCAACGCCGATCACGCGCCTCGGGTTCTGTTGTACCTCGACGGACGTGGCCTGAATGCCGCCACCGATACCGGGTTGAGTGCGTATGCCGACTTGACGGTGGGCATCACGGCCGAGCCACCGGCCCCCGCCACGGAATCAGCGTCCACGGCGTTTGTTTTTCACCGCGTTAATGACAGCCAGTCCCAGCGCTTGAGCCACGGCCAGTTGCTGGAGGGCGCGCGCAAATTGGTCGCGCGGGAACACCTCAGCGCCAATGAAGAGGCGCTGGCCGCGCGAGTGTTCGCCGCCAGCGGCCAGGCCCGTTATCTGCTGGCTCCCTGGCTGAGCGCCGGGTTCTGCCTGAACTTTCCCGAAGCCCTGGCCACCCGCGACACCGACCGCCGCGAGCTCGGGCCGACCTTGGTGCTGGGCACCCGCGAATCCTATGCGCGCCTTGAACACTGGGCCCGGGAACGCTTGCCGTTGCCGGGCACGCTCAGTCAATACCTGTATCGCTGGGCGATGGTCCCGGATGCGCACGGTATTCGGCGCTGGCTCGGCCATTGGCTGATCCGTCGGCCCTTGCTTGATGTGTTAGGCATGAGCCGTTTGCGCGTGCCGTTGCTGGTGGGGCCGGCGCTGACCGAGGACAGCGCGGCGTTCTTCGCGGCGTTGGGGATTCGCCCCGGCCACTGGCAAGAACCGTCCACACCGCGTGAACCCGCCGAAGTTCCGGCCCACCTGATTCCTCACTCCGTCTGACGAGCCACCATGCGCGCGACTACTGAATCCATATTATTGCGGCTCGATGACATCTCCCTATCGTTCAAGGGCGTCAAAGCCATTACCTCCATCAGCTTCGCCGTGAAGACCGGGGAGATCTGCGCCCTGATTGGCCCGAATGGCGCCGGCAAAAGTTCGTTGCTGAACGTGATCAATGGCGTCTACCAGGCCCAGAGCGGCAGTGTCAGCTATGCCGGCCAGACCCGACGCCGCATGCGTCCGCATCAGGCTGCCGAGGGTGGGATTGCCCGCACCTTCCAGAACATCGCGCTGTTCAAAGGCATGAGTGTGCTCGACAACGTGCTGACCGGGCGCAACCTCAAGCGCCGCAGCAGTTGGATCGAGCAAATGTTGCGCATTGGCCGCGCCCCGCTTGAAGACGACGAGCAACGCCGCCACGCCGAAAAAGTCATCGAGTTCCTGCGCATCCATCCCTGGCGTCATGTGCTGGTGGGCAAGTTGTCTTACGGTTTGCAAAAACGCGTGGAACTGGCCCGGGCGCTGGCCGCTGAGCCGAAGTTGCTGCTGCTCGACGAGCCGATGGCCGGCATGAACGCGGAAGAGAAGGGCGAGATGAGCCAATTCATCCGCGACATCAACCGTGAGTTCGGCACCACCGTCGTGCTGATCGAACATGACATTAGCGTGGTCATGGGCCTTTCCGATCACGTAGTGGTGCTCGATTACGGCCGCAAAATCGGCGACGGCACCCCCGAGCAAGTGCGCGCCAACCCAGAAGTGATCGCGGCCTACTTGGGCACACGACGTTCCCGCGCGGAGGCTCGCTGAGCATGGAATTTTTCTTTGAAGTGCTGATCGGCGGTTTGCTGGCCGGCGTCATGTACGCCCTGGTGGCGATCGGGTTTGTGCTGATCTACAAGGCCTCCGGGGTTTTCAACTTTGCCCAGGGCGCGATGGTGCTGTTTGCCGCGCTGACTTTCGTCAGTCTGCTGGAGCGCGGCTTGCCATTCTTCTGGGCGTTTGTCGCGACGCTGGCGAGCATGGTGGTGCTGGCGTTGCTGATCGAAAAAATGGTGCTGCGGCCCCTGGTGAATCGCCCGCCGATCATCCTGTTCATGGCCACCCTCGGGCTGTCTTACATGATCGAAGGCCTGGCGCAATTCCTTTGGGGGGCGCAGGTGCATGGCCTGGAATTGGGCATCCCGGATGAGCCACTGGAAATTCGCGGGATGCTGCTTTCGCAGTTCGACCTGTTCGCCGCCGGCACCGCCGCGACCTTGGTGATTGCCTTGTCACTGCTGTTCAACAAAACCCGGGTCGGTTTGTCCTTGCGCGCAGTCGCCGATGATCCGCTCGCGTCCTTGGCCGTGGGCATTCGACTGCCACGGATCTGGGCTTTGGTGTGGGCAGTGGCGGGTTTCGTGGGACTGGTGGCGGGGCTGCTGTGGGGCGCGCGTCTGGGAGTGCAGTTCTCGTTGTCGCTGGTGGTGCTCAAGGCGTTGCCGGTGTTGATCATCGGCGGTTTTTCTTCGATTGGTGGCGCGATTGTCGGCGGCTTGATCATCGGCGCGGCGGAAAAAATCGCCGAGATATACCTCGGCCCGATCATCGGCAGCGGCATCGAAAACTGGGTGCCTTACGTCCTCGCGTTGCTGTTCCTGCTGGTGCGGCCTGCCGGGTTATTCGGCGAGCGCGCCATCGAGCGGGTCTGACTTTTTTCAAGGAATGCCTCCATGCTTTATCAAGAAGCCGGTCAACTGAACAGCACCTATGCGGCCGAGCGGCGCACGTTTCGCTTGCGCCAGGATCGCCTCGGCCTGTGGCTGCTGTTGGCGTTTGCCTTCGTCGCCGTGCCTTGGCTGGGCAATGACTATTGGTTCAGCGCGATTCTGGTGCCGCTGCTGGTGTTGTCCCTGGCGGGGCTCGGTTTGAACCTGCTGACCGGCTATGCCGGACAACTCTCGCTGGGCTCGGCGGCGTTCATGGCGGTGGGGGCGTTTGCTGCCTACAACCTGCAACTGCGCGTGCCCGGTTTGCCGTTGCTGGTGAGCTTCGCCCTCGGCGGCTTGATCGCGGCGTTGGTGGCGGTGTTGTTCGGCTTGCCGAGCCTGCGGATCAAGGGCTTTTACCTGCTGGTGGCGACCCTGGCCGCGCAGTTTGTCGTGGAATGGGTGTTGACCCGTTTCAGTTGGTTCACCAACGACAACGCCTCCGGGGTTATCACTTCGCCGCCGCTGTTGATCGCCGGGCTGGATTTCAGTTCGCCAAGGGGCCGTTACGTGCTGACCCTGGCGGTGGTGGTCGCGCTGTTCTGGCTTGGCAAAAACCTGGTCCGCAGCGAGTTGGGCCGCAACTGGATGGCGGTTCGCGACATGGACACCGCCGCTGCGGTAATCGGCATCCGCCTGTTCAAGGCCAAGCTGTTGGCGTTTGCCATCAGCGGCTTTTACCTCGGGGTTGCCGGGTCGCTGTGGGCCTTCGCTTACCTGGGCACAGTGGAACCCCACGGCTTCGACCTCAGCCGTTCATTCCAGGTGTTGTTCATCATCATTATCGGTGGCCTGGGCAGCGTGCTCGGCAACTTTCTCGGCGCCGCGTTCATCGTGCTGTTTCCGATTCTGCTGGCCAATGTCTGCGGGTTATTACCGGCGGGGCTGATCGATTCCGGCCAGTTGGAAAACATCCAGAAAATGCTGTTCGGCGCACTGATCATCGCCTTTCTGATCAAGGAACCCGAAGGCCTGGCCCGACTGTGGCAGCGCTTTCGGCAACGGGCCAGGGTCTGGCCGCTGCGTTACTGATTGCTTTCATCCCTGACAAAAAACACCATCGATCTCCCACGAGGAACTGCCTTCATGACTCACCGCACAACGCTGCGCCGCCTGGCACTGGGCCTGGCTTTACTGACTGCCGGCCTGAGTGCCGGGGTCCAGGCTGCCAACGAACAGTATTTCCCGTTGCAGAGCTATCGGGTCGGGCCTTATGCCGCTGGCGGCACCGGTTTCTTCGGCGGGTTTATCGACTACCTGCAATACATCAACGCCAAGGGTGGGGTGAATGGGGTCAAGTTGACCTGGAGCGAATGCGAAACCGAGTACGTGGTGGAGAAGGGCGTCGAGTGCTATGAACGCCTCAAGGGTGGCTTGAACGGTGCGCCGGCCGCCGCCACCAACCCGCTGTCGGTGGGCATTGCCTACGCGACTCTCGACCGCTCGACCGCCGACAAATTGCCGCTGATCACTATCAACCACGGGCGCACGGATTCCACCGACGGCAGCGTGTTCCCGTATGTGTTCCCGTTGCAGCTCAACCCGTATTCCGAAGTGTCGGCGATCATCAATTACATCGGCGAGCGTGAAGGCGGGGCGGACAAACTCAAAGGCAAGAAAATCGCCGTGCTCTACCACGGCTCTCCGTATGGCAAGGAAACCAACGGCGTGCTGGAGACACTGGCGAAAAACGCCGGTTTCGAACTGACCCTGCTGGAAGTGCCGCACCCCGGCAACGAGCAGCAATCGCAATGGCTGAACATCCGTCGCCTCAAGCCAGACTGGGTGATCCTGCGCGGTTGGGGCGTGATGAATCCGGTGGCGTTGAAGTCGGCACAAAAAGTCGGGTACCCGGCGGATCACATCATCGGCAATATCTGGAGCAACTCGGAAGAAGACGTGGTGCCGGCCGGCGCGGCGGCCAAGGGTTTCATCGCGATCACCACGCACCCGTCGGGCACCAATTTCCCGGTGCTGCAAGGCATCAAGCAAAGTGTGGTGGACGCCGGCAAAGGCAACCTGGCCGATCCGAAACGTTTCGGCACCGTGTACTACAACCTCGGCGTGGTGAACGGCATTCTCAACGTCGAAGCCGTGCGCCTGGCCCAGGAAAAGTACGGCAATAAACCGCTGACCGGTGAGCAGGTGCGCTGGGGCTTCGAACACCTGAATCTCGACGATGCGCGCTTGCAGGCCTTGGGTGCGAAGGGGCTGGTGCAGCCGCTGAAGCTGTCGTGCGCCGATCATGAAGGCGGCGGTGCGGTGCGCTTCCAGCAATGGGATGGGCAACGCTGGAACCTGATCAGTGATTGGGTCCAGGCCGACCGCGCCTTGTTGCGGCCGATCATCGAAGCTTCCGCCGCGCAGTACGCCAAGGAAAAAGGCATCACCCCGCGCAATTGCAGCCAGGAGCAATAAAGTCCGATGAGCCAGAGCCCGATAGCCGACCCGCTGCTGAGCGTGGAGCAGGTTGAAGTTTTCTACGAACAGTCGATTCTTGCCTTGCGCGGCGTCTCGTTGCAGGTCGGCAAAGGGCAGATGGTGGCGTTGCTCGGGGCCAATGGCGCCGGTAAAAGCACCACGCTGAAGGCGATTTCCAGCCTGGTGCGCGCCGAACGCGGTGAAGTGACCACAGGGCGGATTGTCTATCAAGGGCAAGAGATCACCGAGGCCGACCCTGCCAGTTTGGTGCTGGCGGGTTTGGCGCAGGTGCTTGAAGGGCGGCACTGCTTCACGCACCTGAGCGTCGAGCAGAACCTGTTGATCGGCGGCTTTGCCGGGCGACCTTCACGCAAAGTGCTGAGTCAGCGGCTGGAACGCATCTACGGTTACTTCCCGAGGTTGCGGCTGTTGCGCAAACGCCTCACGGGCTACACCTCCGGCGGCGAGCAGCAAATGGTCGCCATCGGGCGTGCGCTGATGTCCGAGCCGCGTCTGTTGCTGCTGGACGAACCGTCCATGGGGTTGGCGCCCCAGGTGGTTGAGGAGATCTTCGATATCCTCTCCCGGCTTAACCGCGAGGAAGGTTTGAGCCTGCTGGTGGCCGAACAGAACATCAACATCGCGCTGGATTACGCTCAGTACGCGTTTGTGCTGGAAAACGGCAGGGTGGTGGACGAAGGTTCAGCGGCCGAACTGGCCGCGCGGGAGGATTTGCACACTTACTACCTGGGGGCTGTGGGGTAGCCTGGTACACCGCGTTATCGTTCTTCGCGAGCAAGCCCGCTCCCACATTGTTTGGTGTTGTTCGAAAGATTTGCGGTCAACACCGTCCCCTGTGGGAGCGGGCTTGCTCGGGTAGAAACCGGGGACATCCTTTACGTTTTAAACCGGAGACATCCTTTACAGGTGCGAAATGCTTGGGGTCAGTGCGGGGCTGGGCTACTTCATCCTGGATACGCGGGATCGACTGGCCTATTCGGAACTGATGGCGATGGTGCTGCTGATCGGTGTGCTGGGCTTTGCCTTTGATGCGCTGGCCAGAGGACTGCATCGGCGTTGGGGTCACACGAGTCTGGCCTAGGTATCTTTCGAGGCTGACGGGCAGTCTTGTATATGCGTTTATTGAATAAACAAAGCTTTAAATATTCCTTTTAGTGTTGTTACGGGCAGTGCACTTTGAGCGCCTGCGCATCCGTGCGGATTTTGTTTTCCCTTTCTTGCAATGACTTTGAGGTGTTCATGGCAACTCCCTTCAAACGCTCAGCGTTGACACTATTGGCAGCCTCCCTGGCGACGGCGAGCCTGTTGCTGAGTCCCGGCGTTCAGGCCGAAGGCAAGATCAGCATCGCCCAACAATTCGGCATTGGTTATCTGATTCTGGATGTGGTGCGCGATCAGCAACTCATCGAGAAACAGGGCAAGGCGCAAGGCCTCGATATCAAGGTCGACTGGAACAGCATCTCGGGTGCCACGGCGATGAACGAGTCGCTGCTGGCCGGTGCGCTGGACGTGGTGTCGGCCGGTGTGCCGCCGATGCTTACGATCTGGGACCGCACCAAGGGCAAGCAGAACGTCAAGGCCATCGCATCGCTGGGCTCGATGCCCAATTACTTGCTGACCAACAATCCGAACGTGAAGAGCCTCAAGGACTTCACTGAAAAGGACCGCATCGCCGTTCCGGCGGCGGGTGTGGGTTTCCAGTCGCGCACGTTGCAGATCGAAACGGCGAAACAGTTTGGCCCAGAGCATTACAAGAAATTTGACGATATCTCGATCAGCCTTGCCCACCCGGATGCAACAGCGGCGCTGATTGCGGGCGGCTCGGAAATCAACGCGCACTTTTCCAGCCCGCCGTTCCAGTATCAGGAACTGCAGAATCCCAACGTGCACAAGGTGCTGAGCTCCTACGACGTACTCGGCGGCCAGGCCACGTTCAACGTCCTGTACACCACTGAAAAATTCCACGACGAAAACCCGAAGACCTACAAGGCCTTCTACGACGCGCTGGTTGAAGCCGAGAAAATCATCAAGGCCGACAAGCCCGCAGCGGCCCAGACCTACATTCGCGTAGAGCAATCGAAACTGGCCCTGCCGCTGGTTGAGAAAATCGTCTCCGACCCGGAAATCGATTTCACCGTCGTGCCACAGCGCACCTTTATCTATGCCGAGAAATTGCAGGAGTTGGGTGTGTTGAAAAACAAGGCGGCGAGCTGGAAGGATTATTTCTTTGAAGAAGCCCATGGCGGGGCGGGTAGTTGAAGCCGGGTTAGCGCTAACGTTGCCAGAAGCGGCGCGAAGGGGCCGGTACATCCGACACATCCTCTGTGCCTGGAATACCGCTTTCGCGAGCAGGCTCGCTCCCACAGTTGATCGAGGGTTAATCAGATATTTGCGTACCACCACACTCTCCTGTGGGAGCGAGCCTGCTCGCGAAGAGGCCGGTGCATCCGACACATCCTCTGTGCCTGGAGTACCGCTTTCGCGAGCAAGCCCGCTCCCACAGTTGATCGAGGGTGAATCAGATATTTGCGTAACACCACAAACCCCTGTGGGAGCGAGCCTGCTCGCGAAGGGGCCATCCCAGTCAACATCCAGGTTGACTGTTACACCTTCTTCGCGAGCAGGCTCGCTCCCACAGGGTGGGCGTTATGGCTTCCAGATGTTGACGTCTTTGGCATCCACTGCTTTAGGCAGTAACCCCTCGGCAAAAAATGCATCGGCAATTTTCTGCTGTTCGCCCAGTTGGTCAGCCTTCACCGGTTGTACCTGGTAACTGCGATGGGCGTTCGCCGCCTCGACGGTTTCCACATCCAGGTTGCCCCACAGCGGCCCGAGTACTTGTGCGGTATCGCGCGGGTTGTGTTTGATCCAGTCGCCGGCCTTGTGCAGTTGGTCGTAAACCAGTTTCAGGACTTCCGGGTGTTCCTTGGCGTAGGCATCACTGGTCAGGTAATAACGTTTGTAGCTGGCCAGCCCGGCGCCGTCTGCCAGGGTGCGGGTCGGCAGTTGGCGTTGCACGCCAGTGAGGAACGGTTCCCAGGTGACCCACGCATCGACCTTGTTGTTCTCGAAAGCCGCCCGGCCATCAGCCGGGGACAGGTACGCCGGCTCAATGTCGGAAAACTTCAAGCCAGCCTTGTTCAGCGCAGCGATCAGCAAGTAGTGGGAGCCCGCCGCTTTGGTCACCGCGATTTTCTTGCCTTTCAAATCTGCCAGTTGCTGCAATGGCGAATCCTTGCGCACCACAATCGCCTGGGCCGAAGGCGAGGGCGCTTCCTCGGCAAAGTAGGTCAATTTGGCCTGCGCGGCCTGGGCGAAAATCGGCACGGTATCGGCCACGTCGGCGCTGATATCGACGTTGCCGACATTCAACGCTTCCAGCAGCGGCAAGCCACTGGAGAACTCATGCCAGGTCACGTCGATGTTGTTTTGCGCGAGGGTCTTTTCCAGGGTGCCCTGGGTTTTCAGCAGGGTGATCAGGGTCGATGACTTCTGGTAACCGATGCGTACCGTTTCCCGGGCTTGAGCCGGCAGTGCGAAGGACAAGGCCAGTGCGACAACCAGACCGGACAGGACAGCATTCTTGAGGGGTTTTGACATGGCGAACTCGACAGTTGGCAATGGAGAAGGTGGCGAACTGTCGTGAGCATAGGGTTCTAAGAATTATTCTTTAAATAATTTTTAGATATTAGCTTAGGGGTTTTGCATATGCGATTCAGGAATAAATAAATCGTTATTTATTCCTTTTGTAATCTGCCGAAGCAGTGCATTTTGAAGGCCTGCACCTCAGTGCGGTTTCGCCCCACATCAGACAGGAAGCCTCAACATGACTATTAAAGCGATCAACGTTCGTAACCAGTTCAAAGGTGTAATCAAAGAAATCCTGGAAGGCGAAGTGGTCTCGGAAATCGACGTGCAAACTGCCTCCGGCATCGTCACCTCGGTGATCACCACCCGTTCCGTGCGCGATCTGGAATTGAAAATCGGCAGCGAAGTGATTGCGTTCGTGAAATCCACCGAAGTATCGATTGCCAAGCTCTGAAACCGAGCGAAATACCCTTTCCGTAGCAGCTGCCTACGTCGTTCGCTTGTAGCAGCTGTCGAGGCACGAGGCTGCGTTGGGGGTGTAGCAGCTGTCGAGCCTGCGAGGCTGCGTTCGGCTGCGAAGCAGTCGTGAAATCAGGCTGCGCGGTGTTTCAGGAAGACTGCATGCTCAGGTTTTACGACTGCTGCGCAGCCGAACGCAGCCTCGCAGGCTCGACAGCTGCTACGGGCGAACGGCCTCGACAGCTGCTACGGAGGGGGATGGCTTATCGGGAAATCAACCCGCGCTCAATCGCGTAGTTGAGCAGCGCCGCCGGTTTGTCGATGTTGAGTTTGCGGCGAATGCTCAGGCGATGGGTTTCCACGGTGCGCACACTGATATCCAGTTCGCGGGCCATTTCCTTGTTGTTCATGCCCAACACCATTTTGCACAGCACCTCGCTTTCACGCGGGGTGAGCTCGTTGTCGGCAGGGCGCTCGGCCGCCAGTTTCTGGGCGATTTCCGCGCTATAGAACGTGCCGCCACTGGCAATCGCTTCGATCGCGGCGATGATTTCGCGCGAAGGCGAGTTCTTCAGCACATAGCCGCTGGCGCCCGAGCGTACCGACTCGCTCACGTACTCGTTGTTGTCGTACATGCTCAGGATCAGGATCTTGATCTCCGGGTGCTCGCGGCGCAGTTGCCGGGTCAGCTCCAGGCCATTCATGTCCTTGAGACCAATATCCACCAGCAGCAAATCCGGCTGGGTCTCGCGGACCATTTCAATCGCGCTCGCGCCACTGTCGGCTTCACCGACGATGGCGAGAAAATCCACCACCGTCAGCAACGCACGGATGCCGTCACGCACCAGTGAATGATCATCGACCAAAGCGACGCGGATCGGGAAGGGCAGGCTCATCAATGCAGCTCTCTTATTGTTGTGTGAGGATGATCGGCTTCAAGCGGCCGTCATGCTCATCGGGATAAGGACGTTCAGTTCACTTCGGCCCGGCGTTGAATGCAGATCGAGTCGGCCACCGAAGTGCTCGACTCGTTCACGGATATTGCGCAAGCCAATCCCGGCGTTCAGGCGATCGACGCGGTTGACGTTAAAGCCGACGCCGTTATCCACGACAACCAGTCGCAACGCCTCTCTGGAACCCTGCAACGTGATCGACACCGAGCTGGCCTGGGCGTGCCGTTCAATGTTGGTCAGGCCTTCCTGGGCGATGCGGAACACGGCCACGGCGGCGCCGTCCACCAGATCACAGTCGAACAGGTCGCTTTCGTAGTTCACCTGCAAGCCACTGCGCTGCTGGAATTCGGCGGCCAGTTGGCCGATGGCGGCGGGCAGGCCGAGGGTGTCGAGCAACGATGAACGCAAGTCATGGGAAATGCTGCGCACCTCGCCGATGGCACTGCCCAGACGCTCCGTGGCTTCGCGCAAAATACTCAGGCCATTGTCGCGACCGGCCTCGATCAGATGGCTGGCCAATTCGAACTGAAATTTGATCGACACCAGCAATTGGCTGATGCCGTCATGCAGTTCCCGGGAAACCCGCGAGCGCTCCTCTTCCTGCAAGCTGACGATGCGCTGGTTGAGGCGCTGGAGTTTTTTGTCGGCCAGGCGATGTTCGCTGACGTTCAATGTCATGCCGCTGACGAACACCAGCAGCACCGCAATCAGTGCGACCGCGGCAATCGCCAGCATGGTGCCGTGGATGCCATTGGCAACTTCATCCCGGGCTTGTTGCGTAGCCTGCTCGACGTCTTCGAGGTAGATGCCAGTGCCGAGCATCCAGCCCCAACGGTCGAGCATCACTACGTAGGCGAGTTTGTCGGTGACCGCGCCGGTCGATGGTTTTTTCCAGGCGTAGCGTTGGAAACCGGCGCCGGATTCGGCGCTTTTCAGCAGGGCTTGAATCACTGGCAGACCGTGCGGGTCGGTCATGTTCCACAGGTATTTGCCCACCAGGTCCGATTGCCGTGCATGCATCAGGCTGCGGCCCTGGCGGTCGTAGACGAAGAAATAACCGTCGATACCGAAGCTCAGTTTGCGCAACTCTTCGAGCACTCGCTGCTGCGCGACTTCGTCACCCTTGCCTTCGGCATACAGCGGCTCGATCAGGCTCTTGGCCATTTCTACGTAGTTTTTCAGTTCCGCGCGTTTGCTGGCGAGGATGCTGTCCTCGATCAACTGCGCCTGCTGCTCGCCGAGCTGGCGATTCTGGAACATGACCAGGGCGCAAATCACTGCAATCGCCAGGATCAGCGGCAGGATGCCCAGGGCAACGATTTTGTGTTTGAGCTGCATATCTACTCCTGTCCAGACCGGGCGACGGTGCGGCAGGGCCGTTGGTGGGTGGCGTGGTTGGCGCATCATAGGCCAAAAAGATCTTCACTTCCCCAGCGTAAAGCGCCGTCGGACTAATGGATAAATCCGCTCTGCGTAGTACTACGTAGAAGAGCCTTACGTAGTACTGCGGATTTCACTGATGGCGACATGCGCGGATATTAGGCACGCTCGCATAACGGGCACCATTATAAAAATTATCGCCGCGGCCTATCGGACTGCCGGCAGGAGACACGCAATGACCCGTCTGGTTAAACACCTCGCCTGGTTTGTCGTGGCTGTCATTGGAGCGATTGCGCTGAGTGTCGTGGCCTTGCGCCGCGGCGAAGCGATCAACGCCCTCTGGATCGTCGTCGCCGCCACCGCCATCTACCATGTTGCCTACCGCTACTACAGCCTGTTCATCGCCACCCGGGTGATGCAACTCGACCCCAATCGAGCCACTCCCGCAGTTCTCAACAATGATGGCCTGGACTACGTCCCGACCAACAAACACATCCTTTTCGGTCACCACTTCGCGGCCATTGCTGGCGCGGGGCCTTTGGTCGGGCCGGTATTGGCGGCGCAAATGGGCTATTTGCCCGGCACGCTGTGGCTGATCGCCGGTGTAGTGTTTGCCGGTGCGGTGCAGGACTTCATGGTCCTGTTCCTGTCCACACGCCGTAACGGTCGCTCTCTGGGCGATATGGTCCGTGAAGAAATGGGCCGCATCCCCGGCACCATCGCGCTGTTTGGCTGCTTCCTGATCATGATCATCATCCTTGCGGTGCTGGCGCTGATCGTGGTGAAAGCCCTGGCCGATAGCCCGTGGGGCATGTTCACCGTGATGGCGACCATCCCGATCGCGATGTTCATGGGCATCTACATGCGCTACATCCGCCCGGGTCGCATTGGTGAGATCTCGGTGATCGGCGTGGCGTTGCTGCTCGGTTCGATCTTCGTCGGCGGGCAGATTGCTGCTGATCCAGCCTGGGCCAAGGTCTTCAGTTTCACCGGTGTGCAAATCACCTGGATGCTGATCGGCTACGGTTTTGTCGCGGCGGTGTTGCCGGTGTGGCTGATCCTGGCGCCGCGTGACTACCTGTCGACCTTCCTGAAAATCGGCACCATCCTGGCGCTGGCCGTCGGGATACTGGTGACCATGCCCGAGCTGAAAATGCCGGCGCTGACCCAATTCATCGACGGCACCGGGCCGGTGTGGAAGGGCGGTCTGTTCCCGTTCCTGTTCATCACCATCGCCTGTGGCGCGGTCTCGGGTTTCCACGCGCTGATCGCTTCCGGCACCACGCCGAAACTGCTCGCCAGCGAAGGCCATGCCCGTTACATCGGTTACGGCGGTATGTTGATGGAATCCTTCGTCGCGATCATGGCGATGGTTGCTGCCTCGGTGATCGAGCCGGGCGTGTACTTCGCCATGAACAGCCCGGCCGCTGTGGTCGGTGGTGACGTGATCCAGGTTGCGCAAACCGTCAGCAGCTGGGGTTTTGCGATTACTCCAGAAGCGCTGCAAGCCGTCGCCCATGACATCGGTGAAACCACCGTGCTGGCTCGCGCCGGCGGTGCACCGACCCTGGCCGTAGGTATCGCGCAGATCCTGCACAGCGTGCTGCCGGGTGAAAACACCATGGCGTTCTGGTACCACTTTGCGATCCTGTTTGAAGCGCTGTTTATCCTGACCGCTGTCGATGCTGGCACCCGTGCCGGACGTTTCATGCTCCAGGATTTGCTTGGCTCCTTCGTTCCGGCGCTGAAACGCACCGAGTCCTGGACTGCCAACCTGATCGCCACCGCCGGTTGTGTGGCGATGTGGGGTTACTTGCTCTATCAAGGCGTGATCGATCCGCTCGGCGGGATCAACACCTTGTGGCCGCTGTTCGGCATCTCCAACCAGATGCTCGCCGGCATCGCGCTGATGCTTGCCACGGTTGTGCTGATCAAAATGAAACGCCAACGCTACATCTGGGTGACCTTGTTGCCCGCCGCGTGGTTGCTTATCTGCACCACGACTGCGGGCTTCATCAAGCTGTTCGACGCGAATCCGGCGATTGGTTTCCTGGCCCTGGCCAAGAAATACAGCGACGCATTGGCCAACGGCCAGATCCTCGCGCCGGCCAAGGACATTAACCAGATGCAGCATGTGATCTACAACGCGTACACCAATGCAACGCTGACCGCGCTGTTCCTGTTCGTGGTGTTCAGCATCCTGTTCTATGCGCTCAAGGTCGGTATCTCCGCCTGGGGCACCAAAGAACGTACGGATAAAGAATCGCCATTCCAGGCTGTGCCGGACGTGTGATCGAGGATTGCCACGATGTTCAATGACCTGAGTCGCCTCGGTAAATACCTCGGTCAGGCCGCACGCCTGATGGTCGGCATGCCCGACTACGACAACTACGTCGAGCATATGCAAACCAAACACCCGGACAAACCGGTGATGGACTACGAGATGTTCTTTCGGGAGCGTCAGGAAGCACGTTACGGGAGCAAGGCCGGGCCGAAGTGTTGTTAAGCCGATAGCCCGGTAGATGCAATTCCCCCTGTGGGAGCGGGCTTGCTCGCGAAGGCGGTGTGTCAGTCAGCATTTTTATCGACTGACACACCGCCTTCGCGAGCAAGCCCGCTCCCACAGTGGTTTCTGGTCGTTCACAAATGCCCGGTTCAACCCGATCAAATGTGGGAGCGAGCCTGCTCGCGAAGGCAATCTGTCAGTCGATATCTTTGTTGGCTGACACTCCGCTTTCGCGAGCAGGCTCGCTCCCACATTTGGTTTGTGTTGTTAGTGCCCAAACACCCGGATAACCCTCTGTAGGAGCCAGGCTTGCCGGCGAAGGCGTACTCAAGAACGCCTTCGCCGGCAAGCCTGGCTCCTACATATGCGTTTTGGGGTGTCAGTGGCCCTGATTGCTTTTGATTAGATCGTAGGCCCTGCGCACCAGCGGGTTCACGGTGTTCGGCCGGATCCACAGGTGATACGTCACATCCGGCAGCCGCGGTAACCCATCGTTTTCCCCCAGCACCCGCATGTCCGGCCCGAGCATTTCCATGCTTCTCGGGGTCACGCCCAACCCTGCGCGGGTCGCGGCTTTGATGCCGATCAGGTTTGACGCCAGATACGCCTGACGCCAGGGAATGTTCGCGCGTTCCAGGGCTTCCAGCGCATAACGCCGATAGATGCTCGGCTCATCCACCAGGATCAGCGGCAACGGTTCGCCAGGGTTGTGGATGTACTGCGCCGAACAGATCCACCACACCGGCGAGGTGCGCAAGGCGAAGCCTTCGAGATTGGGATCGGCGCGGGTGGAGATCACCATATCGACTTTGCCACGGTGCAGGTCATCCATCAAAAACGGACTGCGCCCGACATCGATCTCCAGGCGCAAGCGCGGTGCCGAGCGCGCAATGTGGCTGAGCATCGGCGGCAGGATGGTGTCGGCAATATCGTGAGGCGAGCCGATGCGCAACACGCCGCTCAAGCTGCTTTCGCGCAGGGAATTCAGCGCATCGTCATTCAAGGAAAGCATCTGCCGCGCATGCCGCAGCAACTGCTGGCCGGCTTCGGTGAGCTGTTTCTGTCGCCCACGTTTCTCGAACAGACTCACGCCAACCTGCTGCTCCAGGCGTTGCATATGCTGGGTGACGGACGATTGCGTGCGGTCCAGTTGCGCGCCGGCTTCGGCGAAGCTGTGGTGATCGACCACGGCGATAAAGGTGCGCAGTAATTCGAGATCAAGGGTCGACATGGCGGCTGCTTTTTATATCAAGGGTGCAAACCTAAACATTACATATTTTTATGTGTTTGTTGATGGGTATTTTTCGCAAAGACCGTGAGCCCCAATAAATACGGCGATATAAGCGTTTTGCTCAAAAAGGAAATACTGCGAGTTATAACGATATTAGATATTTGTATTTCCGTTACCTGGGCGCTGTACCCAGGATGCCCACTCAATCAGGTCGGGGAACGCCGATCATCCATGAGGGGGAAATCCATGTTGCTCGAGCGCTCACCCGTAAAACGATTATTGCCTGTGATGCTGGGCGCCCTGATCTCCTTGTCCGGCATCACCGCCGCGCAAGCCGATGCGACCCTGGACAAGATCCAGGAACGCCACGTGTTGGTGGTCGGCGTGCTGCTGTCCGGCGGCCCATTCGGCGGGATCGATCCCACTAGCCAGAAACCTCGTGGCTTGAACGTTGACCTCGCCAACGAACTGGGCCGGCAACTCGGCGCCGAAGTGCAACTGGTGCCGGTGCTGCCCGCCAACCGCGTGCAATTCCTGCAGCAGGGCAAAGTCGATTTGCTGATCGCCAACATGGAATGGACCGCCGAACGCGGTGAGATCCTCGGCTTTGTGCCAACGCCGTTCTATCGCGTTGGCGGCACTGCAGCCGTCCTCAAGGACAGCAAGATCACCCGTTGGGAAGACCTGAAGAATCAACCGGTCTGCACTTCCCAGGGCAGCAGCTACGTCAAGCCGCTGACCGAGTTGGGCGCCGAAATCAAAGCGTTCAAGAGCTCGTCGGAATCCTTGCTGGCCCTGCGCGGCAACAACTGCGTCGCCGCCGTGCACGACGCCACGCTGATCAACCCGCTGATCGCCGACACCTCCGAATGGCAGGGCTATCGCGCGATCTCCCCGGAACTCAACCCGGCGCCGTCGGTGATCTGGACCCGTCGTGGCGAGAGCGACACCCAGGCCAAACTCGACCCGATCATCAAAGAGCTGCACCGCAGCGGCTGGTTGATCGAGGCCCAGACCCGCAACCACATCACCCCGGCGTCCCCGGCGCTGGTCGAGTTGCAGAAACAGTTCCAGGCCAACGGTGCCTGAGTCCGGCTCCTGGTTTTCAACCGATCAACGCTCAAGGTAGCCGTGCATGAAGCCACTTTTTTCCGCCAGAACCCTGACCACCCTGTGCCTGGCCGGATGCGCCGCACTGGCCGCCAGCCTCGCTCAGGCTGACGCCACCCTGGACAAAATCCAGCAGCGCCACGCCATCAGCGTCGGGGTGATTCTCAGCGGTCCGCCGTTCGGCACCATCGACCCGAAGAGCGGCGAACACCAGGGCTACAACGTCGAACTGGCCAAGGGCATCGGCAAGGTTCTGGGGGTCGAGGCCAACACTGTTTCAGTGCTGGCGCCGAACCGCGTGCAGTTCCTGCAACAGGGCAAGGTCGACATCCTGATCGCCAACATGCAGTACACCGACGAGCGCGCCGAGATTCTCGACTACGTGCCCACGCCTTATGAAGAAGTCGGCGGCGCCGCACTGATTCGCAAAGGTGCGGGCATCACTCAGTGGGCCGACCTGAAGGGCAAACCGGTGTGCGTGTCCCAGGGCAGCAACTTCATCAAACCGTTGCAGGAAACCTACGGCGCCGAGATCAAGGCATTTCGCAGTCAGTCCGAGTCGCTGCTGTCCCTGCGCGGCAATGGCTGCGTGGCGGCGGTGCATGTCAGCCCGACCATGCATGCGTTGCTGAGCGATGCCGAGTGGGCCGGTTATGAAATCCCGCTGCCGGGGGATTTGATCCCGTCGAACTCGGTGATCTGGATTCGCAAGGGTGAGCACGATACCCAAGCCAGACTGGATGCCATCGTCCGCGACTGGCACCGCAGCGGCTGGCTGATCGCGTTGGGCGAACGCACCGGCATGGCGCCGTCCCAGGCTTTGCGTGACTTGCATGAGCAGTATCGCAACGCGGCGCCATTGGCGGTTCAACCATGAGCCAAGGGTTGTTCGCGACATTGCAGCAACTGCTCGGCGCCAGCCATGTGCAAAGTGGCGAAGAGGCTGCGCCGTACCTGACGGACAAGCAGGGGCGCTACGTCGGGCAAGTGATCGCCGCCGTGCACCCGGCCAACACCGAAGAAGTCGCAGCGGTGGTCCGCGCTTGCGTGACGAATGACACACCGATCGTGGTGCAGGGCGGCAACACCGGTTTGATGGGCGGCGCGACCCCGGACGCCAGTGGCCGCGCCGTGTTGCTGTTGCTCGATCGCCTGAACCGCGTGCGCAATGTGGACACCGACAACGACACCCTCACCGTCGAGGCCGGCTGCGTCCTGCAAACCGTACAGGACGTGGCGCGCAACGCCGGACGCCTGTTTCCCCTGAGTCTCGGTGCCGAAGGCAGTTGCACGATTGGTGGCAACCTCGGCACCAACGCTGGCGGCACGGCGGTGTTGCGCTATGGCAACACCCGCGAACTCACCCTCGGCCTGGAGGTAGTCACCGCACAAGGCGAAATCTGGAATGGCCTGCGCGGTTTGCGCAAGGACAACACCGGCTACGACCTGCGCGACCTGTTTATCGGCAGCGAAGGCACGCTCGGCATTATCACCGCTGCGACCCTGAAACTGTTTCCGCTGCCCAAGGCTCAGGCCACGGCGTTGTTGGCGTTCGATTCGCTGGCTCAAGCCGTTAAATTCCTGTCTCACGCCCGTGCCGGTTTCGGCGCCAGCCTGACCGCATTCGAATTGCTCAGCGCCGATTGCCTGGCGTTGCTGCGCGAACAATTTCCCCAAGGCCCGCAACCGTTTCTCGGCGCGGCGCAGCCGTGGTTTGCGCTGCTGGAACTCTCCGATAACCACAGCGAAAGCCATGCCCGCGAAGCCTTTGAAATGGTGCTGGGCGATGCCTTTGAAGAGGAGTTGCTGGCCAACGCGTTGATCGCCGAAAGCCTGGCTCAGAGCGAAGGTTTGTGGCTGCTGCGGGAAAACATGAGCGAGGCGCAGAAGCGTGCCGGGCGCAACATGAAGCACGACATCTCGGTGCCGATTTCCCAGGTCGTGGCGTTTGTCGCGCACACCGATGCGCTGCTGCAACAGCACTTTCCTGGCGTGCGGCATTTCACCTTCGGTCATTTGGGCGACGGCAACCTGCATTACAACGTCGCGCACCCGCTGGATTCGACGGTCGAGGCGCACATGGCGAATTACGCGGCGCTCAGCGAACTGGTGCACGACAGCGCCCACGCCCACGGCGGTTCGATCAGCGCCGAACATGGCATCGGCCAGCGCAAGGTCGGCTTGCTGGATCGCTACAAAAGTCCGGTGGAACTGGACCTGATGCGCCGCATCAAGCACGCGCTGGACCCGAAAAACCTGCTCAATCCGGGCAAAGTCGTGGAGGTGGCCAAGCCATGAGTGTTCGCCTGTCTAAACGCGTGCAGCGCGTCTCGCTGTCGGCCAACGCCGCCGCCAAATCCCAGGCCACGGCGTTGCGCGAGACCGGTCGCGACATCCTTGACCTGACCACCGGCGAGCCGGATTTCGACACCCCGGATCACATCAAGCAAGCCGCGTATGCCGCCATTGCCGCTGGCGCCACGAAGTACACGCCGACGCCGGGAGTGAAAGCGTTAAGACTTGCCGTACAACGCAAACTCCAGCGCGAAAACCGGCTGGAATATCCGCTGGAATCCATCGTGATTGCCAACGGTGCGAAACAGATCATCTTCAACGCCTTCGCCGCGACCCTCGATGAGGGCGATGAAGTGCTGGTGCCGACGCCGTACTGGCCGTCGTTCCCGGACAGCGTGCGCATCAATGGCGGCGAGCCGGTGTTTATCGAGTGCGGACTGGTCCAGGGTTGCAAGCTGACGCCGCAACAGTTGGAGCAGCACATCGGCGAACGCACGCGATGGCTGATCCTCAACGGTCCAGGCAACCCGAGTGGCGCGGTGTACAGCGCCGCCGAGTTGCAGGCATTGGCCGAAGTGCTGCGGCGCCATCCGCACGTGTTGATCTTGCTGGATGAGCTTTACGAACATATTCGTTTTGACGGTCAGCAACCGTTGAGTTTGCTGAACGTTGCGCCTGATCTGCAGCCGCGTTGCCTGTTGGTGGGCGGTGTGTCCAAGACCTACGCCATGACCGGTTGGCGCATCGGTTTCGGTGCCGGACCGCAAGTGCTGACCAGTGCGATGGCTGTTGTGCAATCGCAATCGACGTCGGGCGCCTCTTCGGTCGGACAGGCTGCGGCGCTGGCCGCTTTCGACGGCGGACTGGATTTCCTGCCGGCGCAGGTCGCGGCCTATCAGCAGCGTCGGGACCTGTTGGTCACGGCGTTAAAAGCCGTAAACGGTTTGGAAGTGCTCGAACCCAAGGGCGGTTTCTTCGTGTTCGTCCGCTGCGAAGGCTTGCTGGGACGTTATCGCCCGAACGGCGCGCACCTCGACAGTGACGCCGATGTTGTCGCGTATTTGCTGGAGGAGGGCGTCGCTGGCGTGGCGGGCAGTGCGTATGGCTTGTCGCCGTGGTTTCGCCTGTCCATTGCCACCGCGACTGACAGCGTTGCCGAAGCCGGCCGCCGCATCGCCCACGCCTGCGGGCAATTGCGAGGCGCAGCATGAGTCATCTGTTGGAGCTGTTCGTCCACTGGACCGCCGGGTTTGGTCTCAACTACAACTTCCTGCTGGATGCCTATCAACGCGGCACTCTGGAACAAGGCGCGCTGACCACCGCGTTGCTGTGCCTGTTCACCATCGTCGGCAGTCTGCTGGCGGGTGTCGGGTTGGCGGCGATGTTGACCTCGGGCAAGCCGTGGCTGGCCAAACCGGCGCGGGTGTTCATCGAAGTCACCCGTAACACGCCGACGCTGGTGCAACTGTATTGCGCATTCCTGGTGTTGAACATGCTGTTGACCCAGGCCGTCGGCGCGGCGAATCCACTGACGCCGTTTGCCTGGGTGGTGATCGTGATCTCGCTGCACAAAGGCGCGTTCCACGCCGAAGCCTTGCGCGCCGGGATCGAAGCCGTACCAGCCGTGACCCTGGAAGCCGCCAGTTCCCTGGCCTTCAGCAGCCGCCAGTTGCTGTGGAATGTGCAACTGCCGCTGGCCCTGCGTTTTGCCTTGCCGTCGCTGATCAACAACCTGATCGACTTGGTGAAAATGACCGCCGTGGCCTCGGCGATTGCCGTGGGCGACATCACCTATGCGGCGATCATGATCTGGACCCAGAGCGATAACGTGCTGGAGCTGATGATCCTGATCCTGAGCTTTTTCGGCCTGCTGAGTTTTATCGTCAATTGTGTGGGGCGCCTGCTCGAAGCGCGCCTGAGGATGCCCGGCTATGGCCATTGAATCGTCCGTCAGCGCACCGCTGGCCTGGCCGCGCCGGCATGTCGGCAAGTTACTGTTGTTGGCTGGCGCGGTGCTGTTCCTGCTGTATTTCGCGCCGCAAAGTCCGGTGTTCAAGGCCTTGCTGCAATGGTCGCCGGCTCTCGCGGTCGGCTTTGGTCAGAACATTCTGATCAGCCTGGTGGCAATTGGTTTGGGCTCGGTGCTCGGATTGCTGGTGGGGGCGTTGGCCGTGTCGCCGCTGCGCCTGTTGCGCTTGCCGGCGCAGATCTGGGTGCAGATTTTCCGCAACGCGCCGTGGCTGGTGCTGATCTATTTCACCACCTACGTGTTCCCGTTCGAGATCAAACTCGGCAGCACCTATGTCTCGTTTCCGGACTGGGTCAAGGTCACCATCGGCCTGGCCTTGCCGGCGAGTGCCAACGTCGCGGAAATCTTCCGGGGCGCCATCGCCTCGATCCCCAGCACCCAATGGGAAGCCGCGCGTTCCCTGGCGTTTACCCGTGGGCAGATTTTCCGTTCGATCATCCTGCCGCAGTGCTTCAAACGCATGTTGCCGCCGTGGATGAACCTCTACGCGGTAATCACCATGGGCACCGCGCTGGCTTCGCTGGTGGGCGTGCATGACGTGATCGACACCGCGCAGATCGCCAGCAACACCGTGAACATGACCGGTTTCACCGTGGTGATTTACCTGAGCCTGCTGGTGCTGTTCTTTGCCTATTGCTACCCGATTTCCCGACTGACCCAACGCCTGGAGCGACGTTATGCCTTCTATTGAAACCGTCGCCGAGCCCTTGGTCAGCCTGCGCGACCTGCACCTTTCGTTCGGCGCCAACCCGGTGCTCAAGGGCATCGACCTTGACGTGCATCGCGGCCAGGCCGTGTCGATCATCGGCCCGTCGGGCTCCGGCAAGTCGACGATCCTGCGCTGCATCACCGGCCTGTTGCAGCCCCAGCGCGGCAGCATCCGCGTCGGCAGCACCGAAGTGCACACGTTGGCCAAGGAAGCCCAGCGCATCGAATTGCGCAAACGCGTGGGTTTTGTATTCCAGCAGTACAACCTGTTCCCGCATTTGTCGGTGCTGGAAAACCTGGTGATCGCCCCGCGCAAAGTGTTGGGCCGTAGCCGCGCCGAGGCCGAGAAAGAGGCCCGGGCGCTGCTGGCCAAAGT
Source organism: Pseudomonas nunensis (assembly GCF_024296925.1). NCBI lineage: Bacteria > Pseudomonadati > Pseudomonadota > Gammaproteobacteria > Pseudomonadales > Pseudomonadaceae > Pseudomonas > Pseudomonas nunensis. The sequence continues at coordinate 2,071,541 of NZ_CP101125.1, forward strand.
GCGCATGGAACACAAGGCCGATGCCTATCCGGGCCAGCTGTCCGGCGGCCAGCAGCAACGTGTGGCGATTGCCCGCGCACTCGCCATGCGCCCGGAACTGATTCTGTTTGATGAGGTGACTTCGGCCCTCGACCCGGAAACCGTCGGCGAAGTGCTGACGGTGATTCGCGAGCTGACTGAAGAGGGAATGACCTGCGTGCTGGTGACCCACGAAATGCGTTTCGCCGAGGAAATCAGCGACATCGTCTACTTCACCGAAAACGGCGTGATCGTCGAACACGGCAGCGCCGCACAAATCTTTCAGCACCCGAGCAGCGAGCGCACCCAGGAATTCCTGCGCCATGCCTTAGGTGATCCGGGTCGTCGCCCGGCGAATTCCAATGATCCGTACCTGTTGACCAACCTGAGCCGCTACAGCCTGTCTGTGTAACGAGGAGACAATTCATGAGTACCGATAACCGTGCCGTCGTCATCGAGGATTTCCTCAAGAAAATTCGTGTGATCAATCAACGTGGCGTCGACCGCGCCGCGCTGGTGGAAATTGTTGCCTTGCTCGAAACCCTGGCCGAGCGCCGCGACTTGTTCAACTTCGACGCGTTCCCGGCGCCCGTGCCGGGGCAGGGCAGCACCGCGTTCCGTTACCGCCTGAACGACGATGGCGACACGCCGACGCTGTACCTGAACTCGTTGTTGCCGGGCAAAAGCACAATCGCGCATAACCACGAAACCTGGGCGATCATCAGCGCCGTCGAAGGCCAGGAAATCAACTACGTCTACGGGCGCAGCGATGAAGGTCGCGAACCTGGGTTCACCACCCTGCACCTGGAAAAAGAAGTGATCGTGCAACCCGGCACGTCGATCTCGTTCCTGGGCGAAGACCTGCACGGTATTCGCGTCGAAGGCGAGCAGGCGACCCTGCATTTCCACCTCTATGGCTTGCCGCTGGAATCCCTCAACGGTCGCTACGGCGTCGAAGCCGACGGGCGGATTCTCAACTACAACGCCTCGCAAATGGCGCCGTCGATCAAGGCCTACGCATGATCGATTTGTACTACTGGCCGACCGGCAACGGCTTGAAGATCGGCATCCTGCTCGAAGAGCTCGGGCTGGAATACCGCGTGGTGCCGGTCAACATCCGTACCGGCGAGCAGAAGCAGCCGGCGTTCCAGCGCATCAGCGCCAACGGGCGGATTCCGGCGATTGTCGATCATGCGCCTGAGGCGCTGGACGCACCGCTGAGCCTGTTCGAGTCGGGGGCGATCCTCAATTACCTGGCCGACAAGGCCGGGCGTTTTCTGCCGCCAACCGGGACAGCCGAGCGGCAAAAGGTCCAGGAATGGCTGTTCTGGCAAGTAGGGCATGTGACGCCGTACCTGAGCCAGTTGCAGCTGTTCAAGGAGAAGGCGCCGGAACCGATCCCATTCGCCCTCGACCTGCTGAATGCCGAGGCGACGCGACTGTATCGGGTACTGGAAACACGCCTGTCGGAAGTGCCGTATGTGGCGGGCGAGTACTCCATCGCCGACATGGCGATCTTCACGTGGATTCAGCCGCTGCGCCAGGGCCAGGATTTGGCGGACTACCCGCACATTCACGCCTGGCGCGAACGCCTCAAGGCGCGGCCGGCGATCCAGCGCGCCTATGCCAAGGGCCGCGACATTGCTGCCAACGAGCGCTCCCTCGCGCTTCAATAATTTCTATTTTCAAGCGGGACTTCCATGAGCCAGACCGTAACCCCAGGGCAACTGCAACAGTGGCTGTTCGACGGGCAGGAAATTGCCCTGTTCGACGTGCGTGAGCATGGCCAATATGGCGAAGCCCATCTGTTTTTCGGCGTGAACCTGCCCTATAGCCGCCTGGAGCTGGAGGCCCGGCGTTTGGCGCCGAATCCTCAAGTACGGCTGGTGATTTACGACCAGGACGGTGGCGACGTTGCGGCACGTGCCGCCCGAAGTTTGCAGGCGCTGGGCTATGGCCGCGTGCATATTCTGGAGGGTGGTGCCGAGGGCTGGCAGGCCGCCGGTTTCCAGCTGTTTGCCGGTGTGCATGTGCCGTCCAAGGCGTTTGGCGAGTTGGTGGAGGAGGCCAGTCATACGCCTCACATCACCGCCACGCAGTTGGCCGAATGGCAGGCGCGGGGCGAGCCGTTGGTGGTGCTCGACGGTCGGCCGTTCGATGAATACCGCAAGATGACCATTCCCGGTTCGGTGTGCTGCCCGAATGGTGAGTTGGGCTATCGCGTCCACGATCTGGTGCCAGACGAGAGCACGCCAATCGTGGTCAATTGCGCCGGTCGGACCCGCAGCATTATCGGCGCACAAACGCTGATCAACCTAGGCGTGAAGAATCCGGTTTACGCCTTGGAAAACGGCACGCAGGGCTGGTATCTGGAAGATTTTCAGCTGGAGCATGGCAGCACGCGGCATTACGCCGATGAGGTGTCATCCGCAGCCATGCCAGGTCAACGCCTGGCTGCTGCGCAACTGGCGGACAAGGCTGGGGTGAAAACCGTCGGGGCCGCGCAGGTTGAACAGTGGGCCAAGGAGAGTGGTCGCAGCCTGTTTTTGTGCGACGTGCGCACCGCTGAGGAATTCGCCGCTGGCACGCTGCCGGGCGCGCAACACACGCCGGGCGGGCAGTTGATTCAATCCACCGACTTGTACGTTGGTGTGCGCAAGGCGCGGTTGGTGCTGATCGACAGCGATGGCGTGCGCGCACCGATTGTCGCCAGTTGGCTGCGGCAATTGGGGCATGAGGCGTATGTGCTTGAGGGCGGTGTGGGCAGTTCCCTGGCGTTGCCGGCGCTTGAAGCCGGTGCGCCTGAAGCGTTGCCAACCATCACGACGCAAGCGCTGGCCGACGCGTTGAAAGATGACGCAGTCGCGTTGATCGATCTGCGCCCGAGCATGGTGTATCGCAAAGGTCATATCGCCGGGGCGCGTTGGTCGATCCGTTCGTTGCTGGCGGCCGAGGTCGCCGGTGAGCAACGGCCATTGGTGCTGCTGGCCGACGATCCACGGTTGGCGGCGTTCGCGGCGCTGGAGTTGCCCGAGCATCAGCGCCAGCAAACCCGGTTCGCCGGGAATGTGGCGGGGCTTGAACTGCAAGAGACACCCAACACGCCGCCCGACGCGCAATGCATCGATTTCCTGTTTTTCACCCATGACCGCCACTCCGGCAACAAGGACGCGGCGCGCCAGTACCTGGCCTGGGAAATCGGTTTGCTGGCGCAGATGAGCGAACAGGAAATCGCCAGTCTCAAGCCGCTGCGTGAGCAAACGCCTCGGGTTCGCACTCAACTGGTTCATTCCGCGCGCACGGAGAAGGGCAATGGCGGTCGTGCCGTCAACGTCCCGGTCACACGCTTGAGCACGGTGCTGTTCGACAACCTCGCACAAATGCGCGATGCGCGTTCCCGTCGCGACCACGAGCGTGTCCTGAGTTACGGCGCACGCGGCAATCCGACGGCGTTTGCCCTCGAAGACTTGGTCAGCGAATTGGAGGGCGGCTATCGCACGCGCCTGTTCGGCACCGGGCTGGCAGCGGTGGCGCAGACGTTCCTCGCCTATCTGCGGCCCGGCGATCATGTGCTGATCACCGATGCGGTGTACTCGCCGGTGCGGCGTCTGGCCCGGGAATTTCTTCAGCCGTTTGGTATTGAAGTCGGCTACTTCGCCCCCGACGGCAGCGATCTGTCCGCGAAGCTGCAAGCCAACACCAAAATGGTTTACACCGAAGTGCCCGGTTCGTTGCTGTACGAGCTCTGCGACTTGCCGGCCATCGCCGCCCTGTGCAAACCGCGCGGCATCCTGCTGGCGGTGGACAACACCTGGGGCTCGGGCTACCTGTACCGGCCGCTGACGTTGGGCGCGGACATCTCGATCATGGCGCTGACCAAATACCTGTGTGGCCACAGCGATGTGGTCATGGGCAGCGTCTGCACCCGGGAAGAGGTGTGGCAACCTTTGGCAGCGATGGGCGACACCTTCGGCAACGCGGTCAGTCCCGACGACGCTTATCTGGTGCTGCGCGGCGCCCGCACCCTGGCCACACGCCTCGACGTGCATGAACGCCAGGCCCTGGAAATCGCCCACTGGCTCCAGGCTCAGCCCCAAGTGAAGCGAGTGTTCCATCCGGCGTTGCCCGATCATCCTGGCCACGCCCTGTGGCAGCGTGACTTCAAGGGCAGTAACGGCCTGCTCTCGTTCGAGTTGCGCGACGCTGACGAAGCTTATCTCGAGCGCTTCATCGATGCGCTGCAACTGTTCGGGCTGGGCGCTTCCTGGGGCGGCTACGAAAGCCTGGTCACCGTCGCCGAACTCAAGGAACGCGAAAGCGCCGAAGATCGAGCACTCAATCCGGTGCTGCGATTACACATCGGGCTGGAAGATGTCGAGGCGTTGATCGAGGATCTGCAGCGGGGATTCGCTGCGACAACGTGAGGATTGAAACCTCCCTGGCAGCGAATCGACGGTGAGCGGCCTTACCAGAACTTGTCGCGCTTGACCGGACCGGCATTGCGCCGTTCCGGGCCGGCGTGGTTGCCGATGTCCACCAGCCGGCGTTCTACCAGCACATTCTGCAATGCCTGGCGGGCCACCGGGTCCAGCTGATCTTCGCGCTCCTTGAGTTCCAGCAGGATCGGGCTGGACCAGGTGCGATAGGTTTGCTCGGCGATACGAACGGGGGTCATCTATCTCTCCTTGATTAAGCGCCCGCGATGAAGCGGGAGCTGTTCGATGAGGTAGAAACGTTAGTTGAGGAAACGGGTTGTTGCCAGCCGTGGGGACTGGCGGCTCGTCGTTGAGTAAACACATCTTGAAAAACACTTCTCCACAAGCAGAAAGCCACGTACCTTACCGCGCAAAATAATCAGACATTCAGGGATGATGTGCGTGGGGGCTTATCGACTGCTGCTGGCGATGCTGGTGGCGATTTCTCATATGGGCGTGGCGTTTGCGGGTTTCAATCCTGGCGTCATTGCGGTGGTTTCCTTCCTGCTCATCAGCGGCTTTGTGATGACCTCGTTGATCGAGAGGAACTACAACGCGCCGGAGCAATTTCAACGGTTTTACGCTGATCGGGTATTGCGGCTTTATCCGCAGTTTCTGCTCTACTTCGTCAGCTCCTGCGCCGTGATCCACTTCCTGTTGCCCGGTACGCCCCAAGCGGCGGCGCTGACCATCAACAACATCGTCACCAGCCTGCCGATTGTGCCGATGGGTTTTTATATGTTCGGCATTACCATTCCCGAGATCCTGCCGGCGGCCTGGTCGCTGGGGCTCGAAATGTGTTTCTACCTGCTGATTCCGTTCCTGATCGTCTACAAGGTTCGGGGTATCGCGTATGCGCTGTCCGTGGCGGTATTCATGGTCGCAGCGCTGGGTTACATCAACACCGATGTCTACGGTTACCGACTACTGCCCGGTGTGCTGTTCATCTTCCTTTGCGGCAGCTACCTGTATCGCATGCGTGCCAGGGCAGGGATGATCGTTGCCGGCACCGCCATCGTCGCGGCCCTGATGTTCCTGGCGATTGTCACGGGACTCATTCCCCGGCGGCCCTTCAACGCGGAGGTCACTGCCGGTATTGCCTTGGGCGTTCCGGTTGTCTTTGTGCTGAGCAAGCTGAAGTACCATCGGGTGGATGAGTTGTTGGGGAACATCAGCTACGGTGTGTTCCTCAACCATTTTGTGGTGATGTATGTGCTGCGGGCTTTCTGGCCGGTGGCGTACGACGCATCGATGATCTCGCTGGTCCTGCTGCTTTCGTTCGCGCTGAGCGGGATTTCGTATTACTTCGTCGAACGGCCAGCCCTGAAGCTGCGTCATGCGCTGCGGGCCGGCGTCAGGAATGGCGCAGGTCAAGAACCGCGCGGTGAAACCTTCGCTTAAGCGACCCAGGGTTGGACATTACTTTTCGGAGATAGCGAAAGATGACGCTGGATAACCTTGCGCTGTTTTTGATGATCGTCGAAAAGGGTGGCCTGTCTGCCGCCGGCCGCGAGTTGGGGCTGTCGCCGGCGTCGGTGTCCGAGCGCCTGGCGGTGCTGGAAAGTTACTACGGCGCGAGCCTGCTGACCCGCACCACTCGTTCGCTCAGCCTGACCGATGAAGGTCGCCTGTTGGCGGACGGTGCCCGCCGCTTGTTGGCCGAGGCCGATGAACTGGAGACCAGCATCCGTCTGGGCATGCAAAAAATCTCCGGGCTGATCCGCCTCAGTGCGCCGGTCGATCTCGGGCAATCGCGGATTGTGCCGATCATTGACCGGTTTCTGGCGGAGCATCCATCCGTGACCATCGACCTCAATCTCACCGATGGATTCGTCGACCTGGTCAGCCAGGGGATCGACTTCGCCGTGCGTTATGGAACCCTCTCCGACAGTACCTTGCGCGCCAAACCGATTGGCGAGAACCGCCGCGTCATCTGCGCCGCACCACAATACCTTGAACGCAACGGCACACCTCGAAACCCGGACGACCTGGCCGACCATGACTGCATCGTCATGCGCTTTGGCAGCAACATTGATCGGGTCTGGACGTTCCGGGTGGCGAACGAGGCTTATCGCGTGGTGGTCCGGGGCCGCCGAGTGGCGAATGACGGCGGGCTGGTCCGGCAGTGGTGCCTGGACGGCCATGGCCTCTGCAACAAGTCCATATGGGATGTGCAGGCCGACCTCGCCGCAGGCAGACTCGTGGAAGTGCTGCCTGATTATTCGGCCGGTCAAACCGCGCTGCAGATTGTGTATCCGCCGGTGAGTGTCCTGCCGCGCCGTGTCCGGGCGTTGATCGACACGATCGCTTTGGAGTTGGCGTTAGGTGATGGCTGATTTAGACGTTAAGAATAAATTAGACATAAATTCTAAGCACGGGTAGTCTCAAGTCGTTGTCATCGGCCAACCGATCATCGACCTGAGGAAACAAGCATGGCCACACTTCCGGATTTCCGACTGGAAACCTACTTCTCAAAGTGGGAGTTTTCCGCGCGTTACCACATGACGGCCTCCGATGCGCAAAGCATGTCCATCAAAAACCTGCTGGCACTGGCGGACAACGCGGATCGGGAGGCTTTTGAAACGCTGTCCCTGGGCTACACCCAGACGTTCGGGTCGCCGGAATTGCTGGAGGTGATTGCCTCGACCTACGAACGCCAGACCCCGGCCGACATTCTGTGTTTCGCCGGTGCGGAGGAGGGGCTGTACGTGGCGATGCACGCGATCCTCGACAAGGGGGATCATGCGATTGTCATTACGCCCAACTACCAGTCCTCCGAGACGGTGCCGTTGAGCATTTGCGAAGTGAGCGGAGTCGCCCTCGATCCGGCGCGCAACTGGACGCTGGATATCGATGAAGTCGCGGCGGCGATTCGTCCCAATACCAAGCTGATCTCCATCAATTTCCCGCATAACCCGACGGGCAAGATCCTTGAGCGCGAGCGTTTCGATGCGTTGGTGAAGCTGTGCCGCCAGCACGGAATCTACCTGTTCAGCGACGAGGCTTATCGGTTGCTGGGCGTCGGCGCCGAGCAGCTACCGGCGGTGGCAGATGTCTACGAGCGTGGCCTGTCGCTGGCGGTGATGTCCAAGCCTTATGGGCTGCCGGGCCTGCGCGTCGGCTGGATTGCCTGCCAGGATCGCGACCTGTTGTTACGCATGGAGCGCATGAAGCATTACCTGTCGATCTGCAACTCGGGGCCGAGTGAAGTGTTGTCGCGCATCGCCCTGAAAGCCCGGGAACAGATCCTGGCGCGCATTCACACGCTGATGAGGCACAACCTTGGGCTGCTGGACGAGTTCTTCAAAGAGTTCGAAGAGCGTTTCGAGTGGTATCGCCCCGATGGCGGCTGCATTGCCTATCCGCGTTATCTGGGGGCCGAAGGGGTCGAGCGTTTCACCACCGATCTGGTCGAGCGCACCGGGGTGCTGTTGCTGCCATCGAGTATCTACAAGTCCGAGCTGGGGCCGACGCCGACGGATCGCTTTCGCATCGGCTGCGGGCGGGCGCATATCGAGGAAGGCTTGCAGGTGTTCCGTGATTACCTGCGGGGGCAATGACCCATGACCTCGGCAATGTTTCCGATCTACAGCCTGAGCGAGGTGCGCACGGTGTTGCGGCGCAAGGACATGCTCGACGTGGTGCGTGAGGCCATTGTGCGGCATTCACTGGGTGAGGTCGTCGCGGCGCCCTCCGGCGAGTTGTTGTTCCAGCAGCCTCCTGGCGACTGCCATATCCGCTTCGGTTATTTCCGTGGCGGCGCGGTTTTTGTGGTGAAGATTGCGATGGGTTTCTATGAGAACCCGGCCCGTGGGCTGGAAACCAACAACGGCCTGATGCTGGTGTTCGACGCCCAGACCGGCAAGATCATCGCCGTGTTGAATGATGAAGGCTGGCTCACCAGTTGGCGCACTGCGGCGGCGGGAGCTCTTGCGGCGAAGGCCGGTGCACCGTCGCAGATTACAGCTCTGGGGATTCTCGGCAGCGGGCATCAGGCTGAACATCAGGCGCGCTGGGCGTCGGAGATCCTCGGCACCGATCAGGTGGTGATCTGGGGGCGTGATCCGGCCAAGGCGAGTCGACTGGTCCAGAGTCTTTGTCATCAGGGTTTCAGCGCTCGGACAGCGGCGACCGTGGAAGAGGTGTTCGAACACTGCAATGTGGTGATTACCTGCACGCCATCAACCCAGGCGATCGTGCCCGTGTCGGCGGTGAAACGGGGCACTCACATTGTTGCCATGGGCGCTGACAGCCTCGGTAAGCAAGAACTCGATCCGCGGATTCTGGGCCTGGCACGGGTGATCATGACCGATGACCGTCAACAGTGTGCGCAGCGCGGCGAGCTGGCCCATGCCATTGCCGCAGGGCTGGACACTTCCAAGGCTGAGGTTTCATTGGGGCAGGTGCTGGCCGGAAATGGCGCGGGGCGGATCAGCGATGACGATGTGACCGTCGCCGATCTGACGGGGCTGGCGGCGCAGGACATCGCCATCGCGACCCTGGCCATCGAGTTGATCCAGTCCACGCCGTTGGGCCGGTCTGTCCAAGGCTGAGGTGAGCCCGTACAATTCCCGTCCATTTCAAGGTTTTCCAGTGCTCCTATGGTCGATATCGCCTTCATGAATGCAACGGCAGACGGCATCGCCGCGTTGCTGTTCCCCGATCTGGAAGCGGTAGTCCATGACATCCGCAGCGGCCTGATCACGCACATCGCCAACGGTTTTTCCGAGCGCAAAGTCGGCGACCCTTCGTTGATTGCCGACCTGCCGGAGCTGGACAAGGGCCTGGATGTCATCGGCCCCTATGAAAAGGTCGGGCCCAACGGCCGCATGCTGCGCTCAATCACCATGGCCGCCCGTTCTGACACGGGCGAGATCGTCGCGCTGCTGTGCCTGAATTTCGACGTGACGGCGCTGGCGCAAGTGCAGAAGCTGCTGAGTGGTTTCGCTGCGGGCGTGAAGCCGCAAGCCCGGCCGGAAGCGTTGTTCAGCGCAGACTGGCGGGAAAAACTCAATGAAATCGTCGAGGCCATTTCGGCAGAAAAGTGTGTGCGTCGCAGTGACTTCGGGCGCGCCGAGATCATGTTGGCGCTGATCGAAGCCCGAGCACACGGCTTGTTGGATGTTCGAAACTTTGTCGACTATTTCGGCGAGTACTTCGAGATCTCCCGCGCCACGGTCTACAACTATTTGAAAGCCGTCCAGGCCGCATCGCCGGAATGAAGCAAGAGGCATCGAGTGATGCCTCTTTTCATGTGCGTTACCGGGTCAGGCGCAGGCCTGGCCGAGGTGATTGTCCACTGCGCCAACGATGAGGTGCACCGGAATGTGCTGTTGCGTCTCAACGGACGTGACTTCGAAACTGCCTACGATATGAAGGTGTCGCTCGCTCAGCCCGGTCGACTCTTCTTCCTTTGCCTTAGCCATTCTCGCGTGGTTCATTGCGATTTCATTGAGAGTTGACACGTTACTTCTCCGGGGGGACTGACCAAGGTATTGATTGGGTGGCTGCCGCGTCAGAATTACGTCGTTCCGGGGCCGCCAAGACCGGCTTTTGCAAAGCCCAAGCCAAGATTTGGTCGCTTGCCTTTGCAGGTTTTTGCAGGCGACGAACGGCTTGTCGCGCGGGTTTTTCAAGGCGCACCGACCGTCAGACTGCTTGAATTATCGGCGCTGGCCGGACTCCATGATTCGAGAGGCAATGGTTTCTCGATGGCGGTGTACTCCGCACTGAGGTTAGGCAATGACATCATTTGAAGACTTCAGGACCCAATCGCAGGCGCTTCTGATAGAGCTGGATGCCGCCACGATGGGAATGATGACGTTGGTAACAGCTAAATGTGTTTCCGGGCCGGAATGGGACGCGGCCACGCAAAGGCATCACGATGCCTATGAACGCTGGAATGCTTTCCTGAATATCCCTGGCTAGGACCCGTAACGCGGGCTGTTTGCGGGCCACTCACGAAGACCGGCAGAATCTGTTGATCGAAAGAGCCAAAATGCTCGCCGACAAGATGATGCAAAACAGACAGTGAAAAGAGCCCAGCCACCGCGCTGGGCTTTTCATGACTGGCCGAAGGGAAACGGTTTAGTATTCCTTTCCCACCCCCTCAAGGAACATGGAAGTGAGAAACACCTACACAGTAGGGATGTGCCTTTTTTTATTGACGGTTTTGACGGCTCCATGTGCTTATTCAAGCGCTGAAGACACGTCCGCCGAGAACGCCTCGTTGCTCTGCAAAATCCTCGACGGCAACGACGCCCTGACCCAGGCTTCCGAGTTCTCTGCCGAGAATCGCTCGGTCTACATCTCCGTAGACGCCTCTCCAGAAGAAGCCGAAAAGCTTTGCCCCGTAATCAGCGCCATTGTCGTGGATAACGAGATGGAGTTTGCACAGGGCTGGACGGTGCAGATCAGTTCTCCGGGCAATGACTATAAAGTGGCGGCTGTGTGCCCGTTGTCACTTTAGATCAGCCGTTATTGGCAGCGTTTTGACACCCTGGCCGCGTTCCACCATGGCGCGCCATTCCTGAACACTAGAGCGCTCCAGCATCCTGGCATGCCAGGCGCGCAGTGCTTCGCATTCATCAGGTACCGGCAGTTTCACCAGCGAGGCGAAAATCATGCCGCCGAGTACCGCGATATCGGCCATCGAAAATTCGTTGCCCGCCACGAACGGCCGGTTTGCCAGGACGCCGTTGAAATAGTGCATCCCGCGCACGGCCTTATCGCGCATTCGCTCACCCCATTCACGATTCTGGTAAAGCTCGACGTCCGGCCCAAGACCGGGCGTGGCGTGATGGAAGTAGGTGCTGACCGCATCCAGGAATTCGATTTCCGCACGCTTGGTCATCATGTGGATGATGCCTTTTTCAGCGGGGGTTCTGCCGGTGAGCAGCGGGTTGCCATCCAGCACGTCAAGGTACTGGGTGATGGCGGTGCACTCGGCAATCAGTGTGCCGTCGTCGAGTTCCAGGACGGGCAGTGTCCCGGAGTAGTTGATCGCTAGAAACGCGGGCTTCTTGTGCTCGCCGGTCCATAGATTGACCGGCACGAATTCGATCCGCGACAGCAAGCCTTTCTCTGCCAGCGCAATACGCACACGCGCCGGGTAGGGGCCATCGAACCAGTCGTAGATTTTCATCATCGGGAAGCGGGACACGTCGATATCGGGTTATTCGACGAGCTGATTCAGAGTTATCAAGAGGCGGGACTTCTTTCGACCTGACCTGGCTAAATGCGTCAGTTTGAAGGGGCTCCAGTTGCTGGCACCATTTGCTCCACCAATCCAGGCGTCATGTAGTGCGGTCCGTCGAACAGGTACAGCGGATAACCGCTATAAGCCGCCAATTGCGCTTTCAGTTCAGCGGCGGTCGCGGAGCGGAAGCCACCGCCGAAATTGGGGCGGAAGGCTTCGGCGATGATTCGCACACGGTCTTTGCCCAGGCGCTGACGCAAGGCGTCGGCGTAAGTTCTGGCGACCGGCGCAGTGCGCGCATACACACCGACGCCGTCCTGGAAGAACACGCCGATGTCATTCGGCAGCCACTGTTTGAGCCAGTCGGCCGTTGCGGCGGGGCCGATGTTGGCACCGTCGTAGACGCTGATCCACAACGGTCGCGGCAGCTTGGCCAGCAGCGCCGGCAGTTCTTTGGCGCGGGTCCAGCTCGGGTCGACTTCGGCGGGGAAATACCAGCCGGTGACGTGCAGCGGCGTTGGCAATTTGGCGATGCGTTCCGAGACCGCCGCCAGTTGCTCGATGTTGTCCCGGGAACGGTTCTCGCTGAAATAACCCGCCAGCCCGAGGATCACGTCCTGCGCCCACGGCGCCTTGGCGATGCGCTTCCAATCCGGCAGCACCGGAACGGCAGGCAAGCCCGTGCCGGGAACGAAGGCCTGATCGTCGACGACGGTCCATTGCACCAGCAACTCCCGCGCGCCCAGTTTTTCCCAATGCCCATTGATCCCGACCGTCTTGTTGTCCGGCTGCCAGACGATGCCGACAATCCCCGGGGTCAGGGCCTTGTTGTGGGTCACGTAGAGCATCCCTGTCCCGGCGCTGAGGGTGACGGCGAACAGCAAAGCCGCCGCCGTCGCACGATTGACGGCATAACCGAAGACGTTCACCTCAGAGCCTTCTGGATGTGCTGATGCGCTGCGCCAGAACGCTGCCAACCATCAATTCGAACCTTCATGCAAATCCTCAATAGGAGTAAGTCAGGCGAGCGAACACGCCTTCGGCACGCTCATCGCCCAGCACTTTCACGCGGTATTGCAGGGAAAAATCCACGTAGGAGCGGGGCGCGTTGTAGGCATCCTCGCGGAACCAGTAGCGAACGTTGTTGCCGATCCCGATCCCGCCGGCCTTGCCCGAGGACGAGTCCGAGCGGCCATCGCTATCGGTGCCGCTGTTCATCTTCGAGTCATAGTCGAACGCGGCCACCACATGCGGGAAGCTGACCCAGCGCGAACCGGCGCCGCCGATGGCGTAGCTGCGACCGACCTGCCATTCGCTGTTGAAGTAGTTGCGCGAATCGTTGACGTAATGCCCGGCTTCGGCGAACAACTGCGAGGTCCACCAACTGGAGGCATCCACGCGCAAATCGGTGCCGATGCTGGAACCGTAGCCCAGGCGCAGCAGCCAGTCACCGTCGACGTCCGACGAACCCAGCGGGAAGGTGCGCTCGACGGCGGCCATCACGTTTACCGCAGTGAACGGTTTGACCCTTACACCCACGGCGCCTTGCAGCGCATCGAAACCGGTGTCCGAATCGCCGTTCTTGCTCCACAGCGTGTCGGTGACGCGTCCGTAGAGTTCGACAAAGCGCGCGTTGCGATAACCCAAGGGGCGCCAGGACAGTTCGGTGCTGTTTTGCAGGCTGTCATTGCTGTTGCTGCCACCGCTCGGGGCTGAGCTCAAGCCACTGCTCGAACTGCTGCCGCGATAACTGGTGGTGCTGGTCAACCCGATGGTGCGCGACACATCGGCCACCGCGCGGCGGGTGTCGAAAAGCTGTTGCGGCGACATGTCGAGTTCGCCGCTGTTTTTCGCATCGATCACTCGTTTGAAGTAGCTGACAGCTTGCGCGTCGTCGTTGACCTGCATCGCGTTGTAAGCCGCATCCTGAGTGGCGGCTGGCGTCAATTGATTCCCGGCATCGGCCTTGCGAAACGAGGCGTAGGCGTCGTCATCATTGCCGACCTGAACCGACAGATAAGCCTTTTGCAGGTCAGTCATCGACTCCAGTTCGCCGGTGTCCTGTGCTTGCTGCAGCCGTTCCCGAGCGGTTCGGCGCTGGCCGATGGCGGCATACAGATTCGCCTCCTCGTAAGCGGGCAGGCTGCCGAGGGCCAAGGCTTGGGTGAAGTCCTTGCGAGCACCGGCATCGTCGCCGGTTTGCTGGCGCAGGCGACCGCGTTGGCTCAGCAACTGGGCATCATCGCCATTGGCCGCGAGACCGCTATTGGCCGCCGCAATCGCTTCGGGCAGGCGTTTCTGGTCGGTCAAGGCGCTGACCAGCAATCGGCGATACGCCGGATTGTGCGGTGCCCGTTGGACAGCTTGGTTCGCCAAAAAAGACGCTTTCGCCGGGTCCTTGCGAGCCAGGGCGGTGTAGGCCTGGGCTGCCAGATCGGTACCGCCGTCGCGCTGGTTGCCGGGCCAGATATCGCAGACCAGGCCGAAGGCGCTTTCCTGACAGTTCAGGGCCGGGGCAGGGAAGCGCGCAGCCGTGTTCATGCCTTTGTTTTTCTGGCGCAGCGCGATTCCGGCAGCAAGGCGTCGGCGGACCACTTCGCCGCCTTCATCGGCAACCAAGGGTTGCAGATGATCGAGCGCCTGCTGCGGTTCGCCATGGGCCAGCGCAGTGTCGGCGGCGAAGAAACGAATGTTGCGGGTTTGCGCTTGCGTCAGGCCCTTGATGGCCAGGGCGTGATTCAGGTCTGCCTGTGCCGCCTGGGTTTTGCCTTGGCGATCGAGGGCGTAGCTGCGCAAGATCCACGGCGCAATGTCCTGATCATCCTGGGCCATTGCGGCTGATGCGGCTTGCTCGGCGCCAGGGTAATCCTTGGCGGCGAGCAAAGCGCTGATCAGCAACTGTTGATTGGCGCCGATTCGCGGCGCCCAGGCCACGGCTTTCCTGGCCTGCTCGGTGGCCAGCGGCACATTGCCCGATTCCAGCGCGCGATAACCCTGAACCGCCAACGGCGCGGCCAGTTGACGACGAATCGCCTGGCGACGCATCAGCAACGTATCGTTGCCGGGAAACACCGCCAGTGCCTGATTAGTGGCTTGATCCGCCTCCTGCAACTGCGGCTGACGCTGCAAGGCGTCGATCAGCAGCAAGCGATAATCCAGGCGTTTGGGCGCCTGGGCGATAGCTTTGCGGGCCGACACGGCGGCGGCTTCAAAGTTGTCGCGGTCATACGCCTTGAAGGCCTGGGCGGCCGCGCCGAAACCTGGCGCCTGAGGCGATGGCGAATAGCGTTTCGGATGGTCGCGCAATTCCTTGTCGCGCTGCGCCAGTGCAATCAGCGTATTCAGGCGGGTGATGTCGGCGCGCTGACGCAACGCTTCGCGGGCCTTGGCGATGGCCAGGTCGTAATCTTTGCGTTCGTAGGCGCTGTACGCCTCGTTGGCCGTCACATAGGCCGGACCGGTCAACGGCAGCGGCAGGGTTTCGGCCAGCGCCAGCGCGGGCAGCAGGCCCAGCCCCGTGGCCAGAAGGGTCAGCAAGGGGCGATTCATGCAGGAAGCTCCGCAGGGTAGTGGCTGTGCTGACGTGCCACGGCCTGTTCAATGGTGGCGCGGGGCAGCACGCCGCTGTCGACCAGATAGTCGCCGATGCGTCCGTGAATCTGAGGGCGATAACGCAGCATGGCGCGGCTGAACACCTCGCGATCCAGCAGGCCCATTTCGATCAACAGATCACCCAGCAGCGGCGCGCGGGCGTCCGGCACGGATTGGCCATCACGCACGTTCAGTTGGCGCAGTTGCGCGACGATTTCGCTTTCCCGGGCAATCAATTGCACCGGTTCGCTGCCCAGTTCATCGCTGACCTGTTGCAGACCTTCGTCCGGCAACGGGCTGGCCACGGCGACTTGCGCGCGGCCGTCGGCATTCAGGCCCAGCGGCACCACACGCCAGCGCAGGGCGAATTCATCGTCCAGCGTCTGATTCGAATCCCGCGCCTTGGTGGCCACGTCGAAGACTCGCGGCAGGTCGTTCTGGAACGCGATGGCTTCCGCCAGTGTTTCGTCGTCCAGCCAGCCGTTGCTGAGCAAAATCCGCCCTAACGGCATGTGCCGGGTTTTCTGTTCGGCGAGGGCGCTTTGCAGGTCGGCCTCATTGATTGCCTGCCAGGACAGCAAAACGCTGCCGAGCTTGCGCGGTGCGGCGGCGACCAGGTCGGTGGATGGGAAGTCGTGCATGGTCTTGTCCCACACCAGTTTGCGGTTCATGACCTTGCCGACGATGAACATGCGCCAGGCCCGTGAAGCGGCCATGAAGTTGACGAAGTTGCCCACCACCATGCGCGGGATCGACAGCAAACCATGCTGCCAGCCGTAGAGCACGGTGGTGAAATAACAGCGGTGAGCGATGCGCCAGGCCAGCGCGGCACCGTTGGCCAGCAGCAGGTACTTGATGAAGCCGTTGGTTTCGAACGGCGTCGGGAAACTCACGTCCCACAAGCCGCTGTGGCGCAGGATGATCAGGCCCAGCAACTGCGCCAGAATCACGTAGGCGATGATGCTGACGAACGCCGTGACCACGCCTTTGCGGTCACGAAACAGCAAATAACGATTGGCCAGCGAACCGTTCCAGCCCATTTGCTCCCAGCCTTGCAGGCCGATGCCGAGCGTCCAGCGTGCTTTCTGGCGGAACGCGGTGCGGAAGGTGTCGGGAAAGAATTCGCGCACGCACAACGGCATCCGCAAGGTCGATTCGTAAGGCTTGCGAAACCAGGATTTGCGCAGCACCCGAAACTGCACCGGGAAGCGCACAAAGATCGCATTCATGCCGACTTTGGCCAAGCGCGCACCGACGTCGTAGTCCTCGGTGAGGCTGTCGGTGTTGAACGGCTGGTTCTGGGTTTCCCCGGCCAGCACGCGCAACGCACGATGGGAAAAGCAGGTGCCGACCCCGGCCGACGGCACGGTATCGGTCATGCTTTCGCGCACCACCAGATCCTTGCCATGCCATTCGGCGAACTCGTCCATGTAGGTGCCGGCGACCCATTCGTACCAGTTGCGCTCCAGCGAAACCACGGGCAACTGGATCATGTCCTTGCGCGGCAGCAAGTAGTTGAACAGGCGCAATTCCAGCGGGTGCAGCACGTCTTCGCTGTCGTGCAACACCACGCCGGCGAAGGTCATGCCGTGGGTTTGCTCGTGCAGGAAAATCGCCTGGATCACCCAGTTCAGACAGTCGGCCTTGCAGGTCGGCCCGGCATGCGGGACTTCCACGCGGTGCAACTGCTTGTAGCGCCGGCGCATGCGTTCCACTTCATCGATGGTGCGCTGGTCGTTGATGTAGGTGCCGACGAAGACCACGTAGTTCTGGTAATCCAGGGTCGACACCATGTTCTCGATCATCGGCGCGATGACGTCGTATTCCAGCCAGGCCGGGACCATGATCGCCAGGGGCTGTTCGTCCCGGGCCATCAGTTGCTCGGCGGTCAGCGGCCGGTATTTACGGCCCACGGTGAACTTGCGAAACAGGCGGCGAGACCAGTACCACAGGTCAATGAACAGATCGTCCAGGCTGGAGATCAGGATCAGCACGGCGACCACGATGGTCGCGATCTCCAGGAAGCTGTAGTAGTGGGCCAGCCAGTAGGGCCAATAAAGCGACGTCATCGAAGGGTTCCGTTACTGGCGATTGCGACGGGCGTTACGGCCGGCCAGCAACAGGATGAGAACCAACAGAATGCCGCCCGGAATCAGCCACAACAGCGAAGGCGTGCGCCAGGCGTCGAGGCCTTTCGGTTCTTCGTTGTCGATCAATTGGCTGCCGCTTGGGTCCTGGGTGTTGAAGGTGGTCAGCGCACCGTCGTCACCGAGGATGGCCACATCGCCACGGCTCAGCAGAATCGGTTTGGCGAAACGTGGCGCATCGGCGCCCAGGGTGCGATAGACCAGACCGTGCTGGCCGCCGGCATCCACTGCTTGCAGCGAGGCCAGATGGTTGAGCGGATGCACGTCGAGCAGCACCTGATCCTTGTGGTTGATGCGCAAGCGACCCTGCTCATCGACCTGCACCGATTCCTTGCTGTCCTTGACCGGCAACTCGAAGGCGAGGAAGGCTTTGTCCGGGGTGACCGAGGCTTTCGGGTCGTTGCTGACTTTCAGCTGTGCGCGCAACGGCGAGACACCGGCGGCGTCCGCGACCGAAATCACTTGCCCGAGGCTGCTCGCCGGGTGCTCGAGATAGGCCTGCGGCAAGAGGATTTGCGTGTCCATGGCAAAGCGCGCGGCCATGCCGGAGAAGTCGTCATCCAGTGCGGTTTTTTCCAGCACGATGTGGCTGGTCGGCAGCACAGAGACCGGGAACGCTTGCGGCGTTTCCAGGCAACGATCACTGACCGGTTGGCGCTGGAACGACACGCGCAGCACGTTGGTCGCGCCCACGGCGTAACGCGGGATACGTGCTTCGATGCGTTGCTTCTCGCCGTCGGCCACCAGCTGTTGCGCGCCAATCAGGTAATCGTTAAGAAACAGCGAAGCCACTGGCGCAGTATCGGAGGCACCCGGTGCGGCGGACACATCGATCACCGCTTTTACCGGCAGGCGACCGTCATAGGCCACGCTGCCCAACGGGAACGAAGTGCTCCAGTCGGATTTCGCCAGCACGTCGATGGCGCCAGTGTTGCCGCCAAGGCGCGACAAGGCCACACGGCCGTCGGCGCTCAATGGCAACTGGGCTTCGCTGACCGTCAGATCACGGCTGCGGGCCAGTTTGTTCCAGGCCGAGCTGAACAAGGCCAATGCCTTGCCGGTCGCTTGCGGCGCGATCATCAAGACCGGACGGGTGCCCAGCAGGCTCAGGCGCACAGTGTCCGTACCGCCGACCGCCAGGCCGGCATTGATATGCCGTTCGCGCCATTGCGTGAAAGCGGCGGCGGCCGTGGCGTCGAGGCCTTGAATCTGGCTCTGCAAGGCATCCAGGGATTCGTTAACCGCTTTGACCAGTTGCGGGTCGTTGATCGCCAGGTCGGCCTGGACGTTCGGGGTTTGGCCCAGCATCAACAGCGCGCCGATTTGTGCCGGGTTCGCCAACACCTGCGGGCCCTTGCCGTTGAGGCTGGCGAACGCAGGAATGGCCAGCAGCTCAGCCGGGATGCGCAGGTTGCTCAGGTCAACACTGTCTTGCAGCGCCGGGAAGGGCTGGATGCGGCTGTGTTTGCCGATGCGTTCCAGCGCCACGCCGAGGCGCCAGGCCGCGTCGTAGCTCTCAGCCGACAAGGTGCCCGGCGCGACCATGATCCCGGGCTGGCCCGGCAATGCGGTCCAGGCGGCGCCGACGTTCTGCAACTGGCTGGCGTCGTAGCTGTAGGTGAGGCGGGTGTCCGGTTCGATACGCAAGACGTTGCCGATGGCGCGTTGGTCTTCGCACAACACACGCGATACCACCGACGACCAGGCAATGCCCAGGCGCACCGAGCCGCTGTCCCGGGCTTTCTTGTCCACGCCCAAGGTGGCGCTGGCGTCGCCCTGAGGCTCGCTGAGCCCCTCGGCGCGCACCGGATAACCGTCCAGCGACAGCAGCAAGGTGTTGCGACCGCCCTCGCCATTGAGGTAGCTGGCGTTGAAATTCAGCGTGGCATCGGTCAGCGGCACACCGGCCGGTACCGGCAGATACAGTTCGCGTCGGGCATCGGTGGAACCGAGGATGATCGGTGCGTCGATCCCCAGATCGCTCAAGCGGATCTCACGCTCCTGCCGGGTATCGGCATTGAGTCGATTGATCGCCTGGGTGAGCGGGTTGTCCGCGGCCAAGGCAAAGGTCGGCATGAGCGCGAGCAGGCTCACGCCACAGGCAAGGGCGCTGAACGCACCCGTATGGATGGCAACGGAAGGCTTCATTCAGGTAGATCTCGAGCTGATAAGGGGGAATACGGTTCGGTTTATTGAGAGGTGAAAGCCGGTTGTCTTTTTTCGGTCACAGACACCGTCGACGGGTAATGCAGAAACTTGGGCAATGGCAGTCGCGCCACGAGGAATTCATCGACCGGACGACCCATGAGTGCATCGACGATGCGTGCACTGGCCTGGCCGTCGCCATACGGGTTGGCCGCCTGGGAACAACGACGCCACAGCAGGTCGTCATCGAACAGCGCGTTGACCCCGGCGATGATCGAGTCCGGCGCGGTACCGACCAGGCGCACAGTGCCCGCCGCGACCGCTTCCGGGCGCTCGGTGACATCGCGCATCACCAACACCGGTTTGCCCAGGGACGGCGCTTCTTCCTGCACGCCACCGGAGTCGGTGAGGATCACATGAGCCCGCTGCATCAGGCGCACAAACGCCAGGTAGTCCAGCGGCTTGATCAAGTGCACGTTGGGCAGACCGCCCAGTTGCTCGGTGACCGGGCCGATGACATTCGGGTTCAAGTGCACCGGGTAGACGATCTGGATGTCCGCGCGTTGCGCCAGATGGCTCAGGGCCTTGCAGATGTCGAGGAAGCCTTCGCCGAAGTTTTCCCGACGATGCCCTGTCACCAGCAGCACCTTGCGATCGGCTCGCAGAAACGAGAATTGGCGGTCCAGGCTGGCGCGCAAATCAGCGTCCTGCTCGATGCGCCGGGCGGTCATTTGCAGCGCGTCGATCACCGTGTTGCCGGTGACGAAGGTGCGACCCTGCAGGCGTTCGTCGAGCAGGTTCTGCCGCGATTCATCGGTCGGCGCGAACAGCATGTCCGCACCGAGGTCGATGCAGCGCCGGTTCATTTCTTCCGGCCACGGGCTGTAGATATCTCCGGTGCGCAGCCCGGCTTCGACATGGCCGACCGGGATGCGCCGATGGAACGAGGCCATTGCGGCGACCATGGCCGAGGTGGTGTCGCCATGCACCAGCACACGGTCCGGGCAGGTCTGTTCCAGCACCGGATCAATCGCCGCGTAGAGCGCCGCCGTCAGCGAGTTGAGCGTCTGGTGCGGCGTCATCACATCAAGGGTGTAATCGGCCTGGAGGTCAAACAGATCCAGCACCTGCTTAAGCATGCTTTGATGTTGGCCCGTGATGCAGATCTGCGAATGAATGCCAGGTTCTGCAGCAAGGGCTTTGACCAAAGGCGCCATCTTGATGGCTTCTGGGCGGGTACCGAAGATCGAAAGGATTTTAATCCTTGGATGATGACGAGCGATGAGAGGCCTTCCTTGCGCAGTTTTAGTGCGCAGCACAAGAGCAGACCCAAGTTTTTGTTTAACTTGAGCGAGCTGGTGTTATTGGATTTTAGTTAAAGCCGGGAGGGCATCAGCGTGATGGCTGATGTTCACTTCATGTGAGAGGGGTGTATCGCCTGGAACCCGGAAGCGGCCGGATTATTAGCATTGAAGATAGGATTGTTAAAGCGTTATATGCGCTTTTTTATTAAATAAATAAGATTGAAACTTTCATGTTTGAGGTCGGTCTTTTGTTGTTTTGTGTAATTCGTGGAGAATCATTTTTAGTTGTGATTTAACTTTTAAAGTATTGTTTTTAAAGGATTATTTTTAATGTGTGTCCGTTCGTCAGTGCGCGTGAATTATTTGTTTAGTCTGGTGGTCGCGATTTTTAAGTTGGGCGATTGGATTTGTCGCTCAGTCACTTAAATGGCGCCTGAATGTTGTCACTCTACTACAACGAGCGGTCCGTAGTAGTAAGTTTGTTGCAATTGATCTGTTGTGCGTATTTGCAGTGTAGAAGAGTTTAGTTGTAATAGTTGAACTTTTCCAAAGTGCGCAATTCACCGTTGGCAAAAAAAACAGAATTACCTGCAATGGAAACAGCACCTACCCATTTGGAGTATGGCGCCGCCAGGCAATCGGCTGAATGATCGGCATCACAACTATTCGAGAGGGATGCGTTCATGCCGATTTCAAAACCAGCCGTTTTGACCCCTGCCGAGCAGGCCAATCTGACCCGTGCGGACAAGGCGCATTACATGCACGGCTACCACGTGTTCGATGACCACGCGGAGCAGGGCGCGCTGAACATTGTGGCCGGTGAAGGCGCTTACATCTACGACGCCGACGGCAACCGATTCCTCGATGCAGTGGGCGGCATGTGGTGCACCAATATCGGCCTGGGTCGTGAAGAAATGGCTGACGCCATCGCTGACCAGGTGCGTCAATTGGCCTATTCGAATCCCTTCTCCGACATGGCGAATAGCGTCGCCATCCGCTTGTGCGAGAAACTTGCGAGCCTGGCGCCGGGGGATCTGGATCATGTGTTCCTGACCACCGGCGGTTCGACGGCGGTGGACACCAGCTACCGGTTGATTCAGTACTATCAGAACTGCCGGGGCAAACCCGAGAAAAAGCATGTAATCGCCCGGCATGGCGCCTATCACGGCTCCACTTGCCTGACGATGTCGATTGGCAACAAGGCCGCGGACCGGGTCCCGGAGTTCGATTATGCCCACGATAAAATCCATCACGTTTCCAGCCCCAATCCTTACCGGGCTCCGGAGGGCATGGATGAAGCGCAACTGCTGGAGTTCCTGATCGGCGAGTTCGAAGACAAGATCCTGAGCATCGGTGCGGACAAGGTTGCCGCGTTCTACGCCGAGCCGATCATGGGCTCGGGCGGCGTGATCATTCCACCAGAAGGTTATCTGCGGCGGATGTGGGAGGTGTGCCAGAAGTACGACATTCTGTTTGTCGCGGATGAAGTGGTGACGTCCTTCGGGCGCCTGGGCAAGTTCTTTTCCTCCCTCGATGTGTTCGGTGTGCAACCCGACATCATCACCACCGCCAAAGGCCTGACTTCTGCTTATCTGCCGCTGGGCGCCTGCATCTTTTCCCAACGCATCTGGGACGTGATCAGCGAGCCGGGCCAGGGGCGCTGTTTCACCCACGGCTTTACCTACAGCGGTCATCCGGTGTGCTGCACGGCGGCGCTGAAGAACATCGAAATCATCGAGCGGGAGAACCTGCTGGCGCATGTGGATGATGTGGGCGCGTACTTTGAGCAGCGCCTGAAGACCCTGGAAGGCTTGCCGCTGGTGGGGGACGTGCGCTGCAAGAAATTGATGGCTTGCGTTGAATTCGTCGAAGACAAACGCACGAAAAAGCTGTTTCCGGAGGCGTTGAACATCGGCGAGAAAATCCATCTGCGCGCCCAGTACAAAGGCTTGCTGGTGCGGCCGATCGTGCACCTCAATGTGATGTCGCCGCCGCTGACGATCAGCCATGCGCAGGTCGATGAGATCGTCGAGACGCTGCGCGAATGCATCCTCGAAGTCGCCGTTGAGCTGCAATGCAGCGGTGATTACGCCGGGCAATGAGCCGGCGTTTCGCACCTTTGCGCGGGGAGGGGGCAATCGCTAGACTGGCCGGCATGAACTCATCGGCCCCCCCTCATTCGATCACCCTGGCACTGCATGCGCTGCACCAATGGCATGTGGAACTCGAGCGCGCGTTCCAGCATGGCGCCGAGCCCGATGCGCTGCGGCATTTGGTGGTGGCGCTGACGGCGCTGGCGCCGGTCGAGTCGGTGATGATCAGCCTGGAGCGCAAGGACTGTCCGCCCAGGTTGCTGTATCAGCAAGGCATTCCCGAGCAGCACCTGGACGCGATCCTCAATCGCTACTTCTCGGTGGGCTACTTGCTCGATCCTTTCTGCCTGGCGGTGGACAGTGGCCTGGCCCAAGGCTTTTATTCGCTGGCCGAAATCGCCCCAGATGACTTTTTCGACAGCGATTACTACAAGACCTATTACCTGAACCTGGGCTGCACCGAAGACAGCTATTACATCGTCAACCTGGACGACCACAGCAAGATTTCCGTCAGTCTGTTCCAGGGCATGGGCGCCAGCAGCTTGAGCGCCGACCAACTAGATGTGCTGCGGGCCGTCGAGCCGATGGTGCGGTTGTTCATCCGCCGGTGCGGCTACATTGACCAGCAGCGCGATTCAATCATGACGCCAGCGGCGTCGACGGCAGTCAATCAGCGCATCCAGGTGGCGATGGCGCAGTTCGGCTGTGACGTGCTGACCGAGCGCGAACGCGAGAGTGCGCACATGGTCTTGCGCGGGCACTCGATCAAATCCGCCGCTCGGGAAATGGGCATCTCCCCCGAGACCGTGCGCATGCACCGGAAAAACCTGTATTTGAAGCTGGGCATCAACTCGCAGTCGGAGTTGTTTGCGCTGTTTATCGAGTGGTTGCAGAAAGCTTAGAGCGGCATCGCAACCCATCCTGTCGACCCAAAAAGTGCACCTACCCATTTGGAGTATGGTGCCGCCCCCGCAATGGCTAAATAGTAAAGGCGCACGCTTCCTTCAGAAGAAAAACACCAAAAGGTGAATAGAAATGCGAACTGCGCTAGCCATCCTTTCCAGTCTGTTGCTTTTCCCTGTGTGCTCGGTGACTCATGCGGCGGAGGCGGATGACACGCTGCGCATCTACAACTGGTCGGACTACATCGGTGAACACACCCTGGCGAATTTCCAGAAGGCCACCGGGATCAAAGTCATCTACGACACTTTTGATGGTTACGAAACAGTCCAGGCCAAACTGCTGACCGGCCACTCCGGTTATGACCTGGTGATGCTCAACGCGTCGCTGGTTCCGCCGTTGATCAAGGCAAACGTGTTCCAGCCGCTGGACAAGAAGCAGTTGCCGAGCTGGAGCAACCTGAACCCGGAGATTGTGCAGAAGTTGCAGGCTTACGACCCGGGGCTTATCTATTCGGCGCCTTACACCTGGGGCAGTAACGGGGTGACCTACAACGTCGACATGATCAAGGAACGGATGCCAGATGCGCCGATCGGTTCACTGGCGATGCTGTTCGATCCGAAAGTGGTTTCGCGCTTCGCCGATTGCGGCGTGACAATGCTCGATGCTCCCACCGAAGTGCTTCCGCTGGTCCTGCAATACCTTGGCCGCGACCCGCAAAGTGCTTCCGCCGAAGACCTCAAGGCCGCGCAGGACGTGCTGTTGGCGGTCCGCCCGTACATCAAGAAGTTTGATTCGGTGAGTTACCTCAACAGTTTGCCCAACGGCGACACTTGCCTGGCGATGACATGGTCGGGTGACGCCGCCACCGCACAGGCGCGGGCGAAAGAAGCGGGGCTCAAGACCAACTTGTCGTATTTCGTGCCCAAGGAAGGTTCGCTGATCTGGTTCGACGACCTGTACATCCCGAAAGATTCGACGCATGCCGCGAATGCGCACAAGTTCATCGAGTTCCTGTTGCAGCCGCAGAACATGGCCGACGTCACTAACTTGATTCACTACGCCAACAGCAACTCGGCGGCGACCGCGTTAGTCGATGCCGATGTGCTGGCCACGGCGGCGATCTACCCGGATGACGCGACACGCCAGCGCCTGTTCACGCAAAAGACCCACGACGCCCAAGGCATGCGGGCCATGACCCGGGTGTGGAACAACGTGAAGACCGGCAAGTAAGACCGGCGCGCTACCGATGGATTAGGTAGGGAGTTGTTCGAAGATGTAACAACTTCCACCCGTCTCCCTCTCGGTTCGTGAAAAACCAGAAATTAATCAATGAATTAAGTCCTGTAACGCATGTTACAGGGACTTTTGGCACGGGATTGCCGCCTTACTGAACACTTGTTTAGTATCGGCAGCAATTCAACTCCCGCAACTCAAAAACAATAAGACGAGGGCCGTTCATGACTTCTCATTCGACACTGCTGAGCCGGGTAGAAAACGGCATCGCCTGGGTCACGCTCAATCGCCCGGAACAGCGCAACGCGTTGGACATTCCGACCCTGAAGGCCTTGATCAACCTGCTCGACGAGCACGATGCCAACCCTGACGTCCGGGTGCTGGTGTTGACGGGTTCCGGCAAAGGCTTTTGCGCGGGCGCCGATGTGGCCGAATGGGCCGATGCGGAAAGCCGCGGCATCCTCGAAACCTACGGCTGGACCGAAACCGCCCACACCTTGATGAACCGCCTGCACGGTTTCAGCAAACCGAGCATCGCCGCCATTAACGGCATCGCGGTCGGAGCCGGGATGGATTTGACCCTGACATGCGATTTTCGCCTGGCCGCCCAATCCGCGCGGTTCAAGGCCGGCTACACCAGCCTGGCCTATTCGCCGGATGCGGGCGCGAGTTGGCACCTGCCACGCCTGATCGGCGCCGAACAGGCCAAGCGCCTGCTGTTCCTCGATGAAATCTGGAGTGCCGATCGCGCATTGGCTACCGGTTTGGTCAGTGAAATCTGCGCCGATGAGCAGTTGCTGGACAGCGCCGCCGAGCTCGCAACGCGCCTGGCCAACGGCCCGACCTTCGCCTTCAAGCAGACCAAAGTGCTGATCCGCGACGGCGCCCAACGCAGCCTCGCCGAACAGCTTGAGGCCGAGCAGGCCGCCGGTTTGCTCTGCGGTCGCAGCCATGACGGCGCCGAAGCCCTCAAGGCTGCCGTGGAAAAACGCACCCCTCACTTTATCGGCCGCTAATCCAACAGCAGGGACGTACAGCCATGAATTTCCAACTGACTCAAGAGCAGGACATGCTGGTGGAAGCGGTGCGGCGTTTTGTCGAGAAAG
Source organism: Pseudomonas nunensis (assembly GCF_024296925.1). NCBI lineage: Bacteria > Pseudomonadati > Pseudomonadota > Gammaproteobacteria > Pseudomonadales > Pseudomonadaceae > Pseudomonas > Pseudomonas nunensis. The sequence continues at coordinate 2,097,754 of NZ_CP101125.1, forward strand.
AGCTGCTGCCCCACGAAGAAACCGTCGACCGCGCCGATGCCGTGCCGCCGGAACTGGCCGCGCAGATTCGCGCCAAGGCAATCGCCGCAGGTTTCTACGCCTTCAACATGCCGGAAGAGGTCGGCGGTGGCGGCCTCGATTACCTGTCCCAGGCGCTGGTCGAGCGTGAGCTGTCGAAGGTGTCGTGGGCGCTGCATGTGTTCGTCGCGCGTCCGTCGAAAATCCTCATGGCTTGCACCGGCGCGCAGGTCGAGGACTATCTGTTGCCCTGCGTGCGCGGCGAGAAGGTCGACTGTTTTGCCCTGACCGAACCGGGCGCCGGCTCCGACGCCAACGCGATCAAGACCCGCGCCGTGCGGGATGGCGATGACTTCGTGATCAACGGCAGCAAGCATTTCATCAGCCACGCCGGCCATGCCGATTTCGCGATTGTGTTCGCGGTCACCGACACCTATGAGCACAACGGCCGCCAGCGCAACGCCGTGACGTCGTTCCTGGTGGATCGCGACACACCGGGGATGACCATCCGCCGTGGCCCGAAATGCGTGAGCAATCGCGGTTATCACACCAGCGAGATCTTCTTCGACGACTGCCGCGTGCCGGCCTCCAAGGTGCTGGGTGAAGTCGGCAAAGGTTGGGAGGTTGCCAACGCCTGGTTGACTGCGGGCCGGGTGATGGTGGCGGCCAACTGTGTCGGTCAGGCCCAGCGTGCGCTGGACGTGGCGCTGCAATGGGCGGCGGACCGCAAACAATTCGGCCACGCCATTGGCACCTACCAGGGCATCTCGTTCAAGTTGGCGGACATGGCCACCGAAATCCGCGCCGCCGAACTGCTGGCGCTGCATGCCGCCTGGAAAATGGACCAGGGCACCATGACCGACGGCGAGGCCGGCATGGCCAAGCTGTTCGCCAGCGAAGTATTGGGCCGCGCGGCCGATGAGGCGGTGCAGATTTTTGGCGGCATGGGCCTGATGGACGAAGGGCCGGTGGAGCGCATCTGGCGCAACGCGCGGATCGAGCGGATCTGGGAAGGCACGTCGGAGATCCAGCGCCACATCATTTCCCGCGAACTGCTGCGGCCATTGCTGCGTTGATCGGTCGAGGAGAATCCCATGTCAATCAGAGACAATCTCAAGCGCATGCTGGCGCCGCAGCATTTGGCGTTCGTCGGCGGGCGCAGCATGGCGCGGGCGTTCAAACGCTGCGCCGATGGTGGTTTCCAGGGCCAGATGTGGTTGGTCAATCCGCAGCACGAGAGCCTGGAGGGCATTCCTTGCGTGGCATCGGTTGCGGATTTGCCGTGCGGGCCGGATGCGGTGTTTATCGCGACCAATCGCGAACTGACGTTGAACTGCGTCGCCGAACTGGCGCTCAAGGGCGCCGGCGGAGCGATCTGCTATGCGTCCGGCTTCGCTGAAACCGGCGAGGAAGGCCAAGCCCTGCAAGCGCAACTGTTGCAAGCTGCCGGCGACATGGCGCTGCTCGGGCCGAATTGCTACGGCTTGCTCGACTATCTGCACAGCGCCGCGTTGTGGCCGGTGGCCCATGGCGGCAAAGCGGTGGAGAGGGGCGTCGCGGTGCTGACCCAGAGCGGCAATTTCGCTTACAACCTGAGCATGAGCGATCGCTCGCTGCCGTTGGCCTACATGGCCTCGGTGGGCAATCAGGCGCAGTTGGGCGTGGCGGAATTGATGGACGTGCTGCTCGACGAGCCGCGTGTGACAGCCATCGGTCTGCACCTCGAAGGGCTGAAGAACGTTCCCGGTTTTGCCCGCGCCGCACACAAGGCGCTGGAGAAGGGGATTCCGGTGATCGCCCTGAAAACCGGCGTGTCGCAGATCGGCGCGGAGCTGGCGTTGAGTCACACCAGTTCCCTGGCCGGTTCGGATGCGCTTTACGACAGCCTGTTCGAGCGTCTCGGGGTGATCCGGGTCAGCGGGCCGGTGAGTTTTGTCGAAACCCTCAAGGCTGCGGCCTGCGGTCGTCTGCCGGCGGGTCCGAGTCTCGCGGCGCTGGCCTGTTCCGGTGGCGACGCAGGATTTATCGCCGACTACGCCGAACGCAACGGCCTAACCCTGCCAAAATTTGACGACTGCCAACGCGCGGATCTGGCGCAGGTGTTGCCGAGCTACGCCAACCTGGTCAATCCGCTGGACTTCACTACGGCGATCTGGGGCGACCGCGACGCGCTGGAAAACATGCTCGAGAGCGTTTTGCGCACGCCGGCTGATGCGGCATTGCTGGTGCTGGATTACCCGGCCGAATCCACCGGTGAACGCAAGGAATGCGACTTGCTGCTGGAGTTGTTTTGCGAGTTGCTGGAGCGGCATGGCAAGACCGGTGTGGTGACATCGGCGTTCCCCGAATTGCTCCCGGCCAGTGCCCGCGATCGGCTGCATGCCCGTGGCGTTGCTGCGCTGCAAGGGATTGAAGATGGTTTGGCGGCGTGGGGGCGGATCGCCCAGTACCAGACGCGCCGCCGGGTGTTGCTGGCCAAGGGTGAATCGGTGCTGGCGCCGATCTGTCCGGCTGCGTTGGTTTCTGAAGGGCAGTTGCTGGATGAGTGGCAATCCAAACAGGCATTGCGTCCGTTTGGCCTGCCCTTGCCGGAGGCGCGGCTGTGCCGTCCCGAACAGGCGCTGGAGGAGGCCGAGCACCTTGGTTATCCGTTGGTGCTCAAAGTGGTCAGCGCCGATCTCCCGCACAAAACCGAGGCCGGTGGAGTTGCTCTCAACCTTAAAGACCCGGCGGCGTTGCAATCAGCGCTGGAAAGCATGCGCGGCAATCTCGCAAAACATGCGCCGGGACTGTTGTTCGATCAGGTGCTGCTCGAACGTATGGCGTCGCCGCCCTTGTCTGAGTTGATCGTCGGGATCAAACGCGAAACAGGTTTCGGCCTGGCGCTGGTGATTGGGGCGGGCGGCATTCTGGTCGAGCTGCTCAAGGACAGTCGCAGCCTGTTGCTGCCGACCACCGACCAAGCCATCCACGACGCGCTGCTGAGCCTGCGCTGTGCGCCGTTGCTCACCGGGTTTCGCGGTGGGCCGGCGGTGGACTTGCCGGCGTTGGTCCGTGCGATTCGTGCCGTGGCGGATTACGCCGGCGAAAACGCCGAGCGCTTGCTGGAACTGGATGTGAACCCTTTATTGGTCAATGCCCAAGGCGCGGTGGCGGTGGATGCACTGATCCGCCTGGCCTGAACACTGACTGCATCATCGATTGCCATAAGGCTGCTCAAATGAACGTTTTGATTCTCCACGCCCATCCCGAACCGCAATCCTTTACCAACGCGTTGCGCGATCAGGCGGTGCAGACTTTGCAAGCCCAAGGGCACGCGGTCCAGGTGTCGGACCTCTACGCCATGAACTGGAACCCGGTCGCCAGCGCTGAGGATTTCTCCGACCGGGACAACCCCGACTATCTGGTCTACGCCCTCGAACAACGCCTGGGCGTGAAGACCAAAAGCCTCGCCCCGGACATCCAGCAGGAACTCGACAAATTGCTGTGGGCCGACCTGCTGATCCTCAACTTTCCGATCTACTGGTTCTCGATGCCGGCGATCCTCAAGGGCTGGATCGACCGGGTGCTGGTGTCCGGCGTGTGCTACGGCGGCAAGCGCTTCTACGATCAGGGTGGGCTGGCGGGCAAGAAAGCGCTGGTCACCGTGACCCTCGGCGGGCGCGAGCACATGTTCGGCGAGGACGCGATTCACGGTCCGCTGGAGGAAATGCTGCGCCCACTGCTGCGCGGCACGCTGGCGTATGTCGGCCTCGACGTGCTGCCGCCATTTGTGGCGTGGCATGTGCCTTACATCAGCGCTGAAGCTCGCGGACAGTTTCTGCTCGATTACCAGCGGCGCCTGGAGAATCTGCATCAGGATTCGCCGCTGGTGTTCCCGCGCCTGGCGCAGTTTGACGAGGCGCTGTATCCGATTCGTTGATGTCGTGAGGGCACGAGCACCATGGCCGAGGAAGCGCGTTTTCTGCGAATGGACCCCAATTTGCGCAAGGCCAATCTGGTGGCCGCCACGCTGAGGTGCCTGAAAAAGTACGGCTTTGTCGGCACCTCGATCCGCAAGATTTGCGCGGAGGCCGGGGTGTCGGTGGGTTTGATCAGTCATCACTACGCCGGCAAGGATGAACTGGTCGCCGATGCCTATCTGCACATCACCGGGCAGGTGATGCGGCTGTTGCGCGAGTCCGTGGCCGCTTCGGGTGACGGCGCGCGACGGCATCTGTCGGCGTTTTTCGAAGCGTCGTTTTCCTCGCGCATGCTCGACCCCGAGCTGATCGAAGCCTGGCTGGCGTTCTGGGGCGCGGTGAAAACCGCGGATGCGATCAACCGCGCCCACGATCATTCCTATGGCGAGTATCGAACCATCATGGGCGAAGCCTTGACCTTGTTGGCCCAGGAGCAGGGCTGGGACGGTTTCGACAGCGGTCTGGCGTCCATCGGCTTGAGTGCGTTGCTGGACGGTTTATGGCTGGAATGCGGGCTCAATCCGAGCACTTTTACCCCGGCCCAGGGCGTGCTGATTTGTGAAGCGTGGGTAGATGGCCTGCAAATGGGCGGGTTTCGGCGTTTCATCGCGCACTGATATCGGCTTGTTGATCAACTGTTCAGCAGTCGCTACAGTGCAGGTCTTCGCGCTTCGCAAAATTCCAAAAATCGGCCGTTCGCGGCACGAACAGGAGCCAGGTCATGAAGCTGATGCCGTGCGTGTTGGTGGTGAGTGAAGATCCTTTGCTCCGAGAATCGTTACAGGCTTTTCTGGGCGGGCAAGGGTATGAGGTTCACTGCGCTGACAGCGCTGATCAGGCCGATACGTGCCTTGAGCGTTTCCCGGTGGGGCTGGTGTTGCTGGATGCGCGTTTGCGGGGCAGCAACTCACTGGACCTGACTCGCCAATGGCGTGAGCGCTCGGAGGTCGGGATTATCCTGGTGGGTGGCGATGACGGAGAACGTCTCGCGGGACTGGAATGCGGCGCCGATGATTACCTGACCCAACCTTTGCCTTCACCCGAACTGCTTACCCGCGCCCGAAATCTGCTGAGGCGCGTGCACCACGCTCAATTGCTCGCGCAACCTGCTGCGCACCTCAAGCGTTTCGCCGACTGGACCCTGGACACCGATCGCCGCCGCCTCAAAGGCTGCGACGGTCGCGAAACCCTGCTCAGCCATGGCGAGTTCCAGTTGCTCAATGTGTTCATGCGCAACAGTGGCCACACCCTGAGCCGCGACCAGTTAATGGACCAGTTGCGCAACCGCGAATGGCTGCCCAACGATCGCTCGATCGATGTGCTGGTGGGGCGCCTGCGTCGCAAGCTGCATGACGACCCGGCCGAACCGGAATTGATCATCACCATTCATGGTGCCGGCTATCTGTTTACCGCCGGCGCATCGCTGGCAGCCTGAGCATTCAGGAATGTTCGAAGATGTAACAACTGGCTGTTAGCGATTCGTTTCGTCTATATGAATTCCTTTAAAAACAATGAATTAAATTATGTTTGTGATGTGAGTTAGCAAGACAGTAAAAGCTTGCCTCTCTGTTGAACGAGTGTTTAGTATCGACACCATCCTTCATCACTTCAGAACAATAAACCGAGGGCTGGCATGAGATTCCAATCGACTCCGCAACCTGTTTCTTCGAGCCTCACCGGCGGTCAGGCATTGGTGCGTCTGCTGGCCAATTACGGCGTCGACACCGTGTTCGGCATTCCTGGTGTGCACACGTTGGAGCTGTATCGCGGACTGCCCGGCAGCGGCATCCGGCACGTGCTGACCCGGCATGAGCAGGGCGCCGGATTCATGGCTGACGGTTATGCCCGGGTCAGTGGCAAACCCGGCGTGTGCTTCATCATTACCGGCCCCGGCGTGACCAACGCGGCGACCGCCATCGGCCAGGCTTATGCGGACTCAATTCCGATGCTGGTGATCTCCAGCGTCAACCACACTTCAAGCCTCGGCAAAGGTTGGGGCAGCCTGCATGAAACCCAGGATCAACGGGCAATCACCGCGCCCATCACCGCGTTTTCGGCGGTGGCCCTGAGCACCGACGATTTGCCTGAATTGATCGCCCGCGCCTTCGCGGTGTTCGACAGCGAGCGGCCACGTCCGGTGCATATTTCGGTGCCGCTGGACGTACTGGCCGGGGCGATCAGCCGTGACTGGAGCGCAGAGGTGGTGCGGCGTCCCGGACGCGGTCTGCCGGAAACGGGCGCGCTGGATGACGCGGCCCGGCGCCTGCAACAGGCCCAGCGTCCGATGATCATTGCGGGCGGCGGTGCTTTGGCCGCGGGGGATGAGTTGCAGGTTTTGAGCGAACGTCTTGCCGCGCCACTGTTCACCAGCGTCGCCGGCAAAGGCCTGCTGGCAGCGGATGCGCCGCTGAATGCCGGCTCCAGCCTGTGCGTGCAACCCGGTTGGGACCTGATCGCGCAAGCGGATGTGGTGCTGGCGGTCGGTACCGAAATGGCCGACACCGATTATTGGCGCGAGCGCCTGCCGCTCAGTGGTGACGTGATCCGGGTCGATATCGATCCACGCAAGTTCAACGATTTCTATCCTTGTGCCGTCGCCCTGCATGGCGATGCCCGGCAAACCCTCGAGGCTTTGCTGGCACGCTTGCCTGACGAGACGAGGGATCCGCGTGAATCAGCAACGGCGGTGGCTGCTTTGAAAGCGGCGATCCGCAGCGGTCACGGTGAATTGCAGTCGATCCATCAACAGATTCTGGACCGTATCGCCGCCGCGATGCCCGCCGATACCGTCATCAGCACCGACATGACCCAACTGGCCTACACCGGCAACTACGCGTTCGCCAGCCGGGGCATCCGCAGTTGGCTGCATCCCACCGGCTACGGCACCCTCGGGTATGGCTTGCCGGCGGGCATCGGTGCGAAATTCGGCGCGCCGCAACGGCCCGGTCTGGTGCTGGTGGGGGATGGCGGGTTTCTCTACACCGCGCAGGAACTGGCCACCGCCGTCGAGGAGCTGGACAGCCCGCTGGTGGTGTTGCTCTGGAACAACGACGCCCTGGGGCAGATTCGCGACGACATGCTCAGCCTGGACATCGAGCCGGTGGGTGTATTGCCGCGCAATCCGGATTTCCCGCTGCTGGCCAAAGCCTTCGGCTGCACGGTGCACGAACCGCAAAGCCTCGACGAGCTGGAACGCGACCTGCGCCGTGGTTTTGCCCATCCCGGCATGACCCTGATCGAGCTCAAGCACGCCTGCGCGTGTCGATAAAACCCAGCAAAAGTCCTACTGAAATAACGGCTCGACTGTCGTGAAAACGACCTGTTTACGCTGAACACGAACCACCATGAGTTTTCTGTTGAACGACTGTTCAGCGTCGGCTATGTTGGCTCCACCACCCCCGGTTGGTTGCGGGCTTGCGTTTCTTCCCTTCGAACGAGGCACTGGCATGCGGTTTTCACCCTTTGTTGAGCGGATTTCAGGCGATGGCGTCGCCGCCTGGGATATTCACAATGCAGCGTTCGAAGCCCGGCGCCGTGGCGAAGACGTGATCATCCTCAGCGTCGGCGACCCGGATTTCCCCACCCCGGATTTCATCACCGACGCCGCTATCCACGCCTTGCGAGAAGGCGACACCCACTACACCGAAATCGCCGGTCGCCAAGCCTTGCGCGAAGCCATCGCCACCCGCTACAGCGGCTTGTTCGGCCGTGAAGTGAACGCATCCAACGTCATCATCGTCGCCGGGGCGCAGAACGCGTTGTTCGCCACCTCAATGTGCCTGTTGAATGTCGGCGACGAAGTGATTGCCCTGGACCCGATGTACGTCACCTACGAGGCGACCCTCAAGGCCTCCGGCGCAACATTGGTCCGCGTGCCATGTTCGGCGGACGCGGGTTTTCGCCTCGACGCCGCCGTCCTCGCCAAAGCCATCACCCCCAAGACCCGGGCGATTTTCTTCTCCAACCCCAACAACCCCACCGGCGTGGTGCTGAGCCGCGAAGAACTGCAAGGCATCGCCGACCTGGTGATCGCCCATGATTTGTGGGTGGTGGTGGACGAGGTCTATGAAAGCCTGACCTTCGAACGCGAACACCTGAGCCTGGCGTCGTTGCCGGGCATGGCCGAGCGTTGCGTGGTGATCGGCAGCCTGTCGAAATCCCATGCAATGACCGGTTGGCGCACCGGTTGGATCATTGCCGATGAAACGATGGTCGCCCATGCGGAAAACCTGGTGCTGAGCATGCTCTACGGCTTGCCGGGGTTCGTCATGGAGGCTGCGCTTAAAGCCGTGGAGTCCCATGAAGAAGTCACCCACGGCATGCGCGAAATCTATCGCCATCGCCGGGATCTGGTCGTCGCTGGGCTATCGGATTGCCCAGGCATTTCCGTACTCAACCCCGACGCCGGCATGTTTGTACTGGTGGACGTGCGCGGCACCGGGCTGACTTCATTGGAATTCGCCTGGCGCCTGTTGCGCGAGGCGCATGTCTCGGTGCTGGATGCGGCTGCATTCGGTGAGCCGGCGCAAGGCTTCGTGCGGATCTCGTTCACCCTAGGCGAAGAACGACTGGCCCAGGCCTGCCAGCGCATTCGCGACTTTGTCCTGGTGCTTAACGGCGAGGCACCACGGCCCGTGACCGCCCACGTCACCAGCGCCGCAACGCCTGAGCCGGTCGCCGCCCGGACCATGATCGAAGTCGATGGCCTGCACAAACGCTTCGGCAATATCGAGGTGCTCAAAGGCGTCTCGCTGACCGCCCGCGAAGGCGATGTGATCTCCCTGATCGGCGCCAGCGGCTCGGGTAAAAGTACTTTGCTGCGCTGCATCAACATGCTCGAAGTGCCAGACCAGGGGCGCATTCTGGTGGACGGCGAAAGCATCCATCTGAACTTCGATCGCCCGGGCGCACCGCTGGTGTCGGACGCCAAGCAACTGGTGCGGATTCGTTCGAGCCTGGGCATGGTGTTCCAGAACTTTAACCTCTGGCCCCATCGCACGGTGCTGGAAAACCTCATCGAAGCGCCCACCCAGGTCCTGCGCGAAAGCCGTGCCGAAGCCACTGAACGGGCCGAAGCCTTGCTGGAGCGCGTAGGGCTGGCAGCCAAGCGCAACGAGTACCCGGCGTTTCTCTCCGGGGGACAGCAACAACGAGTGGCCATCGCCCGCGCCCTGGCCATGCGGCCCAAAGTCATGCTGTTCGATGAACCCACCTCGGCACTTGACCCGGAACTGGTCGGCGAAGTGCTGCGGGTGATCCGCTCCCTCGCGGAAGAAGGCCGGACCATGATCCTGGTGACCCATGAGATGGCTTTCGCCCGCGATGTGTCGTCCAAAGTCGCCTATTTGCACCAAGGGCTGATCGAAGAAACCGGTTCGCCGGATGAAGTGTTCGTACACCCACGCAGCGAACGTTGCCGGCAGTTCGTCAACGCTCATCAGACTCGCTAACGCATCATAAAAAGACGGGGAAAAATCATGGGAAATCGACGTTTGGCAAACTTCTTGACCGGCGTGGCCTGCGTCATGCTGGCCGGCATGAGCGCGGCGCAAGCCCAACCGATCAGGTTCGCGGTCGCGGCAGAACCCTATCCGCCGTACACCGAAAAACAGGCCAATGGTGAGTGGAAAGGCTTCGAAGTCGACCTGATTCACAAGCTCTGCAGCGAAATGAAAGCCGAGTGCGAGATCAAGGAAGTGGCATGGGACGGGATCATTCCATCGCTGCTGGCGAAGAAGATAGACGTGATTTTCTCCTCCATGTCCGTGACCGAAGAGCGTGAAAAACAGATCGCGTTCAGCAAGGCTTATTACGACTCGGTGATTGCGATTGTCGGGCCGAAGGACGCTTCGGTGAAGAAGTACCCGGATGACCTCAAGGGCAAGACCATCGGCGTGCAGAACTCGACGGTGAGCGCGAGTTTCCTCAAGACCTACTACGAAAAAATTGCCGACGTTAAGTACTACGACACCCAGGACTCGGCCAACGCCGACCTGATTGCCGGTCGCATCGACCTGATGATGGCGGACGGCACGGCCATGGCAGCCTTCGTCAAGACCCCCGATGCCAAGGACCTGGCGTACCTCGGCCCGGTGCCGTATGACCCGATCTTCGGCAAAGGCGTGGGCGCCGGTCTGCGCAAGGACGACACCGAGCTCAAGGCCAAACTCGACAAGGCCATCACCTCCTTGCTGGCCAGCAAGGACTACGACGACCTCTCTGAGCATTACTTCGGCACCAGCGTGAAACCTGCGTTCTGACACCAAGTACTGCAAACACAATCCCTGTGTAGGAGCGAGGCTTGCCCGCGAAGGGGCCTTCGAAGCCGCCAGAAGCTTCGCGGGCAAGCCTCGCTCCTACATGGGTTCGGTGAGGTTTTCAGGGGCGCCGACGGGAAACAGGAGAGCCAACAATGTTCGAGTTGATCAATTTCAGCGAAACAGGGTGGGGCGGGGCGCTGCTCAAAGGGTTGTGGATGACCCTGCAGATTTCGGCCGGAGCGTTTGTGCTCGGGCTGTTGATCGGGCTGGTCGTGGCCTGCCTCAAGCTCAACGCGCCGAAACCGATTGCGACGCTGATGCGCGGCTACACCACGTTGTTCCGCGCGGTGCCGGAGTTGTTGCTGATCCTGCTGCTGTACTACGTCGGCTCCATGTTGCTCAACTCGCTGATGACCCAGTTGGGTTACGGCGTGGTGAATGTCAGCGGACCGCTGGCGGCGATCGTAGTGCTGGGTCTGGTGCAGGGCGCGTACGCCTCGGAGATTTTCCGCGCGGCGATCCAGGCGATTCCGTTCGGCCAGATCGAGGCGGCGCGGGCGTTTGGCCTGAGCGGGTTCGGTCTGTTCCGGCGCGTTACGTTGCCGATCATGGCGCCGTTCGCGATGGCGGGGATGGCCAACCTGTGGATCAACCTGATCAAGGATAGTGCGTTGATCAGCGTGGTCGGCACTAACGAGCTGTTGTACACCGCCAAGCAAGGCGCGGGTTCCACGCGTCATTATCTGTTGTTCTACCTCACGGCCGCGGCGATGTATTACGCGGTGACGTTGGTGTCCAACTACCTGTCGGGACGGCTTGAGCGACGCATTCGTCGCTGGATGCCTTTGGCTGAGTGATTGAAATGATTCCAGCGTGGATAGTTGAATACGCAGCGCTGTTGGGCCGAGGGTTGCAAACGACCGTTACCCTGCTGTTGCTGTCCAGTGTGTTCGGTTTCTTGTTGGCCATCCTGGTGGCGCTGGCGCGCATCTCCAGATACAAGGTGATCGCCAAGGCCAGCCTGTTCTACACCAGCGTGTTTCGCGGCACGCCGTTGCTGATCCAGATCTACATTTTCTACTACGGGCTCGGCAGCCTGTTTGCGCAGTTTCCGTTGATTCGCGGCAGCTTCCTTTGGCCTTACCTGCGTGACGGTTACTGGTACATCGTGTTCGCCCTGGTGGTGTCGATGGGCGCCTATGTCGGCGAGGTGATTCGCGGCGGCCTGCTCGCGGTGCCAAGAGGTGAAATGGAAGCCGCTTCGGCGTTCGGCATGACCTCGCGTCAGTCGCTGTTGCGGGTGCGTTTACCTCGGGCGATGCGCTTGTTGTTGCCGACCTTGGCCGGGGAAACCGTGATGCTGCTCAAGTCCACGGCACTGGCCTCGACCATCGCGGTGATCGATTTGCTCGGCGCCGCCAACGTGGTGCGGGCGCAAACCTTGCAAGTGTATGAACCGTTGCTGCTGGTGGCGGGCGTGTATGTTTGCCTGACTTTCCTGATCGAGGCGTTGTTCGGGTTCGTCGAGCGGCGCGGGACGCCCGTGCGCAGGTCGGTGTAATGAGTTCGCCAAAGATCGTCGACCGCTCGTTGCAGGGCATCGGCCTGTGCACCTTGGGCTACGCGTTCCTGGCGTTGCAGGACGCGGTCATCAAGTGGCTGGTGGCCGACTATTCGGTGGTGACTATTCTGTTCTGGCGCAGCCTGGTGGTGGTCGTGGCTTGTCTGCTGGCGGGGCGCCTGCGCCTGATCCAGCGGGCCTGGCGTTCGCCGAGCCGACGCTTGCTGGTGGTGCGCGGTTTGTTGTCGATCGTGGCCTGGCTGCTGTATTACACGGCGGCCCGGGACCTGACCCTGGCCGAGATGACCACGCTGTATTTTTCCGCGCCGATCATGGTCACCGTGCTGGCCGCGATGATCCTCAAGGAACGCGCCAGCGGCTGGCAGTGGTTCAGCCTGATCATCGGTTTCGTCGGCGTGATCATCGCCTGTCGCCCGAGCCACATCGCCGATCCGTTGCCGATCATCCTCACGCTGTTGGCGGCGATGTGCTGGGCGTTCACCTACATCCAGTTGCGTCAGGTCGACGACCAGACTTCGGTGCTGGAGCAGATGCTGATCACCAACGTGGTGTTTGTGATTTGCATGACGGTGGCGCTGCCCTGGACCCACACCCCGGCGCCGACCCCGGTCTGGCTGGGCATGCTGGCGGCCGGGCTGGTCGGCGGCATCGGTCAGTTCCTGCTTTTTGCCAGTTTCCAGCGCGCGACCGCGACCTTGCTGGCGCCCTTCGAGTACACCGGGCTGATCTGGGCCTTCGCGCTGTCGAACCTGATCTGGGGCACGTTGATGGACGTGTCACTGATGATCGGTGCCGGGCTGATCGCGGTCAGCGGCACCTTGGCCATGCTCTTCGGGCGCCACGCTTCACAGGACGTCGTCGGTGCTGAATGCTCCGTGACGCAGCCCCTTTATCCAGCAACGACAGATGTGGAGGCCGTTGGCGGGGCTGAAGGTTTCGGGGTTCAGGCACCACTCGATCCAGAGTCCGTCGAGCATCGCCGATAAGCCAATGGCCGCCAGGCGCGTGTCGTGGATCACAAAACCTTCGCTGGCCGCCAGATCGTCGAGCAATTGGCGCAGCAGATCGAGGTAGGCGCGGTAGCTTTTTTCGTGGGTCTGGCTGACGTGTTCCGAATGCCGGATCAGGCTCCAGAACACCACCCAGACCCCAAGCAACTGCGGGTCCATGACCCGTGGCGAAAACGAGCCGACGAGGAAGGTGTCCATTTTTTCGGCCGGTGTATTGGCCTGCTGGACTTCCTGGAGCAAGGCGCTGGTCAGCTCGCTGGCGAGGGTCTGGTAGGTGTCGGCGATCAGCGCATCGATGCTGCCGAAATGGTGATTGAGCAGGCCGACGGACACCCCGGCCTCGGTCGCGATACGGCGCACGGAAATACCCGCGTGGCCGTCGCGGGCCAGGCAACGCAGGGTGGCGGCGATCAGCAGTTCGCGGCGCGCGTCGGCTTCAACGCGACGGAATTTTGGAGAGTCGGTGGTCACAAGCGAATCCTTGGGTGCAGTGCCTGGTTGGCGAGCTTAGTTGAACGTGCGTTCAAGTTCCAGCGCCGACTACGGCAATCCAGGGTTTTTTAACGATCAACACGGGAGGACAAGCGGATGGCGCAGGATATTTCGTTCAGTGTGCGCAACAACAATGGCGATCCGGCGCGGGTCGGCGCCTGGCGTTTTGAAGGCGATGGCAGCGGGCCGAAGGTGCATTTGCAGGCGGGGGTGCATGCCGATGAAATCGCCGGGATGCTGGTCCTGCACCTGTTGATGCAACGGCTGAAAGTCGCCGAGGCCGAGGGTCGGCTCAAGAGCCAAGTGACGGTGGTGCCGCAAGCTAATCCGCTCGGCATCGGGCAGTTTCGCCAGGGGCGGATTCTCGGGCGTTTTCACGACGCCACCGGGCATAACTTCAACCGTGCGTTTGATCTGTCGGCGGCGCTGGAGCGACCTTCGACCAACGTCCAGGAGTGGCAAAAAAGCCTGGTGCAACTGGCGGCCACGGCGGATGTGATGCTCGACCTGCACACCGATGACGAAGCCTTGCCGTACCTCTACGTGCACCGCC